>NZAK01000014.1 GCA_002687515.1 Rhodospirillaceae bacterium
AATGGGATCACTGAATCAATGTTACCGAGAATTGGGTTGGTTTGAATCAATCTTGCGCGCTCGGCACCCTAAAATACTTTATCAACAGTATCGACCCATTGCGGACATTCCCACCTGCTCAAGTGCCCCAGTTTTTTAGTGCTCATTTTACGATGCTATCGAGTCATCCTCACTGGCCAAAGCAGGCGCCGAGTATCCTCTGCGTCCTCCCTATTGAACTCGGAAATCTTCTACAGATTGAATGAGGCAAAAGTGCTCATCGAATACTGGAGACACCACTACAATACGGTCCGGCCGCATAGCTCACTGGGATACAAACCTCCCGTACCGGAAACCATATTGCCAAACCTTGATGTTCCGCCCTACGCTATTGATGGGCTTCGACCGGAACACCAACTTAACCAGCGCCAACCTCTAACTTAAACGCTGGACCACTTGATTGGGGGCAGGCCAATGTGGTTGCCGTCTACGATGATGGGGGAATGATGGTAAACATTGTTGCCGTGGATATCGGCGGGACCTTCACCGACCTCGTCACCTACGACCCCGAGACCGGCGGGGTGACCTACAGCAAGACGCTGACAAACCACCAAAACCTGGTCGACGGCGTCGCCGATTGCATCCACGGCGTTGATCTGGACCTCGGCTCAACGGTGCTGTTCAAGCACGGTACCACTCAAATCATCAACGCCTTCGTTCAGCGGGCTGGCGCCAGGACGGCGCTGGTCACGACTCTTGGCTTCCGCGATTTGCTCGAGATCGGGCGCGCCAACAGGCCGGTCCAGTTTCAACTCGCTTATCGTCGCGATCCGCCACTGGTGCCGCGCCCGCTTCGTTTCGAAGTGGGCGGCCGCATCGACGGCCATGGCCACGAGACAGAGCCTTTGGACATGACTGCCCTTGAGGACGTCGCCCAGGCAATGGACGGCGACGGCGTCGAAGCAGTCGCCGTCTCGTTTCTCAACGCCTATGCGAACCCGGTCCATGAGGAACAAGCGGTCGACTTCCTGCGCCACCGCCTGCCCGGGCGGTTCGTCACCTGCGGCACCGCATTATCCCGCGAGTGGTACGAGTACGAGCGCACCTCAACCGCCGTCGCCAACGCTTATGTCGGTCCCAAGACTAACGAATACATCGAACGCTTCGAACGCGAACTCAGGAGCCAGGGGTTCCGTCGTACCTTCTACATGATGGCGTCGAACGGCGGCGTATTGTCGGTCGAACGCACCCTCGCCCAGCCTGTGGCGTTGGTCGAATCGGGCCCGGTCGGCGGCTGTATCGGCGCTTGTGCGTATGCCCGTGCCCTCGACCTCGACCGGGTCGTTGCGCTGGACATGGGAGGCACGACGGCAAAATGCGCGGTGATCGAGGACGGACGGTTCCAGGTCCAGCCCGACTACTACGTGGATGGCTACGAAAGGGGTTTCCCGATCCGGGCATCGGTGGTGGACATCGTCGAAGTCGGCGCGGGCGGCGGCTCCATCGCCGCGGTCGATTCCCAAGGCCGCCTGACGGTCGGCCCCCGGAGCGCCGGCTCGGAACCGGGTCCGGTGTCGTTCGGACGTGGCGGCACCGAGCCGACGGTAACCGACGCCAACGTAGTTCTTGGACGCATCCAGTCCGGAACCTTTCTCGACGGCGCCCTACCCCTCGACGAGGCAGCCGCGCGCCGCGCCATTGACGCTCATGTCGCGCCGGCCCTTGGCTACGGCGAGAACCAGACCGACCGGGTGGCGGACGGCATTGTCCAGCTGGCCATCACCACCATGGCCAATGCCATCCAGCGGATCACCATCGAGCGCGGTCTCGACATCCGCGAGTTCGCCTTGTTCTCGATCGGCGGCGGCGGACCATTGCATGCCGCCGGACTGGCCCGCGAATTGCGTATTTCGGAGGTCGTCGTGCCGCCCGAACCCGGCAACTTCTCGGCCGTCGGCATGCTCCTCGCGGACGCCCGCCTCGACGACGCCCAGACCTTCATTCGCGATCTTGCAGAGGACTCGCTCGATTCCTTACGCGGGATTTTGGCGGAGATGGAGGCCAAAGCGGCGGCCGCCCTCAAGAACGAAGTCGACGCCGAGCACGTCGCCTTCGAGCCCTTTGCCGAGATCCGCTACAAGGGTCAGCGCCATTCCATCCGGGTGCCCATCGCCGGGGCTAACGATTTGGCGTCGCTGAGGGCGCGGTTCGACGAATCCTACCGTCGCCAGTACGGACAGGCGGACCCGACCAGCCCGACTGAGTTCATCGCCATTCGCCTGGCGGCGCTGGCGACAACGCCGCGTCCCGATATTACGGACCTCGGGCGGCGGCGGATGGCCGCCTCGGGCGAGCCGGTCCTTGTCCGGCCGGTCTACTTCGCGGAGACCGGCCGGATCGAAACTCCGGTCTTCGAACGCAACCAACTGGATCATGAATTCGCGTCGGAAGGCCCGCTGATCATCGTCGAATATGGTGCTACCACGGTTGTCGGACCCGGCGACCGGGTCGCCGTAGGATCACTCGGCGAACTCCGCGTCGCCTGCGGACGATAACGGAAAGCGAGAATATCATGAACGAAGGAACGCCCCCAGATGGACAACGTGATCCGATCGATCCCATCACGCTAGAGATCATCCGCCACGGCCTCAACGCGATCCCCAACCATATTGACACCAACATCACCCGCACCGCGTTTAGCCCCCTGGTCTTCGAATACAAGGATTATGCCGTCGGTATCGTCGACCACGCCGGGCAACTGATTTCTCAATGCAAAGGGGGCATCCCGATCTTCGTCGCCAACGCCCTGGGTACGGCGGTGCGGGACGGTCTCGCCATCTACGGTCCCGACGGCTTTGAGGCGGGCGACGTGATCATGACCAACCACGCCGGCACCATGGGCCAGCACCTCAACAACGTGGTCATGTACACGCCGATCCTGGTCGGACCGAATGAGGCCGAGCTGCTCGGCTTCATGGCGATCGTCGTCCATTGGCTCGACGTCGGCGGCACTAATGTCGGATCCTGCCACGCCGCGGACACCACCGAGATCTTTCAGGAGGGTATCCAGTTCCGCACCGTCAAGCTGATGAGCAAGGGCGAACGGGTGGACGATATCTTCCGCATGATCGAGTACAACACCCGGTTTCCGAAGATGGTGCTGGGGGACGTTAGCGCCCAGTTGGCGGGCTGCCTGATGGGTCGTGACATGGTCGTCGACCTGGTCGGTAAGTACGGCGTTGACACCGTCCGCCAGGCAGTCACCCTCGGCTGGGACCAGTCCGAACGGATCGCGCGAGCCGCCATCCGCGACATTCCGGACGGCGAATACGCGGCCAGCGCCTTCCTTGACAGCGACGGCGTGACCCCGGACCGGACGGTCGCGGTCGGGATCAAGGTCCGCGTCGAGGGCGATACCATGACCGTCGACTTTTCAGGCGTCGCCGACCAGGTGCCGGGGTCCCTGAACTCGGGGTTCAACGGCGGTGCCGTGGCGGCAGCGCGGGTCGCTGCCAAATACCTTTTGACGCCTGACGAACCACCCAACGAAGGCGATTTTCGCCCGATCAAGGTCCAGATTCCCGAAGGAAAATTCCTGAGCGCCCGCGAAAACGCCCCGGTCGGCCAGTCCGGCACTACCCTGCCGACGGTCGTTGACACCATCCTCTGGGCGTTAGCGCCGGCCGTTCCCCACCGGGTCATCGGGGCCCATCACGGAACCTACGGCATCCACGTTTTCGACGGCGTTAATCCGGCGACCGGCGAAAAATTTTCGGCCGTCAACACGGTGGTCGGCGGTTGGGGCGCAGCCTGGGACCGGGACGGATCCGGGCCCTTCCGGTCAGCGGTTCACGGCGACACATTGGAGATGCCGGCCGAGCTGCAGGAGGCGCTGTATCCGCTCCGGCTCGACGAATTCGGCCTGCGAATCGATTCCGGCGGCCCCGGGGAATTCCGCGGCGGCCTCGGCACCGTCAAGATCTATTCGGTGCTCGCACCCTGTTCGATAACCCTCGCCATCGAACGCTCCCAATGCCGCCCTTGGGGCCTGTTCGGCGGTGGGCCGGCGGCGTCGGGTCACGCCGAAGTGCATCGCCAGGACGGCACGGTCGAGCCCGTCCTCAAGGCCATCGTGCGACTGGACGAAGGTGATCGCGTGCTGATCCGCTCCGGCGGCGGTGGCGGCTACGGTCCGCCGTACCGCCGCGAGGCGGCCCGCGTCATCGCCGACGTCGCCAACGGCGTCGTCAGCCGCGACGCCGCGCTCGCCGACTACGGTGTTGCCCTGGACAAGGATTTGGGCGTACTTGAATCCGAGACCGCAGCAGCCCGCAAGCGGATGAGCGACGCGGAAACCAACATCTGACGAGGGAGAGGAGAAACATGCGGTTAATCACCTTTCGCACGAACGGCGCCGAGCGAATCGGCGCCTTCATCGACAATGACCAAACGATCATCGACTTGGCGACGGCGGGGGGGGATTCCGGCGCATCTGCCGAAACCTTCGCCGACATGCAGAGCCTGATCGAGGGAGGCGAGGGCGCTCTCGACGCCGCGCGGAAGGCCGAAGCGCATGGCGTCGCCACCGGCACCGGGGCGATCAAAGCCGCCGGGGTCGAAATACTCGCCCCGCTGCCGCGCCCGCTGTTAATACGCGACTTCCTGGGTTTCGAGGAACATGTCCGTAACACCAACTACATCACCACCAAGCTCGGTGCCCAGAACGCGCCGGAGCCGGCAGCAGTCCTCAAGCGCTTGGAGGAGGAAGGCGCACCGCCGCCCTGGGACGTCTGGTACGAGATACCGCTGTTCTATAAGCCCAATCCGCTGAACGTGGTGGGTACCGGGGTCGACGTGATCTGGCCCCGTTATTCGGAGAAATTCGACTATGAATTGGAATTCGGCTGCTTTATCGGCAAGCCGGGCAAGGACATTGCGAAAGAGGACGCGATGGACCACGTCTTCGGTTACACCGTGTTCAACGATTTCAGTGCCCGCGACACCATCGCGCACGAACTGGGCGCTCCATTTGGGCCGCTCAAGGGTAAGGACTTCGACACCGGCAAGGTCATGGGACCGTGCATCGTGACCGCAGACGCCTTCGATCCCTATGCCGCCGACATGATCGTCCGGGTCAACGGCGATGAGCGCTCGCGCGGTAATTCCAGCACCATGCATTGGTCGTTCGCCGACTTCATCGCCTATGTCTCCCGGTGCGAGACCCTTCACGCGGGAGAGTTCCTAGCCTCGGGAACGGTCGGACGGGGCTGCGGACTGGAGATCGAGCACTACCTGGAACCGAACGATGTAGTCGAACTGGAGGTCGAGGGCATCGGGATCATCAGAAACAAGGTGATCCGGCCATGAGGCGGGGCGGCAAAATGGGACGATGCTCACGCAATCGAGCCGACGTGAGGCGAGATATGTGGGTGTTGTTCGATTGCATGACATCGGTTCGGATTGTGTCGAAACAGTCGAATTTGGCGATCGAGGTATACCGTGGGCCGTTCGATGACACACAGACAAAAAAGCGAACGCCGCTCCCGAAATCGGGAATTGCGGTATCTGCGTAATTATTGCAGAGACTCCGATTCAACCAATACCAACATTTCGGATAGTTGGTTGTGAATATTTAATCTGCGAAGCCGTCTACCCAGTTGGCGATAGCAGCGTAATCGCGTCGAACGGACATATACGACAGATCTATTTAGCGGCCTCTCTCGGACAGTTAAGCCGGGCGCAAGAGGCAAAGGCTGTGCAGCAATAATTTTCGCAGGACCTACTTGGACAGCTCCCGCCAGCGGCATTGCAATGTCCGCTTCTGGCTTGAACCGGTCGTTCAAAGGCAGAAATTTAATGTCGGCTTTGACCCCGAAAGTGACTATGCCGCCGCCCTCGATGTATCACCTGGGTCATTTCGATGACGGCTTCTAACCCCAAGATGCTATGAGGCTGAAGGATGCGGCCTCATGCTCCTTCGCTAGTTTCAACGGTGATCTGAAGGAGCGATACGATGACGCGGATTTCTGCATCTATTTCAATTCGAGTTTTTTGATATTCCATAACGCTTCATTTTCTCCCAAAGGCTCTTGCGCGAGATATCGAGCGCATCAGCGGTTGCTTTCATGGCCCAGTCGTACCGCGCGAGGGCGTCCAAGATGGCCTTCTTTTCCGCCGCCACGAAGGACNCCTTGAGGGTGGACTCGCGATCACCGTTCGCTTTTCCGTTTTCGAGGGGTTCCAGGTCATGGGCCATGATCCGAGAGCCGTCGCTGAGTACCATAGCCCGCTCGAGGATGTTCTTGAGCTCCCGCACGTTGCCGGGAAACGGCATGCCAAGCAGATATGCCTCGGCCTCCCCGGAAAGCCCCTTAACGGGAATACCCATGTCCGAGGCTTGGTGCTCCAAGAAAAGGTGGGACAGATAAAGGATATCCTCTCTCCGCTTGCGCAACGGCGGAATGTGGACATGGATTACGTTGAGCCGCCAGAACAGGTCCGAGCGGAAGCGGCCTGCCTTCACCGACTCGTCCAGATCGACCTGCGTCGCCGCAATTACGCGAACGTCTATCGGAATGGACTCGCCGCCGCCGACTCGCTCGACGATGCGCTCTTGAAGGACGCGCAGCAGCTTGACCTGAATTTCGGGCTTAACTTCGGCAATTTCATCGAGGAATATAGTGCCGCGATGGGCCTTCTCGAAGCGCCCGATCCGGCGTTGGGCGGCCCCGGTGAAAGCCCCTTTTTCGTGACCAAAAAGCTCACTTTCCACCAGGTTCGGCGGAAGTGCCGCGCAATTCACAGTAACCAATGGACCGTCGGCGCGGGGGCTATTCCGATGAATGAGGTTCGCCACGACTTCCTTACCGACACCGGACTCTCCAGTAATGAGGATTGAGCTGTCAACATTCGACAGACGCGCGATCAGGCGTTCGATGCGGCGCATGGCTAGGCTCTTGCCGATGACGCCGCTTCCCGGCCGAAATGCGTCCTTGAGTATGCTTAAGGGTTCCGCGGTCAACCGCATGTCGGCGATCAGCGAGAGATTCCGGCGGATCGTGCCGATGAAGTCCTGTATGTCGAACGGTTTGGTGAGATAATCGACGGCGCCCGCCTTAACCAAGGCGACGGCGTGGGATACTTCACTGAACGCCGTCATCAGGATCACCGGAACTCCGGGATGATGGCGCGAAATGTCCGCGAAAAGGTCGCTTCCAGATCCGTCTGGAAGCCGAATATCAGTGACCACCAGGTCGACATCGCCCTTATCGAGTTGGTTGTGGGCTTCGAGCAGGTCGCAGGCCGTTCGAACGGGAATGCTTTCGAGCCGAAGGCGGTCCTCCAGCGAAACACGCATGATCTCGTCGTCCTCGACAACGAGAACGCAGAGGTCGGAGAAATCGTTATCCAATGGCAGTACTGCGGGTTCAGTTTCCATAACTCGTCAAGTCCTGACTTCGGTTGTCGGCAGGGTCACCAGTATTTGGGTGCCTTGCCCCATCTCGCTCTCCACCTCAATGACGCCGCGCATGCTCTCGACCAGGCGATAGACGACCCAGAGGCCCAGCCCCGTTCCGTTCGGCGTCGTTGTGAAAAAAGGATCGAAAAGATGGCTGCGATTCTCGGGCGGTATCCCAGGCCCATCGTCGTCCACTTCCAGCACCACGCAGTCCCCGTCGTGATAGGACCGGAAGGTAACGGTTCCGCCGTCGGGTAGTACCTGTACGGCGTTCTTGAGGAGGTTGAGAACCACTTGTTGCACCTGTCCTTTGTAGACTCGGACCTGGTCGCCGAGATGGTTGTCCCAAACGAGTTGGATATCGCGGCCATTGATTTCGGCCTCGACGATTTCCCGCAAATCATCCAGGCACGACCCGTCCGATACCTCTCGCGTATCCTCAACGCGCAACTCTACCAGCAGGCTCTCGACGATATTCTTGATCCGGTTGAGGCCATTGTCCAGAAGCGGCAGGTAGCGCTCCATCATTTCCTTGTCGTCGGGGTGCTTTTTAAGATTATCGATGCAATTGAGAAGACCAGCCAGGGGATTGTTGACTTCGTGGGCGACGCCGGCGGTGATCCGCCCCAACGAGACGAGTTTCTCGCTGACCGCCATTTGCTCTTCCAGCATTTTCTTTTCGGCCAGTTCAACCGCCATTTCATTAAAGGTCGCGGCCAACTTGCCGAGTTCGTCGTTATCGTGCACCCGCACAGGTGCAATCGTTGTCAATTCACCCCGGCGGACCGCGTGCAGACCGTTGGTCATCGCGGTCAGCGGTTTGACCATGCGGCGGGAAATGACCGCACCCGATATACTTCCGAGGATCACCAGCGCCACGGTAAGCCCGATCACAAGCAACGCCGAGCGCTGTGCCTGGAGATAGACTTCGTAAGTGGAAACGCGAACCCGGACGACACCAAGAAACTTTTCATCAGAGAACAGAGGGATCACGGCCTCGATGAATCCCCTAGCACCAACGCCGTTGCCCTCCAAAACCTTCGCCGTACGCGCCGACTTAGCGGCTTCGAGCAGTGCTATTTCCTCATCATTGGACGCCCTCAATCGAAGCCCCAGGGGATGGTCCTTGGGCTTCAGATGCGCCAGGACACGCCCTTCCGGATCAAGGGTCATGGCGGTCATGACCTTGGTGTTTTGCAAGCCGCCAGGTTCCCAAACCGCCATTTTCTTGAGGCTTTGGTAAAGGAACCAGGAATCGTTACGAAGGATCGCCTGGGGAGCCGTAACCGCCACGGATCTGGCCAAAAGAAGCGCTCTTTCTTCCAAATCCTGGTGGAACCGCCGCCAATCCTGGACGACGATCACGGCCCCAATGGTGAACGCCACGCCAGCCACGACCGCCGTAATTGCCAGCGCAAATTTGAACGACAGTCCCCGGGAACGTAAAAAAAAGAGCTTCATGCCTCTCTCGTCACCGATTTTTCTTTCGTTTGTTAGCCGACGCCAGCCACGGAAGGGCCTTGCGTGTTTCGTTGGCCATGTGCCGGATATTGTCGAAGAGACTGGGCGGGAAGTCGCCGAAACGGTCGAGCTTAAGGCCCTCCAGGAATGTTCGGCCCTTCGGGTCATCGGCCATCTCAGCCAACGCCGATTTCATGCGGGAAACGACGCCCGCGTCTACGCCGAGGCGCGAAACCAGGGGGGGGAATCCGAATTTAGGCGACCGCATGATGACGCGGGTTTTCTCCGCGATCTCGGGCCGGAACAAACGCAAGTATTCCCAGATGTAGGAATCGACGGCACCGCCGTCGGCCACCTGTTCTGCCACGGCTTCGACGGTCTCCGCATGATTAAAGGTGAAGAATGTTTGCCGGAAGAACGATTCCAGGGTCTCGCCCTGGTTCGCCAAGACCGATTGCGGATAAAGAAAACCGGAATTGGATTCTGGGTCCGAGAAGGCGAAAACGCCGCCTCTGAGGTCTTCCAGTTTGGCGAAAGGACTATCGCGGTGGACGATAATGAAGGAATGGTACAAAGGCTCGCCCTTGTAGACGGGCACCGCCAGCAGCGCCAGAAACTCGGGATCGCGTTTCTGAACGAAGGGATAGCCGCAAATCCAAGCAAATTCGAGCCTGCCGGTTTTGAGCAGGTCCGTGATCTCACGATAGGACCGCCGGCGAACGAACTCCACCGGGCGGCCCACCTTGTTGCTGAGGTGCTCGGCCCATCTGTCGAGAAAACGCAAGTTTTCCTGAACCACCACCGGGGTCAGACCAAAGCGGATGGGGGAGGCGGATTCCGCGCGCGCACTGCTCAATGTGCAAACCAGCACCAAGGCTGCGATGATAAAGCGATGCATGTTTCCTCCCTGTTGAAGGGTTTTCCGGCGCCTGGACCAAAGCCAAGAACCAACTCTTTCCCAGCAAACCGTATACCACTAATACCAGCGAGAGGTGATTGACCTTGGTTAAGCCGGTTTTCCGCAATTACGGCCCGCTTAACCCCGCAAGGCCCAATTTTATCCCTTAAATCAGGATGTTACCGGTCGGTAACGCCCGTTGAGCAACAAAACCGATTATCCCGCTGAAATGCGGCAAAGAACCAAAACCGTTACCCGATTCTATGAAATGTTACTGACCGGTAACGATTTCGCCGTTCTGGGGCCCTATCCGGCCGCTGTACGCGGAAAGAATCCTTAATTCCTAAAGCATTGAAGGACTTGGCACGAAAGATGCGGTGACTCAAGCGCTTCGCACATCAGGAGAAAGCGGGAAACCTGGTCCGTGACCGTCCCGACACTGGAAATCCGCGCCATCGGCGCGGGGGGCGGCAGCATCGCTTTCGTTGACCAAGGCCGGATACTGAATGTCGGGCCGGAAAGTGCTGGGGCCGTTCCCGGGCCGGCCGCCTACGGGCTCGGCGGCGAGCGGCCGACGGTTACCGACGCCAACTTGGTCCTTGAATGTTTGAATCCCGATTATTTTTTGGGTGGCGAACGCGCGTTGCACGCCGAACTGGCGCAATCGGCCATCAACCGACACGTCGCCGTTCCCTTAGGGTTGAGCGATGTACAGGCCGCCGCCGGTATCGTGCAACTCGTCAATTCGCAGATGGCGAACGGTGTACGCAAGGTTTCCATCGAACGCGGGTTCGATCCGCGCGATGCCGCGTTGGTGGTGGCTGGCGGAGCCGGGCCTTTGCATGCCTGTGGGATCGCCGAAGAACTGGGTCTCGAACTGGTCCTTATTCCCAAGGCGAGTTCGGTGCTGTGCGCCACCGGCATGCTGACCACGGATTTGCGGCACGATCTGGTGCGGTTCGCGGCAATGCTCCTCGATGAGCAAACCGACTGTACCGAACGGCTGAACGCGCTACGCGAAGAACTCGTGCCGCTCGGCCAAAAACTGCTCGATGACGAGCACGTGTCGGCGGCCGGTCAGCGATTCGAATTCGCTGCCGACATGTTGTTCGAAGGCCAGTTCCACGTTCTTGAGACGGTACTGCCACAATTGAGCGATGGCCCGATATCCGTCGGCGACATCGCCGCCATCAAGGATGAATTCCGCACACACCACGAGGACGTGTACGGCTACACGCTGGCCGATTCTGCGATCGAGATCCAATCCGTCCGATTGAGCGCGGTGGGCGCCAGCGAACCACCCACTTTCAGGAAAATCGAAAGGGGCGGCGCCGACGCCGAACAGGCGATTAAATCCCGCAGGCCCGTCTGGTTCGGCGAACAGCAGGGTGAGACAGATATATTCGAGGGCGCCAAGCTACGGGCGGGAAACGAGATTCCCGGTCCGGCGATCATCGAGGAACCCACGACGACGACACTAATTGCACCCGGCTGGCGGCTCCGTGTCGACGATCTTGGCAGTTATCTGCTGTGGCCGGACGGCCGCGAACTCGATGGCATTCGCGAGCGCCTTGCCAATACCGGGCACCAGCGTGCACAAGAGGAGTGAGGGAGCCGAGGATATGACGATGAGCCAAGCGAAGGCGGCAGACATTGATCCGGTTCTGGTGTCGATCATTCCGAACCGGCTCGACGGCATCGCCGAGGAGATGGCGCAAACCCTGATGATGACGTCTCGGTCGGGGATTTTCGCCGAGGCGCGCGATTTCGTCACCGGGATCATGGATGGCCAGGGTCGGCTGTTGGCGCAAAGCCGCTACTTTCCCGGCTTCGCCTGCGCCTTGCCCTACATCATCCCGCCAATCATGGAAAAATACCAAGATCGGCTCGACGATGGCGACATGATCATTGTCAACGACCCGACGAGTGGTAATTCTCATCTGCCGGACATGAACATCGTTAAGCCCGTTTTCTGGGACGGCGAAATTCGGTTCTGGGTCGCCTGCAAGGGGCATATGGCGGATGTCGGTGGCGCCGGCGTCGCCGGTTACGATCCGAACGGTGAAACAGTTTGGAATGAAGGCATCATCGTGCCGCCCACCAAGCTCTATCGGCGGGGTGAACTGCAAGACGAAGTGCTTGATCTGATTCTTCGCCAGGTCAAGGTTCCGGACATCGTGCGCGGCGATATCCTGTGCGAGGTTGGCGGCGCCAAAGTCGGTGAGCGGGGCGTTAAAGGCCTGCTCGAGCGTTACGGCGCGGCGGTGACCGAACGTCACGTCGCCGCCTATTTGGATGCATCGGAACTCGCCATGCGCGAGCGCATCAAGAGTATCCCCTTTGGCGTCTATGAGGGTGAAAAGGCAATCGACGATGACGTCGCGTCGGACCGGCCGCTGACCATCCGCGTTTCGATTACAGTCGATGCGGAAGGCATCAGCTTCGATTTTTCGGCCAGTGATCCTGCCAGCCCGCGCTACATGAACTCAACCGACACCTTCACCCGCTCGATGGCGGCGCTGACGCTGTTCTGGATTCTTGAGCACGAAGAAAGCAACGCCGGCGCGCTCCGGCCGTTCAGTTTCGTCAATCCCGTGGGCACCTGTGTCAACCCGCCGTTTCCCCATTCCACGGTTCTCGGAACCTGCAACATGGCCGAGGCGGTTCAAGAGGCGGTGCAGTTGGCGCTGGCGCCGGTCGTGCCGGACAAGATTGCGGCGCCGAGCTCGAAGCTGGTAATGCCCATGGTCACCTACATTCATCCTGAAAAGAAACAGTTTACCGTGAACATGGATTTCTTTTTCCGCGCCACGCCGTCGGGGGGGACCCTTGGCTACGATGGCTGGGAGATTGGTGGACCGGCGCAAGAGATGGGTATGGGCCAGTCTCCGGATCCGGAAATTACCGAGATCAATCATCCGGTGCGCATCCACCGTTACGAACAGGGAACCGATACGGCGGGCGCCGGGCAATTCCGCGGCGGACCGGGTCATGTGTACCGGGTCGAACATATGGTGCCCAGCGTCAACGGCGTGTCCTTTGGTTCGGGCACGAAGGCACACGCGGTGCCGTCGGGACTGTTCGGCGGCTGCGATCCCGAACCCACACGCGTCACCATCACGCGCGCCAACGGTGAAACCGAACCCTTGATAACCAATGGCTTTTTTGAAGTCGGCGCCCACGACATCATCGAAATGCGTTCGATGGGCGGGGCCGGCTTCGGAGACCCGCTTGAGCGCGACCCCGAGCGGGTTGCCGTGGATGTGCGCGACGGCTTCGTATCGGTGAAAAAATCTCGCGACGTTTACGGCGTGCTGCTCGATCCGGACGGCAAGGTCGACGAAGCCAAGACACGTGAACGACGACGCCAGTTGGCCAAGCGTTAACCTGAAGGAGAATTTGCAATGACCGACAATGGTCAAAGACTGTCGGACAAATCGGTCCTCGTTACCGGAGGAACGCGCGGCATCGGGCGCGCCTTGGTTGAGAAGTTCGCCCGCGAAGGCGCCAATGTCCTGTTTAGTTACGTAAGCTCGGAAGATGCGGCGAAGACGCTCATCGACGAGACCGAAACAGAGGCCGGGCAGGCCGTTGCCATGCGCGCCGATGTTCGCGACCGCGACCAGGTGGATCAATTCACCGAAACCGCCAATGCCAAATTCGGCGGCATCGATGTGGTCATCAATAATGCGCATCGGCCCTATCAGCGAAAATGGTTCGAGGAAACCTCTTGGGACGAATTTCAACGGGAACTGGATACCCTGGTCAAGGGGCCGTTCAATATGATTCAGTCGGCGCTGCCATATATGAAAGCGCGCGGCAACGGGCAGATCATCAATATAAGTTCGACAATGGCGCGGTCGCCGGAATTACAGCACTCATTTTATGTGACCGCCAAAAATGCTTTGGTCGGATTGACCCGGTCGCTGGCGCTCGAATTGGGGCAATACGGAATACGCGTCAATTTGGTTTCGCCCGGACCACTTGAAACCGATCACAATGCGGGTTTGCCGAAGGAGTTGATGAAGCAGTTACACGCCGAGACCCCTTTGCATGCCCGGATGGCGACCTGTGAGGAAGTTGCCGGCGCGATTATGCTGCTCACCTTGCCCGAAGCGGCTATGGTGACAGGAACCGACCTGCAAGTATCGGGCGGTCAAGCCATCTTCTGACCGGCGCCGGCGAGGCCTGTTCCGGAACAAGCCGTTCATCGCCAGCCACTGGACTAAAGAACGGCGCCCACGTCGATCTGAAACAAGGTCCCTGGACCCGAGATGGCGGGCAGCTGCAAAAATGTGCTGACCGGAGGCTTGGCGACCAGATGCGGCGCGTGCTTCTCGTAATATTCCACTTCGGTTTTACGCATCTTGGGATAGTCGTCGAGATGCCTTAGCATCATCAGATTCCTGACCATCTTATCCAATGAACTGCCGGCCGCTTCCAGGGTTGCCCGGACCTTATCAAGGGCGACGATGATCTGTTCCTCGACGACATCGGTTTCGACGCCGCCGCTCTTCGGATCCGATCCGTCGCAAGCCGACAGGAACAAAAGGTTTCCCGCCGCAACAACGGCGGCGGCATCTTTGCTTCCCGGATAGAATTTGGTCGTCCAACCCGGCGCCGTTCTGTCGACCACGCCCCAGCCCTCGACTTCCACCAAAAACTCGGGCCGTGGCAGTTCCTTGACGATAATCGCCGCGCTGGCCGGCGGAATTTTGGCCAGTTCCGGAGCATGTTCCGCGAAATAGGCGCGCTCCACATCCCGGTAGCGCTGCACATGGTCCATGTCCTTGAGAAACACATTGGTCTTGACCAAATTGTCCAGGGAGCCGCCGGTTTCCTCCATGCCGATCTTAAGTTTCTCAAGCACGATACGGGTCTGTTCCTCGAAATCGTCGGTTTCCACCTTCACCGTATCGTGGTCCAGGGCCTGGCATCCCGAAATGATGACCAGGTTTCCGACCACCTCGGTGCGCGCGAATTTCGCATGTTCCTTCGGCACATGGGGATAGGCCAGCATCTTGCCACCCCAATATTCCGGATAAAATGTCAGTTCCCAGCCGGGCGCCTTTCTATCGATGACGCCAATCACCTCATACTCGAACAAGAATTTCGGCCTTGCCAGGGAGTCGACCACCATCAGCGTGGCGGCCGGAGGGTTTTCCAGCAGATAGGGGGCATGCTCCTCGTAATACTCCGTCTCAATCTTGCGAATTGCCTGATAATCATCCAGGCTTCTGGCCAGGATGAATGTCTTGACGACGTTCTCCAAGGAGCTTCCCGCCGTTTCCATGGCGTTCTTGGCGCCATCAAGGGCATTTTTCATCTGGCCTTCGATGGCCGTCGGCGTCGGCCCGCCTTCAAGGCAATCCTGACCGGTGCAGCCGGAAACGTAAATGAGATTGCCGACCGTCATGCTCTGTGCGAACTTGGGGTGCTCCTTCGGCACATGCGGATAGGCCAGTTCGGTTCGCTTGAACTCGCCGGCCGTATCGCCAACCCAATAAGTTGGATAATGTTTGACGTCCCAATCCATTTTCTTCCTCCGTTATTTTTTGTCAGTGTTCAAGCAACGCAATTTGCATCCGTAAATCCGTTATCCGATCAGTGCTGGCTGCCCACGCCCCAGGGCATTATCAACCGTTCGGCCAGCACCACGGCCAAGAACAGCAAGATGCCCAATACGCTCAGCCAAATCAGCGCCGCCCAGGCCAAGGGACTGTCCAGTTGGGAATTCGCCACCAGCAACAGGTTACCCAGCCCGGCATCGGAGCCGACGAACTCTCCGATCACCGCGCCGATCACCGCGAGGGTTACCGCCACCTTGGCGCCCGAAAAGAAATGTGGCAGGGCAGACGGAAACTGAACCTTCATAAAGGTCTGAAAAGGTGTCGCGCGAAGTGACCTGGCCAGGTCAAGCAGGTCCCGCGATGTCGCATTCAAGCCGGTCGCCGTATCCACCACGATTGGAAAAAAGGCGACCAGAAATGCGATCACCAATTTTGATTCTATGCCGGTTCCGAACCACACCAAAACGATTGGCGCAATGGCGACTTTCGGCACCGACTGGACGGCGATCAAGATCGGATAGAAGGTGAGGTTCAAGAATTTGGTGTTGGCAATTCCGACCGCCATCGGCACGCCCAATATTACGGCCAATGCAAACCCATAGATGATTTCCAATGTCGTCGGCCATGTTTCGGATAACAAAAGTCCGATTTCCTTGACCGATACCAGATATATTGCCAGCGGGCTGGGGAGGACGACCGGGTTGATTTCAAGCAGGTCGACATAGAGTTGCCATGCTATAATCATGGCCACCGTGCCGATGAAGGGATAGAGCGCCAGCTTAATTCCTTCTTTCATCACTTTGATATTCCAAGCGCGACGCCGGCCCGGTGTTCCAACTCCGTGAACCTCTGGGAATACCTTATTTCCGGGGTCCGCGGGTAGGGCAGGTCGATGTCGATCAGATCGGCGATGACCGCCGGGCGCTTGCTGAACACAAGCACGGTATCCGACAAATATACGGCCTCGCTGATGCTGTGGGTCACGAACATGATGGTGGTTTTTGAAACATTGTGGATGTTGAGCAGCAAATCGTGCATTTCCATCCGGGTCAATTCATCGAGCGCGCCGAAGGGCTCGTCCATCAACATCAGGTTGGGCTCGTGGATCAAGGCGCGGCAAAGCGCCACTCTTTGTTTCATGCCGCCCGACAGTTGATCGGGCCAGACACTTTCGAACCCCGACAGGCCGACCAGATCGAGAAGCTCCATGGCGCGGATTTTGGCCTGGCTGTTCTTGCGTTTCAGAATTTCCATCGGGAACATGATATTGTCGAAGACCGATCGCCACGGCATCAGGTTCGGCGTCTGGAACATGAAACTGAACTCGGTGTGAGGTTCCGTCACCTCGACGCCGTTGATTTTCACGCTGCCGCCGGTGGCCTTGGTCAACCCGGCGGCAATTCGCAGGAATGTCGTTTTACCGCATCCGCTGGGACCGAGAAGGCTTACCAGGCGCCCCTTTTCCAGCTCATACGATATCTGATCAATCGCCAGGAGCGGTTCTTTTCCGGCAATATCAAAGGCGCAACGGACATCCGTGAACTCGCCAAAAACGGGAGGCACGGGCCCGTTATTCCGGGCCCGTGCAATGTCTCCCGAGAGGGCGTTGTCATTCATATTTGGTTCGAATTCGGTTCCTTACGGTTTTATCGGCGGGTCGGGCAGGAACCCGGCAACGAATAAATCCCCGACGCTCGGAAGTTTGCCCTTGGGCGGCGCATATTTGCGCACGAAATCCAGGCTTTGCTGCATTTTGGCCTTGCTGAACCAGCCCAGTCCGTTCTTCTTGGTATCCTCGGTCACCGCCAGATTGCCGATGATGGCGATTTCCTTAACGATGATGTCTTCTTTCAGCGCCTTGATATGACGGCGCTGCATCTTCGCGGATTCTTTGGGATTTCTTAACGTGTATTGCCAGGCTTTAAGCGATCCGCGAACGAATTTTTTCATCACATCCGGGTTCGCCTTGATGTAACTTTCCTTCGCCCCGATGCCATTGGCGTAAAGACTTAAACCATTGTCGCCCAGCAAATATGTCGTCAAGTTTGCGCCGGATTTTTTTGCCCCCATCGACAAGCCAACGCCGGACATGACGTAGAAGTCGATCGCCGGCACCTTGCCGGAAAGCAGCATCGATGCCCAGGCCGGAGGCGCCACGTTGGAAATCTTGAGTTTATTGGGGTCCAATCCTTTTTGCACCATGAACCCTCTGATCACTTTTGGCGTGAAACTGCCGGCCCCGCTGCCGACGGTCAGGCCTTCAAGTTGTTTCGCGGTTGTGACATTGGCGCCGTTGTCGAGGGAGAATATCGCGTATGGCGCTTTTTGATAATTTACCGCCACCATCTTGATCGTCGATCCCCCGGCGCGACCAAAGGAAATGCCCGGTACATCGACAAATCCGATATCGGCCAATCCCGATTCGACGGCCTGAATAACCGCCGACGAGCCTTTACTGGTGATAATCTTTACCTTGAGGCCCTCGGCCTTGTAGAAGCCTTTTTCGACGCCGACATACCAGGGGGCGTGGCGGCCGAGAGGAATAAAATCGAGTGAAAAGGTAACATTTTTCAAGCCCTGCGCCTGAGCCGATACGGAACCGCCGATGGCGACCGCCAATCCGATGAATGCCGCGGAAATTATTGTTCGAGGGGTGAGGATACTACGGTCTCTTTTAGTCATGTCAGATCTCCCTGTTTAATTCTACTTGCAAGATACCAAATCGCGACCCGCCGTCACAATAGGGGATGGCGGAAACGGGCTATTTGACCTGGGTCAACCACCGGCGTCAAGCGGCGGCGTGGCGGCATAGCGCACCGGGGCTGGCCCGCCGAAGCAGCCGGTGTGGGGATGGCTGGGCCGGCCACACCGGCGTGAGACGCGCTCGGACCTATTTTCATGTGGGCGTGAGAAAAGCTCGGACACAGGTTTGTCGGCGTTGTGCCTGACCGGACGCCCGTGTGGACCCAACGTCGACAGGTGCCTAGATCGACGCCCGCATGGCCGACCCCGCCATCCCCATGCGGGCTGCGACCGTTATGCGACACATTCCGCGAAAATCGACCATACCGTTTCATCACTATTCCTACCGTTTCATACCGTTTTCTACCGGTTTTTGCGGGCGTGATGTTTGCACCACGGAGGCGGTGAGACACGGAGAAGACAAGATGGCGCAAAGCGCCAAAACAATTTCTCACCGCCTCACCGTCTCCGTGGTGAAACCCTTTTTTCTTGGTGCGACACATTCGGGCGAAAAATCGTATAGGGTTTTATAGGGATTCATCGGGTTTTGTATGGGTTCCATGTCGATTAATGGGGGTAAATCGGTGCCATATTCCTATATCTGGACACCCGGCGGTCCCGCAAATACCCCGGTAAAAATTCCTATTCAGTGTGTTTAGGAAGAGCGTCGGCTTATAGCACAAAATAGGAACAAATGCAAGGTAAAAGAGAGGGTGCAGCGCGCGGGGGTTGGCACGGTCGGCCCGCGCGCGTCCGGTACTCGGACCCAAATTCATGGAAGAGATCGCCCCTGCCTTCGACGGCCAGCACCGGGTCAGCGCCTGAGCCCTATTGGTTCGGCCCGACCCGCCGCCCGCCGGCTTGACGCCGCGCGCTTTCCAGGGCCAAGCTGTGGGCGGAGGTATGTGCCATGAGCGGCTGGTTCCCCCCCTGGCTCCCCATATTTTCCCTGCTGGTCGGCGTGATCACCGTCCTCCATGTCTATGTCTGGGCGCGCATGGTCCATGCGACGGGCCGGGGGCGGGGCTGGCGCTGGGGGGGCGGTGTTCTGCTCCTGGCCTTGGCCCTGACCATTCCGGCCACCTTCCTGATCGGCCGCGATCAACCCTTTCCGGGATGGCAGGCGCTGATCTGGGTGGCCTATATCTGGATGGGGGTCATTGGTCTTCTGTTCAGCGTCCAGTTCGGCGCCGATCTGCTGCGCTGGCTGGGCGGAGCGGCGCTGCGCTTTATGCCCAGCCGGCACGGCGCGCCGGACCCCGCGCGCCGTGCCTACCTCTCGCGCCTGGTGGCGGGCGCCGTCGCCTTCGGCACCATGGGCGTCTCGGCCTTCGCCGCCCGCGCCGCCGCCCGGCCGCCCCAGCTGCGCAAACTGCAGGTGGCGCTTGCGCGCCTGCCCGCCAGCCTGAGCGGCACGACCATCGCGCAGATCTCCGACCTCCATGTGGGGGTGACGGTGGGGCGCGATTACGTGGAGGACGTGGTAAACCGGGTCAATGCACTTGAGCCCGACATCATTGCCGTTACCGGCGATCTGGTGGACGGCGACGCCTTCCATCTGCGCGGCGAGGTGGCCTCCATGACCGAACTGAAAGCCCCCATGGGCGTCTTCTTCGTCACCGGCAATCATGAATATTATTCGGGCGTCGGGCCCTGGCTCGCCCAGATCCAATCCATGGGCATGCGTGTGTTGCGCAACGAGTGGGTGAGCATCGGGACCGGCGGGGACAGTTTCTGCCTGGCGGGTGTGTATGATTCCAGCTTCCAGGCCGTCGCCCAGGGCCACGGCGCGGATGTGGCCCGCGCCCTTCAAGGCGTGCCCGCGGGCAAGGAGATCGTCCTCCTCGCCCACCAGCCGAAGGAGATATTCGCCGCCGCCAAACATGGCGTGGGATTGCAGCTTTCGGGTCACACCCATGGCGGCCAGGTCTGGCCCTTCACCTGGATCGTGCATTTGATCCAGCCCTATGTGGCCGGCCTGGCGCGGCACGGAAAGACGCAGATCTATGTGAGCAGCGGCACCGGGCATTGGGGCCCGCCCATGCGGCTCGGCACCAGCTCGGAGATCACGCTGATCGAGCTGGTGCGGGGATAGGGGCCGTCCTGGAAATACGGTGACAGTTTAAATACGGTGACAGTTTTAAATACGGTGACAGTTTACTTTTTAATACGGCAGCCCACTTCCAGCGAGGAGGAGGATCGAGGTCGGGGGGCGCATTGGCGTCCGAGTTCTATCTCGACGGACGCATGGCCAGCCTGCGCAGCAGCCCCTCACATAAACAGGTGCCAAGCCGCACGCCCGCGTGGCCGGCCCAGCCAACCCCACACGGGCTGCTTCCGAGGGCCGACCCCGGCTCGCTATTCCCGTGGGCCGCGCCTCAATTATTCTTCGCGCCCTGGTTGATCCAGAACCTGAAGATGAGCCGTTCGCACTTGGTGATTTTTTTCTTGTTGTGCGGCATATAGAGCTTGGAATCGACCCGGTGGTCGATGACGCCGATCAGATTGCTGGTGAAGGCGCTGTTGGGCACGATCATCGAGCCGTGCTTGGTTCCCTTCAGCAGGCTTTCATAGGTGCGCATGTCGAGGCCGCTTTTTTCAAATCCGTCACCGCCGGGCCGGTGGCAGGCGAGGCACCTCAGCTCAATAATCGGGAAGACGTCGTTTTTATAGCTGACGTGGTCGCCGAGGGCGGTTGCCGGCAGCAGCCCGCCGCCAAGGATCAGAAAAATTGCAGCGCCCGAAACCAACCGGACAAGAAATCGACACGTAAACATGATGATCTCCTTGTTCTATCCCGTGGTCCGTAAGCATCTGGAACCTTGGCACATTTCACCATCGCCCGCATTGACCGCTATCAACGGGCAGGGCATTGGTGATTAGGTCGCGGATGACGAGGAAATGGCGCTATCAAAAGCATCGATAGGACGGCGAGCTGGCTCAATTTACCGTGATCAAAAGTCCCCGAGGCGCCGGCAATAAACAGGGCGCGAACCCGAAATCGATGCCCAGCCGGGGATCGCGGGATCAATCCCGGACTATTCAATTTTTTACCGCAAATCGAAAGGCACCTATTGGCCCTGGGTGGTATATTGCCGCACAGGAATAAAACGCCTAAATAGGTGCGAAATCACCGGCCAACGGTGATAAGCCACAAGATCACACCCAAAGGGAGAAAAATTCATGCTGTATCCACATCTTGGCGCCGCCAACAAGGATTTGGCTTTCGTCGACAAATTCGAAATCGACAAAATCTGGGTCGCACCCAAATTGCCGGGTGACAAGCCGATCTTTCCGTCCGGCTTCAACCCGCCGGTGGTCGCCGGCAAGGATGCCACCCACATGCGCGACGAAGACTGCATCATCGGCGTCACCGTGAACGGCCAGAGCCGCGCCTATCCTTACTGGATCGGCGACAAATTCCATTCCATCAACGATACGCTGAACGGGGAAAATATCCTCATCACCTGTTGAGAGCAGTGCAGCACCGGTGGTGCGTACCAGTCCTCGGTCGAGGACAAACTCTACGAATTTCAGTGCAAGGGCCTCTACAACGCCGGCCTGGCGATGTGGGATATTGAATCCGACAGCGTCTGGTCGCCCTTTGACGGCGCCGCCATGAACGGCCCCGTGAAGGGGACCGTGATCCCCCGGGTTCCGACCCTGCAAACCACGTGGAAGGAATGGCTGGCTCTCAATCCCGACACCGATGTCGTCGTCTGGGAACCCTGGCCGACCCATTCCGACGCCCGCCACGGACATGGCGCCATCAAGTGGGTCGGCAGCGCCGGCCTCGAGCAGATGTTCATCGATACCATCCAATGCGGCGAGCTCGACACAAGGCTGGCCGAGAACGCCCTGATCATGGGCATTCAGGTCAAGGGAACGGCGCGCGCCTATCCGTTGGCCGAGGTGCGCAAGGGCAACAATGTCATCCATGACGAGATGCAGGGCGATGGAATCACCGTCTGGGCGGAACCGGACAGCCATACCATGGGCGCCTACCAGCGCAATCTCGACGGCCAGACGCTCACCTTCGAACGCTCCGGCGGCACCTTCAAGGACGTCGAAACCGGGTCCAGCTGGAATATCCTGGGCATCGCCACCGACGGCCCGTTGCAGGGAAAGCGGCTGACCCATGCCGACTGGCACTTTATGGAATGGCACACCTGGGCCTCCTACCACCGTCCGTCGGAAATCTACGAAAACCCGGAGGCGAACAGGCTTGCCCCCGAGCCGGCGGATTTGGCGCGATTGGTCGAGGATCTGGGCGCCGCCGGCTACAGCGTCGAGCCCGAGGGCGAATACCTCTACGCCAGGCTGCCGCTCTGCGCCCAGCGGGGATTGACCGCGGCCGTCAACGGCAAACGCCTCAGCTTCTTCGTTTTCCAGAACACCAACGATGCATCCGACTATGGCGGCTTGCGCAGCCACGCCGCCCAGGCCGGCATCGCGGCGGTCGAATCCGATCCCACCGACGAAGATATCTTTACCGACGCGACCTACGCCCAGCGCAAGCCGGAGGCGGAGATTCCCCATTCGGAGCTGATCGCCGACAGCGCCTTCCTGGCGGTCGTCGAACAGGCCATCGGCGGCGGCGGCGGCGATCCGGACGGCGAGAAAAGCTACCAGGAAATCTTCGCCGGGCTGACCGAAGCCGGCTACCAGGCATCGGCCGGCGGCGAC
>NZAK01000015.1 GCA_002687515.1 Rhodospirillaceae bacterium
CGCGCGCGCTGGCGCTGAAGCCGGAACGGTTGCTGTGCGACGAGCCGGTATCCGCCTTGGATGTGTCGGTGCAGGCGCAGATATTGAATTTATTGAAGGATTTGCAGTCCGAGCTCGGCCTCACCTATCTGTTTGTGTCCCACAACCTGGCGGTGGTCAATTATGTCGCCGACCGTATTGCGGTCATGTGCGCCGGCAAGCTGGTCGAGGTGGCGCCGCGCGAAGTGTTGTTCCATAATCCCGTGCATCCCTATACCAAGGCGTTGTTGAGCGCCGTACCGTTCCCCGATCCGGACCGCAAACTCGATCTTACCGCCCTGATGGAAGGCAAGGCATCGGAACCGGCCGAATGGCCACACCCTTTCACCGTAACCGACGGCGGCAACGCGACCTTGACCAAGATCGCCGCCGACCACTTTGTCCGCATCGATGGTGACGGATCGGCGCTGCGGGAGGCATCATGACCGACCACAAGATATTCGTTCTCGCCTCCCTGGCGGCGAGTTTGCTTTACGGCGCGGATGCCGCCGCCCAGGTACAACCCAGCAATCTGATCGAGACGCCGTCGCTTCGAAAGGCGGTTGCGGCCGGCAAACTGCCACCGGTGCACCAGCGCCTGCCGCAGGAACCGGACGTCGCCGTTTTCGACGGCAAGAAACTGAAGAACGGCCGGCATGGCGGTTCCCTGACATTGCTGATGGGCCGCAAGAAAGATATCCGGCAGATGGTTGTTTACGGCTATGCCCGGCTTGTCGGCTATGACACCAACTTCAATCTTGTTCCCGACATACTGAGAAAGGTTGAGGAGAAAGAGGGCCGGATTTTTACCTTCCATTTGCGCAAGGGTCATCGCTGGTCCGACGGCCAGCCCTTCACGACCGAAGATTTCCGTTATTATTTCGAGGAATCGGCGACCAACAAAGCCGTCAAGAACATGTCCCTGCCGGTCGATATGCTAGTCGACGGAAAGCTCCCGATATTCGAGGTGATCGACAAATACACGGTGCGCTACACCTGGCATAAACCGAACCCGTTTTTTTTGCCCCGCTTGGCCGGCGCGCGGCCGATGTACATCTATCAACCGGCCCATTACATGAAGAATTTCAACGCCAAATATACCGATATGGCGAAGCTCAAGGCATTGGTCAAAAAGCGTAAGCAGCGCAATTGGGTGGCGCTGCATTACGTGCTCGGCCAGCAATACAAGAACAACAATCCGAAACTGCCCTCGCTGCAACCCTGGATATTAAAGACCAAGCCGCCGTCGAAAAAGTTTCGTTTCGCGCGCAATCCCTATTTCCACCGGGTCGATGCCAACGGCCGCCAGCTTCCCTATATCGACGAGGTGAAGCTAAACATCACCAGCAGCAAACTGATTCCCATCAAATCCGGTTCGGGCGAAACCGATTTGCAGTCGCGCGGCCTGAACTTCAACAACTACACCGTCCTCAAGCAATCGGAAAAACAGTTCGATTATATGACGCGCTTGTGGCGGACGGCGAAAGGTTCACGCTGGGCGCTGTTCCCGAACTTGAACGTCAACAATCCGGTTCAGCGGCGGCTGTTCCGTGACGCGCGCTTCCGCCGGGCGCTGTCCATGGGCATCGACCGTCATGAAATCAATCAGGTCATTTATTACGGCCTGGCGCGTGAAACCGGGAACACGGTGCTTCCCGAAAGCCCCCTGTATGATGCGAAATTTGCCAAGCGGTGGACCGAGTTTAATGTGGAACGGGCAAACCGGTTGCTGGACGAACTGGGCCTAGTGAAGCGCACTTCGCAGGGCACGCGCCTGATGGCGGACGGCAAGCCACTGGAATTGACCGTGGTGTTCTCGACAGAGGAATCTGAGCCTCCGGATCTATTGGAATTGATCCGCGATTCATGGCGTCGGATCGGCATCAAGGTGTTTTCAAAGCCACTCAACCGCGAAGTGATGCGCACCCGCATCTTCAGCGGCTTCGTGCAGATGGCGTTATGGTTCGGTCTGGAAAATGGCGTTCCCAGTGACAGTTTCACGCCGAAGGAACTGGCGCCAACCTCTCAGCAACAGCTGCAATGGCCGAAATGGGGCCAGTGGCACGAGACCCGGGGCAAGGCGGGCGAGCCTATCGACATGAAATTGCCCAAGGAACTGTTCCGCTTGAATGACGATTGGCGCAACGCCCGCTCGCCCGAGGAGCGCAAGAGGATCTGGCGGCGGATGCTCGATATCTATTCCGATCAGGCCTATTCCATCGGCCTGATCGCCAGCGTTCCACAGGTTATCGTGGTTCGCAAATCATTGCGCAATGTACCTGAGAAGGCGATTTACAACTGGGATCCGGGCGCCCATTTCGGCGTCTACCGGCCCGATACCTTTTGGATTGAACCTAAGAAAAACCAAAGCTGACCCGAACCCCGTAGAATAACCCGCATAAAGAACCCCCAAATGGTTGAATTTCTCGCCCGGCGTATTTTTGTAATGATCCTGACCTTGATTGTGGTCAGCGCGCTGGTATTCGTCATCATCCAACTGCCGCCGGGTGACTACCTGACCAGCTACATCGCCGAACTTCAGTCCCAGGGAGAAAGTGCCGATCCCCAGAAAATCGAATTCCTGAAACAGGAATATCATTTGGACAAACCCATGTGGCAGCAATACCTCATCTGGGTCAGCGGTATTGTCCAGGGTGATTTTGGCCGTTCCATCGAACATAATCTGCCGGTGTCCGAGGTGATCGGCGATGTCTTCGTGAACTCCCTGATCCTGAATTTTTCGATCATCGTTTTCATCTATGTCGTTGCCTTTCCCATCGGTGTCTATTCGGCGACCCATCAGTACAGTTGGGGGGATTACGGCTTGACCTTTGTCGGCTTTATCGGCTTGGCGACGCCAAATTTCCTGTTGGCGCTGATCCTGATGTTCCTGGCCAAGAAATTCTTCGGCACCAGTATTGGCGGGCTGATGGACCCGGTTTTTGAAAACCAGGCCATGTCCATCGGCAAGGCGCTGTCGATCCTGGAACACCTGGTGGTTCCAGTGGTCGTTATCGGCACCGCTGGAACGGCTGGTATGATCAGGCGCCTGCGCGCCAATCTCTTGGACGAATTGCACAAGCAATATGTCATAACCGCGCGCGCCAAGGGCCTGCCACGCGGCCGTCTGTTGCTCAAATATCCGCTGCGCATGGCCCTCAATCCGTTCATTGCGGATATCGGCAATCTGTTGCCGCAGGTAATTTCCGGATCGGTCATCGTCGCTGTCATTTTGGATTTGCCGACCACTGGCCCGATCCTTCTCGACGCGCTGCGCGCCCAGGATATGTTCCTGGCCGGCTCGTTCCTCCTGTTCGTGTCGCTGTTGACCGTGGTCGGGATGTTCATATCCGATCTTTTGCTGGCGGTTCTCGACCCGCGCATCCGGCTTGAAGGGGGAACCAACCGTTGACCGACAAGCTGGCCCATTTCGTTACCCCCGAGCCCTTCGATCCGCTTGAGGTCGAGGCCCTGACGCCCGAGCAGGAACGCTTCTACCTGGCCTCCCAGTGGCGGATGATGTGGTGGCGTTTGAAGCGCCACAAACTTGCGGTTTATTCCGGCGTTATCCTGTTTATCCTTTATTTTTCGATTTTAATTACCGAGTTCCTGGCGCCCTACGCCCTGACGTCGCGCCACACGGACCATATTTTCGCGCCGCCGCAGAGCATCAATTTCTTCCACCAGGGTGAATTCGTCGGGCCGTTTGTTTATGGCCTCGAATACCGGCTTAACATGACCACATTGAAGCGCGAATATACGGTCAACAAGACACAGGTGCAGCCGCTGCGCTTCTTCTGCCGGGGCGATAAGTATGGCTTTTGGATGGGCTTTGGCAGCGATAGGCACTTCGCTTGCGCGGCCAACGGCGGCACCCTTTTCTGGCTCGGTACAGACCGGTTGGGCCGCGACGTGTGGTCGCGTATCCTATATGGCACGCGCATATCCCTGACCGTCGGCTTGGTCGGCATCACTCTCAGCTTCATCCTCGGGCTTTCCATCGGCGGCGCCGCCGGCTATTTCGGCGGCTGGGTCGACAATCTGTCGCAGCGCGCCATCGAAGTGCTGCGCTCGTTACCGGAATTGCCGCTCTGGCTGGGGCTGTCGGCGGCGTTGCCGGTGACATGGTCGCCGGTTGCCATCTATTTCGGCATCACCCTGATATTGGCGCTTCTCGATTGGCCGGGCCTCGCCCGCGCCGTCCGCTCCAAGCTATTGGCGCTGCGCGAGGAAGATTTCTGCACCGCCGCCGCGCTCATGGGGGCGCCGCCCCGGCGTATCATCGCGCGCCATTTGCTGCCCAATTTCATGAGCCATTTGATCGCCTCGGCGACGCTTTCAATTCCGTCGATGATCCTGGCGGAAACGGCGCTCAGTTTCCTCGGCCTCGGCCTCAGGCCGCCGATCACAAGCTGGGGCGTACTGCTGGTGGAAGCCCAGAACCTGGAAGCCGTGGCCCTTTATCCGTGGCTTTTGCTGCCCGCGGTGCCGGTGATCATCACCGTGCTGGCCTTCAATTTCTTCGGCGACGGCCTGCGCGACGCCGCCGATCCTTATAAATAGGTTTTTTTCAGCGAGGGCCGCACATGCGGCACCGGTCAAATGACCTTCGAGCAAATTAGGCGCATCGTCGGCGAAACCCCATATATGGGAATCGATGAAGGCTGGGAACTTTATCGGTTCGTGACCGAAACCAGGCCGCAAGCCTGCCTCGAATTGGGTCACGCCCATGGTGTTTCCAGTGCCTATATCGCCGGCGCGCTGGATGAGGTCGGCGACGGCCGGCTGGATACGGTCGATCTTCTTGGCTCCGCCGGCCGCGAGCCCAATGTCGAAACCCTGCTGGCGGGAACGGGTCTCGAATCCCGAGTCGTGATTCACCGGGAAAAAAGCTCCTATACCTGGTTTTTGAAGAAAAAAATCGAAGAGCAAAGCGATAACGGCGTCTGCGTCCCCTGCTATGATTTCTGTTTCATCGACGGGCCGAAAAACTGGACCATCGATGGGCTGGCCTTTTTCCTGGTCGATAAATTGTTGCGGCCGGGCGGCTGGATTTTATTCGACGATTATACCTGGTCCCACGGCAAGCACGCCGGGCGCGACTCCACGGATGGGATTTCGATCCGCGGCCTGAGCGAGCAGGAGATCAGCGAACCGCACATCGAAAAGATATTCAAGCTTCTGGTCATGCAGCACGCCGACTATTCGAATTTCCTGTTGCAGGACGGATGGTGGGCCTGGGCGCAGAAAACGCCCGATGGGCATCGCGCGCTTGCCGAAGGCCACAAGGCGATGGACGGCAAAACCGGCCGGTTGAGGGATAGTTGATCCCGGTTAAGGTGATGGCGCGCATTGAAATATTACCGTGCGATTCCCATTTCTTATAGATGAGCGAACGATTGATTATCACCGACCATTGCCCGGTCCCCGCGGCCAGGCCCTACGCGCGGCCGCTGTTGATCGCCTTCGGCTGGCTGTGCGTGGCGCTCGGCGCCATCGGCGTGGTTACGCCGGGCCTGCCGACCACCATCTTCATCATCATTGCCGCCTGGGCCTTTGCCCGCTCTTCGCGCCGTTTCCACGATTGGCTATACAGGCACCGGGTGTTCGGCCCGGCCCTCTTGGATTGGGAACGGCACCGCGTCATCCCGGTCAAGGCCAAGGTGATGGCGGTGTCGATGATGGGCCTCAGTATTGCCGTGGTGGCCGTTCTCGGGGCCGGCAGCTGGATGGCGCCGGCGATCATGGCGGCCTGCCTGAGCCCGGTGGCGCTTTACATCCTCACCCGCGCCAGCCGCGCCCCTATTTAGAAGCACTCTCTACAACGTAATACCCGGATAATGCGCCTAAGCGGTTTTCTTCAGCCAGAGGCTGGTTTCGAAGGCGCCGTCACCGAGCGGCATGGCGGAAAGCGGCGTGCCGGCGAGGCATTCGGGGTGGTAGGTCATCATATAGCGGCTGGAGAAGACGATTTCGTAAGCGCCGCCCTGGATCAGCGCGGCAACGCCTTGTTGTTCGTTGTAGCCCCGCCATGCCCAATCCGCCGGGTAGTCTCCGGGTAGGAAAATATCGTGGAAATGGACCAACACGCCAGCCGGCAGACCAGGCAGGATACGGTTCAGCAGGTGATCGACGTCGCTGCCCGGCATCAGGATATGGCTGGAATCGATGAACAGCACGTCACCCGCGCCGAGGCCCAGGAATATATCCGGCTCGGCGGCGTGCAGCGTCTTGCGCACAATGTCGATGGCCAGGCCCTGGATCACGGCGCGCGGCTCGGGATCGATACTGGTCAGCCGGGTATCCAATCGGCCATCATTGATGGCGCGCGCCATGAAGCGGGTGGAATGGCCAGAGCCGACTTCGATAATACGGCTCGGGCATTCGCGGCGGACCATGGCATAGGCCGCCGCCGCATCCAGGCGCGGGAACCAGACCTGATCCCACCTCGGTTGCGGAGGATTATTTTCTCCAATATTATCAATATCTTCTCTAATTTCATTCATGTATGAAATTAAATTAAAGGATGCCTCAGTCCGGGTATCGAACAGCGGCTTGAGGTCCTCATAGGGCGGCAAGTTTCCGGCCCGGGGCAGTTCCCAGGCATGACGGTAGGGAATAAAATAGCCTTGCGGCTTCTTGCCCAGCAGCGTCGCCAGGCCCATGGCCAAGCGGCGGAATTGTCTCGGGCCGGCCATCTCAATGCCGCGCTTCCGGCGCCAGGATGGTCGGCTGCGGCGGCCGGCTGGTGTCTGGTTCCGGATAATCCAGGGTGTAATGAATACCCCGGCTTTCCTTGCGTTGCATCGCTGAACGGATGATCAGGTCGGCGACGATGGCCAGGTTGCGCAGCTCCAGCAGGTTGTTGGTGACGCGGAAATTGGCGTAATAGTCCATGATTTCGGAACTCAGGAGCTGTACACGGTTTTGCGCCCGCTGCAGCCGTTTACTGGTGCGCACGATACCAACGTAATCCCACATAAAGCGGCGGATTTCGTCCCAATTATGGCTGACCACTATTTCCTCGTCGGAATCGCGCACCCAGCTTTCGTCCCAGTCCTTGAGCGGCGCCGGCAAGTCGATGCGGTTGATCGATGCGGCGATGTCCATGCCCGCCGCCGTCGCCAGCACGATGCATTCCAGCAACGAGTTGCTGGCCATGCGATTGGCGCCGTGCAGTCCGGTATAAGCCACCTCGCCGACCGCATAGAGGCCCACGAGGTCGGTTTTCCCATCCAAATCGGTCATCACGCCGCCACAGGAATAATGGGCGGCGGGAACCACCGGGATCGGCTCCTTGGTCATGTCGAAGCCGAATCGCAGGCAGCGGGCGTAGACCATCGGGAAATGGCCGACGATGAAATCGGCGGATTTGTGGCTGATATCAAGATAAACCGAATCGATGCCCAGCCGCTTCATCTCATGGTCGATGGCGCGGGCCACGATATCGCGGGGTGCCAGTTCGGCGCGGGCATCGAAATCTTCGGCAAAGGGCGTGCCATCGGGCAGCACAAGGCGTCCGCCTTCGCCGCGCACCGCCTCGGTGATCAGAAAGGACTTGGCTTGCGGGTGAAACAGGCAGGTGGGGTGAAACTGCGTGAATTCCATATTGGCGAGCCGGCAGCCGGCGCGCCATGCCATGGCCATGCCGTCGCCCGAATTACCGTCGGGATTGCTGGTGTAGAGATAGACCTTGCTGGCGCCGCCGGTGGCCAGGACCACATTGCGCGCCGCGAAGGTCACGACCCGGCTTTGCCGTTGATCGAGGGCGTAGAAACCGGTGCACCGCTTGGTCCCGTCCGGCGCCGGCTCGGAAATCAAGTCGATGGCCGTAAAATGCTCCAGGATTTCGATGTTTTGCCGCGCCCGCACCTGGCCGGAAAGCGTATGCTCGACCTCTTGTCCGGTGGCATCGGCGGCGTGCACGATGCGCCGGTACGAATGCCCGCCTTCACGCGTCAGATGATATCCGGAATTGCCCTCCGCCCCCGCCTCGCGCGTGAATTCGACGCCGAGCGCGTCCAATTGGCGGATCGCATCGGCCCCGTTTTCGACGATAAATCGCACCGCATCCGGATCGCACAGCCCGGCGCCGGCGTTTATCGTGTCCTCGATATGGGAAGCGACGCTGTCATCCTCGGCGATAACGGCGGCGATGCCGCCTTGCGCCCATTCGGTCGAGCCGCCTTCGATACCGCCCTTCGATAGGACGGCGACGCTGGTTTCAGGGCCAAGCTGTAGCGCCGCCGTCAGGCCGGCGGCGCCCGATCCGATGATCACCACATCGTAAACATAGTCCGCAATTTTCGGAGTTGGGTTCATGATCTCGGAGGGCTCTGGCGGTCTCTGGCGGTCTCTGGGGCCGGTCAGTCGGCGGCCGACCAGTCGAGCCCGATATCGATGGCCGGAGCCGAATAGGTGATGCGCCCGGCGGAAGCATAGGTAACACCGGTCTCGGCAATTTCGCGGATGGTTTCCAACTTCACGTTGCCGGACGCTTCGGTCGGTATTTTGCCGCCGACCATGGCCACCGCTTCGGTCATTTTATCAGGCTCCATATTGTCTAGGAGGATGCTGTCGGCGCCGGCCTCCAGGGCTTCCCTCACTTGTTTCAAGGTGTCGCATTCCACCTCGATATCGGTAAGCCCCTTGGCGCGGGCGCGGGAAACCGCCTCGGCAACGCCGCCGGCCACAACGATGTGGTTGTCCTTGATCAAGACGCCGTCATCGAGGCGCATGCGGTGGTTGGTGGCGCCGCCCATGCGGGTCGCATATTTCTGCAATTGGCGGAGGCCCGGCGTGGTTTTCCTGGTGTCCAGCAAGACGGCGCCGGTGCCTTCGATCTGGTCCACATATTTGCGGGTTAGCGTGGCGATGCCCGATAAATGCTGGAGCATGTTGATCGCCGTGCGTTCAGCGCCGAGCAGCGCCAGCGCCGGGCCGCTGATCCTGGCCAGGCCGCCGCCGGCCGGAACCCTGTCGCCATCGGCGGCCAAGGCTTCGAATTCGATATCCCCTGAAAATGTTTCGAAAATCGCCCTGGCGACGGGAAGCCCGGCGCAGACCATGTCCTGGCGCGCCGACATCAGTCCATGAAAATTGGTGCCCGGCGGAATCACGGCCTCCGACGTGATATCACCCTTGCCGATATCCTCGGCGATGGCGGTATCGATCAGCTTTTGAACTTCGGCGGCGTCAAGGCCCCTCGGAAATTTGGGCGGCAGATCAGGCGGCATTTCTCGCTGGGGGCTTGAGCGGAGACATATCCAGCATGCGCTGAAGCGGGGCCAGCGCGCCGGTGCGGAGGTCTTCGGGTATTTCGATCCGGGGCGCTTCGTTGACCATGGCCAGATAAAGCTTTTCCAGGGAATTCAGGGCCATGAACGGGCAATTGGCGCAATCGCAGCCGCCGTCGGCCCCCGGCGCCGCGATGAAGGTGCGATCCGGCGCCGCTTTCTGCATCTGGTGCATGAGGTGCTGTTCGGTGGCGACGATAAACTCGCTGGCGTTTTCGGTGGTGACGAATTCCAGGATCGAGCGGGTCGAACCGATATGATCGGCATGGCGCAGAATGCTCTCCGGGCATTCGGGATGCGCGGTGATCTTGGCATCGGGGTGGCGCGTCGCCAATTTGACCAGTTCGCGTTCGTTGAATTGCTCGTGCACGATGCAGGTGCCGGGCCAGAGGGTCATGTCGCGGCCGGTTTTGCGCCGAAGGAAGGCTCCCAGATGTTTGTCCGGGGCGAACAGGATCGGCTGGTCCTTGGGAATCTGATCGATAATCGCGGCGGCGTTTGAAGAGGTGACGATGATATCGGATAGCGCCTTCACCTCGGCCGAACAATTGATATAGGTAATTGCGGTATGGTCCGGGTGGGCATCGCGAAACGCCTTGAAATCATCGGGTTGGCAGGAATCTTCCAGGCTGCATCCGGCTTCGCGGTCGGGCAGCACCACGGTTTTACCGGGGTTCAGGATTTTCGCGCCCTCGGCCATGAATTTTACGCCGCAAAAGGCGATGATATCGGCGTCGGTTTCCGCCGCTTTCCTGGATAAGTCCAGCGAATCACCGACAAAATCCGCGATATCCTGGATATCCGGATCCTGGTAATAATGAGCCAGGATGACGGCGTTCTTTTCCCGGCGAACTCGGCTGATTTCGGCTTCAAGGTCGATCAGTGGATCAAGGTCGTCGGCGGTCAAGGCGCCGCTTTCCGCATCGAAGACGGTATCAATCATGGTAACCTAAAATTCCATTGGGCGGCGTGCGCCCGTAATTGAGCCTATCTGTTCTGACAGTTGGGCGAATCGGCTGTTAAGTCAAGTCAATTGACCGGGTTCCCGGGCTTTGCTAGCACCGGTAACGGGAGGATTTCCAAATATGCCTGTTCTCAAGCGAATCGCCGAAATGCAGGGCGAAATGACGGCTTGGCGCCGCGATCTGCACGCCCATCCCGAAATCGCCTTCGAAGAGCACCGGACATCCGCGTTTGTTGCCGATAAATTGCGTGAATTCGGGATCGAGGTGTCGCAAGGCTTGGCCAAAACCGGCGTTGTCGGAACCTTGGCCGATGGCGACGGGCCGTCCATCGGATTGCGCGCCGATATGGACGCCCTGCCGATGCCGGAACTGACCGCTTTGCCCTATCAATCGACGGTTCCCGGCAAAATGCATGCTTGCGGCCATGATGGGCACACCACGATGCTGCTGGGCGCCGCCAAATACCTTGCCGAATCCCGGAATTTCAAGGGTACGGTGCGTTTTATCTTTCAGCCGGCGGAGGAATTGGCGGGCGGCGGACGGGTCATGGTGGAAGAGGGCCTGTTCGACCAATTTCCGGTGGACAGCGTCTATGGCATGCACAATCAGCCGAATATGCCGACCGGGCGCATCGCCATCCGCGCCGGCATCGGCATGGCATCGGCGGCATCGTTTAAGATTGTCGTGCATGGCCGCGGCAGCCACGCCGCCTCGCCGCATCATGGCATCGATCCCATATTCGTCGGATCGCAAATCGTTTCGGCCCTGCAAAGCATTTCCAGCCGCGTCACCAATCCGATCGAGAGCATCGTCGTCAGCGTCACCAAGTTTCATGCCGGCGATGCGGTGAACGTATTGCCCGATACGGCGGTTTTGGACGGAACCGCGCGCTCCTTTGCCGAGGATTCGGAAACTTCGGTGGCCGGGCTTATCCGGCGCATCGCCGAAGGCACCGCCACGGCGCATGGCGCCACCGCCGACATCGAATACCGCCATTTGTACCCGGTCCTGGTCAATGCCGAAGCGCAAAGCCTGATCGCCGAAAATGTGGTCCGTGACCTGCTCGGCGACGACGGGCTGGAACCGGCCTTTCCGCGGACCATGGCGTCCGAGGATTTTTCCTTCATGCTCAATGCGCGGCCCGGCTGTTTTGTCGGCTTGGGCACCGCTTTCGAGGGCCGGGAATCGCATCCGTTGCATAGTTCCAAGTACGAATTTAACGACGAGGCTCTACCGATCGGCGCAAGTTTCTGGGCGCGTCTGGTGGAAATGGAATTGGCTAAGTAATCATATTGAATTCATCCCAGGAAATCTGTATTTTCCGGCTAGTTTCCAGTGTAAAATTTTATTGCAAGAAGGCCTTGAAAAAATGGAACATAAGAAATCCAATAATAAATATTTTTAATTTGCAATTTACTTATTGTTTACCTTTTCATATCATTTATCCACACGCTCGTACTTGGAGCAACGAGAAGCGTGGGAACTTCATCATGAGGAGGATACAATGAATTTTCTCGATTCGCTGAGCAAGTGGATCTCTCAGATCACCAAGATCGTGGTCGTTCTGATCCCGTTGGCCATCGTCGCGCAGGTTTTGTTTGGCGCAAAAATTGCCTTCTTCGGCAGTGTGGTCAAAAATTTGATCGATTTGCTGAACGCATTCGGCAGCCAGGGCCTGATCGGTTTGATCGCCCTCGGTATCGTTGTCTGGCTGTTCAGCAAGGTTGATAGGGCCTAGAACCGTATCAATCGGCTTATTCGAATAACATACAGTCACCAACTTGAAGCGCGCCGGCTTTCCGGCGCGTTTTTTTTGGATTTAGCCTAAAGGCCTTCGGTCACGCGCCGGGCGACATCAGGCGTTACCCATTTTCCCCAGATGTTTTTGAAGTTTTTCAGGAAATATTCCGCTGTTTCCTCGGCATCGGCACGATTTTGGTCCTTCCAGGCGAGGATTCGATGGACGGTCCGGTTGGGCCACGAAACCTTGGCAATGAATGCGAAGGCTTCCGGTGCCCGATCGGCGAATTTGCGGGTCGTCACGGTAACCACTTCCGAGGCGGGGTAGCCGTTGGGGCCGGGGGTGGCGCAATCGGGCTTGATCATGCACGGCCAATTTTTTGCATCGTGCGCCATGCCGCCCAGCTTCACCATCGGGTATTTGCTCAAGAGGGTGGTCGGCGCCCAATAATAGGCGAATATGGGTTCGCCCCGGTTGACCGCCTTGGCGATGGCGCCGGCCAGCCCCTCGCCGGAACCGGGATCAAACAGGCTGAACCCGGCTTCCTTCATCTGGTAGCCGCGAAACAGGTTTTCGTTGGTGATCTGACAGCCCCAGCCAGACGGACACCCGTAAAATCGCCCCTTGCCCGGCTCTTCGGGGTCGGGGAACAGGTCCGGCCGCTTCAGCACCGCGTTTAGCGATTTCAGCTCCGGATGTATGTCGACCAATGCCTTCGGTATCCACCAACCTTCCTCGCCGCCATCCGAAAGGATATTCCCAGCCATTTTCAAGCGGCCTTCCTTGATACCGCGTTCGATGACCGCGCGCGTCGAAATCAGCCACATTTCGGGCGCGATATCGGGCTCGCCCCGTTCCGCCATGGATGTGCTGGTCGGCACCGTGTTGCCGGGCTGCAATTCCACGTCGCAGCCATAACCTTTTTTCAAAATAATTTTTTCGATATGGGCCGCGACGGAAGCCGACGCCCAGGTCATCTCGGCGATGGTGACCTTGCCGCAGGCGGCGTGGCCGGCGCCTGGCGCCGTTATCACCGCGAAAGTAGCGAAAATGATTGCATATATTGCCCGCATGGAAACACCTCCGCGATGATTGGAGCTCAAGCGTTGTCGGAATCGGGGTCGGTTTCGGAATCTGAATCGGAGGCAGATTTCTTGCCGGTGTCCATCAATTGATCGAACAGTTCAACCAGGGCCGTGAATTCGAACGGCTTTTCGATCAGCGCGTCGACGCCAAGATTGGTCGCAGTCGAGATATAATCCTCTGCCTGCAGCCCGGCGAATTTCGGCGACATGGCTATGATCCGTACATTTTCCTTGCGCTCGCGCAGGCCCTTGATGGTTTTATCCAGCGGCATCACCTTTCCAGGAAAATCCTTGTCATTCATGTCATCGGGATGAATATCGGGCGTTTCGAATTCGGTATCGGTGAGGATGATATGGTATCCGATCTCGCGATAACTCAGGAATACGTCACGCAGGTCCGTTTGAACCGGGAAATAGCCGCTTTCCCAAATCGCTTTCTTCATTTGATCGACGAAAATCTCCTGCTGGGTGACCACCATCACGGTGAGCGGCCGCTTCCGGTCCTCGCGGCTGGCTTCCTGCTGTGCCTGTTGGATGGCTTGGCGGCGCTTGGCCGACACGGTCCGCTGGCGGCCTTGCTCCATGGCGATGCGGCCGTCCTTCTGGCGGCGCTTTTCCATGCGAATGGCGAGGCGCTTGCGGCGCAGTACTTCCTCGACCGTTTCGACCCGCCCGAGCCACATATGGAACGCCACGTAAAGGAACAGGGGCGGCGCGAATGTGAGCAGGTATTTCTTGCCCCAGTAATTGAAGGTATCCCTTCCCTGCGCGCGCAGGATCGCGGATTTGCATTCATAGCGTTGTTTGAAGGTGCCCTTGCACGCCTTCATCATGCTTTGCAGTTGTTCTTCGCGCGCCGATGCGGCGTAGTCGAACGTGCCGACCCCGAAAAACTGATCGAATCCGACGACAATAACCCAGAGCAGCGCGACAACGGCAGAGCCCCACTTCACAGATTTTTTCGTTCGATCGCGCATTATACAATCTTGCTTCGTAAGTTGGTCGCTTCCCCAATGGCCAATATATCAGCCATTTCCAGCGGTTTCACAAGGGCCGCGCGGTATTTTTCGCCTGCCACCGGCATCCATACCAATGATTACCAATTTGTAATATTCGGGCAACAGCGCCGTAATGTGGTTTTCCGTAATCTGCCTTCGTAATTGGTAGCGACGATAACGCCGCCGCAACAATGCAATCCTAGCATTCAATTGAAGGAGACGGATGTGAGCAAGATCACAAATATGACGCCAAACGGTAAAGGCGGGGGCATTGCAATCGCCTTCGCCATTTTAGCGATTGCCGGCACGGCGGCAGTTCTGGGCACAAACCTGCTTGAGGCGTCCGCCGCGCCGAAGACGCAAACCAACCTAACCGCTGTCCGGCTGCCGGCGCCCGCGATGCCGGTGCAGATTGCCGATATTGTGGAGCGGGTCAGCCCCGCCGTGGTCACGGTGCATGTTTCCAAATCGGCCGAAAGCGTTGATCCGAGACAGCAAACTCCGGGTTTCGAAGAGTTTTTCGAGCGCTTTTTCGATGATGACGTACTGAAACGGTTCGGCGATGACTTCCGCCGCCAGCCCCATGCCCAGCCGGGCCGGCCTCGTTCCCAGGGCCCCAGAAAGGTTGGACTGGGCTCCGGCTTCATCATCGACGCCAAGGGATTTATCGTTACCAACAACCATGTGATCGACGGCGCCGACGAAATATCGGTGAGCCTGAAAAGCGGCCGCAAATTGGAGGCGCGCGTTGTCGGCACCGATCCCAAAACCGATCTCGCGCTGTTGAAGGTCTCCGCCGCCGGCGACTTGCCGATTGTGGAATGGGGCGCTTCCGAAGATATGCGCGTCGGTGACTGGGTGATCACCATCGGCAACCCGTTTGGGGTCGGCCAGACCGTAACAACCGGCATTATCTCCGCCCGCCACCGTAATATCGGCGCCGGGCCCTTCGATGATTTCCTGCAGATCGATGCGCCCATCAACCGCGGCAATTCGGGCGGGCCGGCGTTCAATACCGAGGGCCGCGTGGTCGGTGTCAATACCGCCATTTTCTCGCCGTCGGGCGGTAATGTCGGCATCGGTTTCGCCATCCCATCATTGATGGCCAAGAATATCATCGCCGATCTGCGCGAAAATGGCGCCGTCGCGCGCGGCTGGCTTGGCGTGCACATCCAGGAAGTGACGCCGGAACTGGCCGAAAGCCTGGATCTGGACGCACCCGGCGGCGCGCTGGTGTCCCGGGTGTCGCCGAACAGCCCGGCTTTGCGCGGCGGCATCGAACGCGGCGACGTGATCCTTGGAGTCGACCGGCGGCCGGTTAAGGCGCTGCGCGACTTGCCGCGCATCATCGCCGCTATCAAGGCGGGCGAACGCGTTGAAATGAAAATCTTGCGCGGCGGCAGGAAAATGTCGCTGACCATGCGTATCGGCGCCCAGCCGAAAGCCGAATTGGCGTCGTCGCCGGAAGCCGAAGACGCCGATGTCGCCGGCATGAAGCTGGCCGCCCTTGACGACGATGCACGCCGCCGGCTGAAGCTGAGCAAGGCTGAAGGCGGTGTCTTGATCGCCGGTGTCGAGCGGGCCAGCCCGGCGGCGCGGTTGGGACTGGCGCCGGGCGATGCCATCCTGGCCGTTGCCGGCACGCCGGTGAACAGCGCCAGCGACGTCCGCCGCATGATCGCCGCCGCCAAGGACGGCAAGCGCAAGTCCGTGCTGCTTCTGGTGGCGGGCCGGGGCGGCGAACGCTTTGTCGCCCTTCCGATGAAGCGCGCCTAAAAGATACCGCGTCTGTTTCAGTGCCAGGGACGCGCCCCGGTGCCGCTTGGCGGGCCGGGGCGCCCCGACTTTTGGCGCAATTTTTTGCAGTCCCGGTGATTGCCGACTAAATATAGCAACGGCAATCGGTTTTCGGGTCACGCCCATGAAAATATTGATCATTGAGGATGACGAAGCGGCGGCCGGCTTCATGGCCAAGGGCCTCAAGGAAAGCGGCCATGTGACCGACCATGCGGCCAACGGCGAAGACGGCTTCGAGTTTGCCCGGCACGGCGACTACGATGCCTGCGTCGTCGATCGCATGCTGCCCAAGATGGATGGGTTGACCCTGGTCGAGCGGTTGCGCGCCGAGGGTATCGATACGCCGATCCTGTTCCTGAGCGCCCTCGGCGAGGTCGACGACCGGATCAAGGGCTTGAAAGCCGGCGGTGATGATTACCTGGTCAAGCCTTACGCCTTTGCCGAACTTCTGGCGCGCATCGAGGCACTGGTCCGGCGCCGCGATCCGCGCGAGGTGGAAACCCATCTAAAGGTGGGCGATCTGGAAATGGATCTGCTGGCGCGCAGCGTCCGGCGCGGCGGCACCGTTATTCCGATGCAGCCGCGCGAATTTCGCTTGCTCGAATATTTGATGCGCAACGCCGGCCACATCGTCACCCGCACGATGCTGCTGGAAAGTGTCTGGGATTACCATTTCGATCCGCAAACCAACGTTATCGATGTCCATATCAGCCGCTTGCGCGCCAAGATAGACAAGGGCTTCGAGGCACCGCTCCTGCATACGGTGCGGGGCTCGGGATATTGCCTCCGTGCTTAATTCCAGCATCATCCGGACCACCACGTTCCGCCTGGCGCTGATCTACCTGGCCCTGTTCGGGCTGTCGGTATTCCTGCTTCTCGGCTTCATCTATTGGTCGACGGCGGGTATCTCCACCGGGCAGACGGACGATACGATCCAAGCCGAAATCACCGGCCTGGCGGAACAATACCGTGAAAACGGGCTTGGCGGCCTGGTCAGGATCGTCAGCGAACGCGCCCGCAATCAGCGGCAAAGCCTTTATCTCCTGATCGACCCCGGCGGCCGGCCGGTGGCCGGCAACTTGACCAAATGGCCGAAAGCCGCGACCGGCGCCGGCGGCCTGCTGGAATTCCCCTATCAGCGCCCGGTCGGCGGCGTCATCGAAAGCCACCGCGCGCGGGCGCGCCATTTGGGATTAGGGCGCGGATTCCAGCTTCTGGTGGGGCGCGATATCCAGGAACGCCTACAGGTGGAGCAGGTGATGCGCACTTCGCTCGCCTGGGCGGTGGCGCTGACCCTGGGGCTCGGCCTTCTCGGCGGCGTCCTCTTGAGCCGTAACCTGTTGCGCCGCGTCGAAACCATCAACCGCACCAGCCGCGAGATCATGGACGGCGCGCTGCACCGGCGCTTGCCGGTATCGGGCAGCGGCGATGAATTGGACCGGTTGGCCGAAAACCTGAACGAAATGCTCGATCAGATCGAGCGGCTGGTGACCGGCATGCGGCAGGTAACGGACAATATCGCCCACGATCTCAGAAGCCCCTTGAACCGGCTGCGCGGGCGGCTTGAGGTCACCCTGATGGGCGCCGCATCGGAAGCCGATTACCGGGCCGCCTTGGAAGAGACCATCGCCGAATCCGAAACCCTTTTGGAAACCTTCAACGCGCTTTTGAATATCGCCCAGGCAGAGGCCGGATTGCCCGAAGATGAGCAGGCGGAATTCGATCTTTCGGCACTGGTCGCCGACATGGCCGAGCTTTACGGCCCCGCCGCCGAAGACAAAAATCAGAGCCTGACCGGCGAGGTCGAGCCGGGCATTAGCCTGCGTGGCAACCGCCATTTGGTCGGCCAGGCGCTGGCCAACCTGATGGACAACGCGGTGAAATATACGCCGGACGGCGGCGCCATCGCACTGGTGCTGCGCCGCGTCGGCAAGGCCGCCGACTTGATCGTTGCCGACAGCGGTCCCGGCATCGCCGAGGCCGACCGGCAAAAAGTTCTCGACCGTTTCCAGCGCCTCGAAGCCAGCCGCAATAGCCCCGGTACCGGCCTCGGGCTGAGCTTGGTGCGCGCCGTGGCCGGGCTGCATTGCGCCGAATTAACGTTGGAGGATAATCTGCCGGGCCTGCGCGTAATCCTGCGCTTTCCCGAAACGGCGATACCTTAATTAGCGAAGGAATAAATCTTGTGAACGATCTGCGCTTCGACAGGGATTTTGAATGCACCTATGGCGCCATCGCGGATGTCGCGCCGGGTATCCGCCGCATCGTCGCCCGCAATCCCGGCAAATTCACCTTTACCGGCACCGGCACCTATATCATCGGAAAGGGCCAGGTTGCGGTCATCGATGCCGGCCCGGATATCCCCGAACATATCGATGCGCTGCTGGCGGCGTTGGATGGTGAGGAAATCACCCACCAGTTGATCACCCACACCCATATCGACCATTCCCCGGCGGCGGCGGCGGTCAAGGAACGCACCGGCGCGCCCACCTACGGCTTCGGCCCGCACGGCGCCGGCCGCTTCGATCCGGGCAAGGCGGTCGAAGCCGGCGGCGATATGGACTTCGCTCCCGATAACCAGGTGCGCGACGGCGATATCCTCGAAGCCGGCGGCTTCACGTTCGAATGCGTGCATACGCCCGGCCATACCTCCAACCACATCTGTTATGCCTTGAGCGAAGCGAAGGCGCTGTTCACCGGCGATCATGTCATGGGCTGGTCGACCACCGTGGTTTCGCCGCCCGACGGCGACATGGCCGCCTATATGGACAGCCTTGAATTGCTGTTGGCGCGGGATGACGCCATCTACTATCCCACCCACGCCGGACCGATCGCCGATCCGCACCCCTATGTCCGCGCCCTGATCAAGCACCGCCAGGAGCGCGAAATCCAGATCATCGACTGCCTGGGCCGCGGCGTCCGGCGCATCGCCGACATGGTGGGCGATATGTATGCGGATTTAGACCCGGCGCTTATCCCGGCGGCCCGGCGTTCCGTGTTCGCCCACATTATCGCCATGGCCGAGCGCGGCGAAATCGCCTGCGACGGTGATTTGGAGGCGGGCGCCGAATTCAGAAAAGCCGGCTGAGTGATTTCGCAATGTGGCGTGGATGGTCAGCCGCCGCCGACGGCCAGCACCCAGGCGAGCGCTTCTTCGGGGTTGAAGATGGCGTAGCCGAGCGCGTATCCGGCCTCGACCAGGAGCACATAGACGATCACCTTGGTGATCAGGCGGGCGCCGTAAGACATGCCGCGCAAGCGCCGCCCGCGCGGTCCCTGCACCCAGAAAATCTCGAAATACCAAAACGCCGCGCCGATGATTATGCCGCGCACCGCGAAGCTGAAAAAATCGAAGGCGCTGGTGTCCAAATCATTTACGGCATGGACATAAAAGCCGACCGCGATACCCAACAGCCCGGCGGCCAGGCTCAGCCGGACATAGAGCCAGGCGCGCCGACGGCGGGTTGCCGGTATTTCCATAATCAGCACATTTTCGAAACTAGGTTCATAGTTCGATCCATTTAGCACAAATTTGCCCGCAGACACATGGCAGCCGCGCTCGGCCTGGCTCACCGGATTGTGACCCGGTGTGTTTTGCTTTCGCTTTTGCTTCGTTCCAAATGAAATACATGGATATTGTCAAACGGTTGGTTTCCTGGCGTACCTTGATTTGGAGCGCCGTAATTCTGTTTTTCCTCTGGTGGTTCCTGCCGGGCCTGTTCCCGGCGAGCACCCTTGTCTGGAAGGCAACCTGGCCGAAGACCGATTTCACCAAGACGTCGGTCGATCTGAGCGAAATCATGTCCGGCGGACCGAGGAAGGACGGCATCCCCTCGATCGACGATCCGGAATTCGATCCGGTGGCCGAGGTAAGCCTTCCGGATACGGTCCCGGTGATCAGCCTCAACATCAACGGCGATGCCCGCGCCTATCCGCTCGGCATCCTGATGAGCCACGAAATCGTCAATGACCGCGTCGGCGGGGTGCCGGTTGCGGTGACCTATTGCCCGCTCTGCAACGCTTCGATCGTTTTCGATGCCCGCTTGAACGGCCAGGAATTGGATTTCGGGACCACCGGCAAGCTGCGCAACTCGGACCTGGTGATGTATGACCGGCAGACCGAAAGCTGGTGGCAGCAGTTTCTGGGCGAGGCCATCGTCGGCGAATTGACCGGTACGCGCCTGAAGATGATACCGTCCCGCATCGAATCCTTCGCCCGCTTCAAGGCGCGTTTTCCGAAAGGCAAGGTGCTTAAGCCCGGAGGCTTCCGGGGTTACGGCTCCAACCCCTATGTCGGTTACGACACCTCGAGAAGGCCGTTCCTGTTTCGCGGCGATCTGCCCGATGACATGCCGGCCATGACCCGCCTGGTGGTGGTCGGCGACCAGGCCTGGACCCTCGATCTGTTGCGCCAAAAACGCCGCATCCAATCGGGTGATCTGGTCATCAGCTTGGAAGACGGGCGCAATTCGGCCCTCGATACCCGCAATATCGCCAAGGGGCGCGAGGTCGGCAATGTCATTGTCCAGCGCCGATCGGCGGCGGGCTTGAAGGACGAAGTGCACGACATCACCTTCGCCTTCGTCTTCAAGGCCTTCCGCCCCAAGGGACGGGTCCACACCAGCTGGCCGCCCGGGTCTTAAATCCCGGTCGTAGAACATCAAGGTTTGACCCTGGGCGTTGTCGTGCTCTTAAGCAAATGGCATTCTGTGCCTTTCTGGTTTCTGGGCGCGGGCGATGGAATTCAATATCCTTCTCGGTAATTTGAAACCGCATCTTTGGGAAATGGTTTCCGATTCGGTGCGCTTCGTGCGTCTGGCGCTCGAAGCCTGCGGCGCCAATGTGCGCGTCGGCACCAACCAGCTGGACGCCAAGGCCATCAATCTGTTCTTCGACCGTTTTTACGAAGACCAGAACCTGCCGCACCAGATGAAGGTGGCCGGCATCCGCTATGGCCTCGTCTGTACCGAGGTTCTGTCCGCCGACGGCATCTGGAATTATGGCGCCGAGGGCGGCGATCAGGGTGAATTCGCGGCCTTCGAACTGGCCGCCCGCAATGCCGATTTTATCTGGTGCCTGCTCGAAGAATCGGTGCCGGCCTGCACCGCCATGAATCCCAACTCGGCGTATCTTCCATTCGGCTATCTGCCGGAAATGGAGACCCTGGTTCCCAAGCCGGCGGCGGCGCGCGATATCGATCTTTTGATGTGCGGATTCCCATCGCCGCGGCGCGATGCAATCATGGCAGCCTTCGCCGCTGATGGGCGGGCCGTCTGCTATCCCGGTATTCCGGTGCCGTCGCATCTTCGCGATGCCTTGATGGAACGGACACGCATCAACCTGTCGCTGCAAAAGACCGAGGCCCACGAAATCATTTCCGTTACCCGCATCTGCCATTCGGTGATCAACCGGATCCCGGTGCTCCTGGAAACCACGGATGCCGAGGCAGAGTTCGCGAAATTGTGCCTGACCACGGCGCCGGGCGAAGCCACCCGGGCCGCCGCCCGCTATCTGGACGGCACCGACCTTGAGGCTTGGGCCGAGACGCGCTACCAAGAATTCGCCGACACCATGCCGATGCCGCCGATCATGGCGCGGGTGCTGGCGGCAACCGTTGATACAGGCTACTAGCGGAAGGGACCATGGCCGATAATAAAACCGAGACCGAAGGGTTCGATCCCACCGATAGCGCCGGTTACGCCGAATGGGCCTCGGCGTCGATCCGCTATAGCGATCTGGACCCCAACGGGCATGTCAACAATGGCGCCGTCAACGCCTTTTTCGAAGATGGCCGCGTCCAATTCCGCAATGCGCGCATGGCTTCCTTAAGCGATGGTTTCCTGGCCGGTTTCGCCATCGCGCGCTTCGCCGTCGATTACCACGCGCCGCTTTATTTTCCGGGCAATGTGGATATCGGCACGGTGGTCAAGCGTATCGGGCGCACATCCTATATTTTGGGGCAGGGGGTTTTCCGGGACGGCAAATGCATCGCCTCGGCCGAGGTGGTGACCGTCTTCTTCAATTCCGAAACCGGCACGCCGCAACCCTTGACCGATGAGTTGCGTTCGGTGCTCGAAGCGGCGATGATCGCCGGCTAAAGACATGACCTTGCATATATGGGGAGGCAGCAAATGCCGCGACTGACATCCGAAACCGGGGTTCTGATTTTCGACCAGGCGAAGGCGACGCCGGGATTCACCATATTCACGACCCTCGGGCTGTTCGAAACCACATTGATCGACATGAACGGCAAGGTGGTTCACAAATGGGAGCTGCCCGGCGAGCCCGGCAATTACTCCTATCTTCTGCCGAACGGCAACCTGTTGGCGGCGATCCGCACCACTGAAGGTATTCTCGGCCTGCCGGCCAAGGGCGGGCACCTGATCGAATATGATTGGGATGGCAACATCGTCTGGGAACATACCGACCATGCGCAGCATCACGATTTCCGGCGCCTTGCCAACGGCAATACCATTTACCTTGCCTGGCGATTGCTGGACGAGGACATGGTCAAGCGCCACACCGGCGGGCTGCCCGGCACCGAGCATGAGGATGGCGTCTATGGCGATGTATTGCGCGAGGTCAATCCGGCCGGCGAGGTTATTTGGGAATGGTTCGTCGGCACCGACATGGAAATCGAAAAATATCCCGTCCATCCCGGTACCTGGCGCAAGGAATATGCGCACGGCAATACGGTCGCCGAATGTCCGAACGGAGATATCGTCATCAATCAGCGCCTGAACGGCTTCATGGGGGTGATCGACAAGGCCGGCAAGAAATTCAAATGGTGCCTGCAGGAACCCGATTTCGGACAGCAGCACGACGTGCAGATGCTGGCAAACGGCAACATCCTGTTCTTCGCCAACGGCTCGACCGCCGCCACCTTTGACGGGCCCGAGGTCGGATCGCGGGTCATCGAGCTGGACCCGGCCGACAACAGCATCGTCTGGGAGTATAAAACCAAGGCGCCCCGGGATTTCTTCAGCTGGTACATCAGCGGCTGCCAGCGCCTAAGTTCGGGCAATACGCTGATCTGCGAGGGCGTCTGGGGCCGCCTGTTCGAAGTGACGCCCGATTGCGAGATCGTCTGGGAATATATCAACCCGCAGATCGTCGAATACGAGCATCCGGTCTACACCGGCGCCAATCCGGTGTTCCGGGCCTACCGCTACGCGCCCGATTCGCCCGAGATCGGCGGGCGCCTGGGCGACGCGGTTTAAAGCCGTCGCGCCCGCGCCCTTTTGTGGGCGGCGACGCCGAATTCTTCAAAGAGGCGGCGGGATAGCTGATGCACCTCCGGTTCGTGCTCGGCATGCCATTGCACGCCGACGGTGAAGGTCTTGTCGTTCTTCAGGCGCACGCCCTCGATCACGCCATCGGTTGAAACGGCCACAACTTCCAAGTCGGGCGCCAGCCGGTCGACCGCCTGGGCGTGCAGCGAATTGACCATGACCTCGGTGGTTCCGGCCAGTTCGGCGAACAAACTGTTCTCGGCCATTTCAATGCGGTGGCGCAGTTTGAAGATTTCTTCCCGGGGGACTTCCTCGCCGCGCGGCATGCGGTGGTCCAATTTGCCGTCCAGCATATGAACCCGGTAGTGAAGGGATCCGCCCAGCGCTACGTTCATTTCCTGGATACCCCGGCAGGAACCGAAGATCGGCACCTCGGCCTCGATACCGGCGCGGATCAGGCCGATCACGGTGGCATCCCGGCCGGGATCGATGGGCTCGTCCGGCGGAAAGGGAGTGCCGCCAAAGTTATGCGGTTCAATGTTGGCGCGGCCGCCGGTGAGCATGATGCCGTCGAGGCGCGACGCCATATCGCGGTAATCCAGTTGGTCGCCGATTGCCGGTATTAGGATCGGGATGCAATCGCACAATTCTACGAGCACATCGATATAGCGTTCGGCGGCGGCGTGAACATTCATCCGCCCGGCGGGCATGGTCATCAGGCTTGAGGGCACGCCGATCATCGGTTTGATGCCGGTCCGGCCGGCTTTCGGCTTTGATGACCGGGTTTCCTCGAAATTGGCGTCCATCGGTGTTCGTCCAGGCCCGGTTAAAAGGCGCGCTCGGCCAATTCGAACGGCCCTTCGCCCCGATGGTGGATAAACTGATCTACAAACGGATTGCCGGATGAGTCGACCTCTTGCCGCGCGCCGCACCAGATTATCTTGCCATCGTAGAGCATGGCGATCCTGTCGCCCACCTTGCGCGCGCCGCCGGTGTCGGAGGTGATCGAAAGCGCCGTCGCGCCCATTTCGCGCACATTGTCCAGGATCAGGTCGTTGATGACGTTGGTCATGATCGGATCCAGCCCCGCCGTCGGCTCGTCGAGCAGCACGATCTCGGGATTATTGGCGATGGCGCGGGCGAAGCCGACGCGTTTTTGCATGCCGCCCGAAATTTCCGCCGGCAGCAATTCGCCGACATCGGGCGTCATACCGACGGCGACCAGCTTATCGAGGGCGATTTTCTTGGCCTCGTCACGGGACAGTTCATGATCCTGCAAAAGCTGGAATGCGATATTCTGCCAGACGAGTTGGCTATCAAAGAGGGCCGATTGCTGAAACAGCATGCCGACCCTGTGCATTAGAATCTCGCGTTCCTTCGGCGCCAGGTCGGTGGTTTCCCGGCCGTCGATTTTAATCGAGCCGGAGTCGGGCGCGACAAGCCCCAGGATGCATTTCAAAAGCAAGGTTTTGCCGCTGGCCGAGGCGCCGATCAGCACAACGGATTCGCGGTCCTGGACCTCAAGATCGACCCCTTTTAGGACATGGTTGTCGCCGAAGCTTTTGGTGACGCCCTCCAGCTTTATTTTAGGGACCGTGTTCAATGATTATATTCCGCTTGCATGGCCCCAAGCTAACGAAGACGCGGGCCATAGGCAAAAGGTTATTCATACCGACGAGAATTAGGGCGGCGGCTGAATTCTTCGACCATTGATACCAATCAATGCAAAATTTCTTCAAGTATTGTAATCTATGATAGGTCGAGTTCGCCCGGTATTTTGTCCTGCCTGAAGGATTGCGCAGATGTCAGACGAAACTATTCAAACCGCTGAAACCGGTGATCAGGCGGTCGGGCGCGTCGAGACCACGGCCGGGACCGTTGTGGTGGTGCGCGCCGACGGCACCCGCGTGGAGTTGAATGTAGGTGATCCCGTCTTTCAGGGCGATACCATCACCACCGGCGAAGGTTCCGCCGTCGGCGTGATGCTTGTCGACGAAACCGTGTTTTCCATGGGCCAGAGCGGTGAAACCGTTTTGGACGAGGCGATCTACGACGCGGCAACGCAGGAAGGATCGATCGCATTGTCGCTGACCAGTGGCGTCCTCACCGTGGTCAGCGGCATCGTTTCCAAATTGGATCCCGATGCCATGGTCGTTCATACCCAGACCGCGACCATCGGCATCCGCGGCACCCAGGTCGGGCTGCACTACGAAGACGGCGAGAATTTGCGCGTCACCCTGATGGAGGAAGCCGACGGCATGGTCGGCGAGGTGACCATCACCAACAGCGCCGGTGTCCAGGTTCTCAACATGCCATATGCCGAAGTGTCGATCGCTGGTATTGGCGCCGCGCCGAGCCAGGTTTACCAGGTCGAGCGCGCGGCGATGGTGTCGGCCTATGCCGGATCCCTGGGCTACCTGCCCGAGACCACGGCCGGTGCCAACCGGTATCAGACCCCGCCGCAATGGGAAGCCAGTTCGGAAGCCGCCCCCGAGCCGCAACAGGCGCCGCCGCCGGACGAGGAGGTTGAGGATTTCGAAACCCGGGCCGGAGGCGAGCCAACTGGTGAAGGTGAAGGCGAGGGCGCCGAGGTTCCGCCAATCCAGGTGGTCGGCGAGGATATCAGCGAGGCGCCGGAGCCCGAACCGCTGTTCGAAGCGCCGCCGCCCGAAGCCCCGGCGGTTGAGGAAGCTCCGGTGCGCGCGACCACGGCGGAGGAACGCCGGGATGAGCCAGTCGTGGAACCGGAGCCGGAACCAGAACCTGAGCCGGAACCAGAACCCGAGCCGGAGCCGGAGCCGGAGCCAGAGCCGGAGCCAGAGCCAGAGCCAGAGCCAGAGCCNGAACCAGAACCNGAGCCAGAGCCAGAGCCAGAGCCAGAGCCAGAGCCAGAGCCAGAGCCAGAGCCGCGTGCCGATATACCGGTTGTCGGCCTGACCGTGGTGCCGGGCAGCGGCAATCGGATCGAGGTTACCGTCAATGCCGCGTTCGGCGATTACCTGGACGGTTCCGAAACGCATCAGGTGCGGCTCAGCATTCCCGAGGGTTTTTCGCTCGCTTCCGACGATACGGCCGATTGGCACGACCTGCCGGATGGGGTGACGGCGGAACTGGTTGGCGCCGATGTGGTCTTCACCGCCGCCACCGGCGCCGACGGCGTCGGCGAGTTCGCCTGTTGCTTGCCCTTGACCAGGATCAGCCACGCGGCCCTCGAAACCTCGTTCTCGGCCGAGGCGCAGGCGATAGAAACGGCAACCGGCGAAGTCGCCACCAGCGGCGCGACGCAAGCGGTGCTGATCGGGACCCCCCAAAAGGACNAACTGACCGGTAGCGCCGAGGCCGAAGTCATCATCGGCGCCGAGGGCAAGGATGAAATCATCGGCGGCGAGGGCGACGATGTAATTTACGGCGCCGAGGGCAAGGATGAACTGACCGGCGGCGGCGGCGACGATACGCTGATCGGCGGTGCCGGCAAGGACGAGTTATCCGGCGGCGCCGGCGACGACACGTTGATCGGCGGCGCCGGCAAGGACGAGCTGACCGGCGGCGAGGGCGGCGACACTTTCCTGTTCTACCCCGGTGCCGATGGCGGTGCGAAAGATACGATCAGTGATTTTGGTATCGGCGACCAGGTGCGCCTGGAAGGCGATCTTTCGCTGGATGACGTGCTCATCACGCAGGACGGCAATGACACCATCATCCAAATCGACGGCAACGAGACGGAAATCATCCTCAACGACGTGCAGGCCGACCAGTTGGCCAGCTATCAAATCTCGCCCGAGCCCGGCAGCGACATCATCGTCATCCACCAGGACGACCTGCCCGGCGGATAATGAGGATCAGGTTGCGTACAATTCCGCCGTCAGGCGCCGTGCCAGGGCGCCGACGACACGGCGGCGGTACCAGGGCGCGACCGTGGTGGTATGCATCGGCTTGGCCTGCTTGCGCGTGCTTTCACGGATTTCGTCGAGTTCCGCTTCGCCCAGCTTCTTGCCCACATAGGCGTCCATGCCCTTGACCAATTGCGGATGGGGATTGACGCCGGTCAGCGCGATGCACAGGTCCTCGAGCGTGCCGTCGGCAGCCTTGGCGAGGCGGACCGCCGCCCCGGCCAGCGGGAAATCGATGGAACCGCGCACCCGCGCCTTTTCGTAGGCCGATGCATTGCCGCCCAAATTGGCGGGAAGATAAATGCCGGTGACAATTTCGTCGGCCCCCAGGGTCAAATGATCAAGCCCGTCATTCCGGTAAAGATCGGCCAGCGGTATGCGGCGCTCGGCGCTTGGCGATTGGATCGCGACCTCGGCGCCAAAGACCAGCATGGCCGGCGCCACATCGCCGGAAAAGGCGGCGAAGCAGGTCTTGCCGCCGGTCGCCACATGGCAGATTTCGCCACGTTCCTTGAGGCAGTAGGCGTTGCTTTGGCGCCACCATTCGCTCTGATTGTAATAGAGACAGCGGGTGTCGAGGCATAAATTTCCGCCGAGCGTGCCATAGGCCCGATGGGTCGGCCCGGCAACCGCGACCGCCGCATCGGCGATCGCCTTGTATCCGCTTTGCACCGGTTCCAGCGCGGCGATGGCTTTCAGCGTCAGCCCGGCGCCCAAATAAAGCCCATCGCCATCTTCGGTAAAGGAATCGAGGCCGCCGACCTCGGAAATATCGATCATCTCTGTCGGCTGTTCGATGCCGCGGCGCACATTAACCAGTAGGTCGGTGCCGCCGGCGACGAACCGGGCGTCCGGATTGCGCGCCTTTATCTCCAGCGCGTCTTCCAAATTGGCCGGCCGGTGCAGGTGAAAATCGGGCATATATTCCATGATCTGTTCTCTGTGCTCGGCGCGCCTATTCGGCGGCCTGCTTTTTGTCTGGACCTTTTTCCATCAGTTCCATCAATTTGTCGGGCGTCACCGGAAGATCGACCGGGCGGACGCCGATGGCATCGGCGACGGCGTTGGTCAGCGCCGGAATAAAGGCGGCGAGGGTTGTTTCGCCGGCTTCCTTGGCGCCGAACGGGCCATGCGGATCGATGCTTTCGACGATGCCGACTTCGATGGGCGGCGATTCGATGATCGACGGCACCCGATAATCGAGCATGTTGGCGGTGATCGGCAGGCCCTCGTGATAGCGCGTGCCTTCGCAGATCGCCTGGCCCATGCCCATCCAGACGGATCCCTGAATTTGGCCCTCGACGCTGAGCGGATTGAGGGCGCGGCCCACATCCTGCGCGGCCCACACATTTTCGACGGTGATCAGCGCGGTTTCGGGATCGATGGAAACTTCCACCACCTCGGCGGCATAGGCGTAGGCCATGCTGCCGCCAATGGCGCCGCCCCGGTATTTCTTGGTACCCCAGGATTCAGGAATGGTGTCGAAGTTGCCCTTGACCGTGAGCGCGCCTTCGCCTTCCAGCGCCGCATAAACCACCTCGTCCCAGCTAAGGCCCTCGTCCTGGCTGGCGACACGGTAATGATCGCCCAGGCACTCCACATCCTCGGGCTTGGCGTCCAGCTTTTTCGCCGCCGCCTCGATGAGAATGGTCTTCAGATTGTTGGCCGCGTCGATCGAGGCATTGCCGACCATGTAGGTGACGCGCGAGGAATAGGAGCCGTTGTCCTTGGGTGTCAGCTTGCTGTCCGAGGAAACAATGCGCAGCCGCGACATATCCAAACCCAGAACCTCGGCGACGCATTGGGTCATCACCGTGTCCGAGCCTTGGCCGATTTCCGGGGCGCCGGTCAGGATCGTGATCGAACCGTCCCAGTCCAGTTTCAGGTGCACCGTCGCATGCGGCTCGCCGGTCCAGTTCACCGGTTTGGAGGCGCCGCAAGGATAGTGCGTGCAAGCCATGCCCAGCCCGCGATAGGGGCCGAGCTTGCCCTTGCGTTCTTTCCAGCCGCTTTTCTCCTCGACCCAGTCCAGACACTCGCCGAGGCCGTAGCTGTTGATCATCATATCGTTGATCGTGAATGTCGGCGCCTGCAATAAATTCTTGCGCCGCACTTCGAACGCATCAAGGCCCATTTCGCACGCCATCTCGTCCAAAAGCGATTCGAAGCCGAAACGCATGGCGACGGTGCCGTGGCCGCGCATGGCACCCGGCGGCGGCATGTTGGTCAGGATGCGAAGGCCGCGATAGCGGACCGATTCGAAATCATAAATGCCGTACATCATCGAGCCGGCATATAGGACGGTCACCGTGCCATAGCCCGAATAGGCGCCGCCGCGCATCACCACCTTGTAATCGACGGCTGAGATGGTGCCGTCTTTCTTAAGACCGATCTTCATCCAGACGTCGGTTTTCTGGCGCCCGCGATGGGTGATGAAGGATTCTTCGCGGCTGACCACCAGGCGCACGGTGCCAGCCGCCGCCCGCGCCGCCAGCGCGCAAATCAGTTCCACGTTCAGGCATTCGGTGCGGCAGCCGAAACCGCCGCCAACCTTCGGCTTGATCATATGGATGCGCGATTTGTCCATCTTCAGGGTTTTGGCCAGCATCAGATGGACGTAGTAGGGCACCTGGGTCGAGGCATGCACGGTCATGGTATCGCGTTCGGGATCGTATTCGGCGATGGCGGCGTGGGGTTCCGACTGCACCTGGCAAACCTCGGCCAGGTTGTAGGACTGTTCCATCACCAAATCGGCGTCCGCCATGCCGGCATCGACATCGCCCAACTCGAAATCCACGTCGCGCTCGATATTGCCGGGCCGCTCTTCATGCAGATCGACGGCGCCTTTTGCCATCGCATCCTCGGCCGTGAAATAGGCCGGCAGCTCCTTGTACTTGAACTCGATCAAATCGATGGCGGCCTGGGCGGTTTGCACGTCCACGGCGGCAACGCAGGCGACCGGCTCGCCCCGGTAGCGGACCCGTTCGCGGGCGAGCGGATATTCGTAGCGCCCGATCGGCAGGATGCCGAAGGTTTCATCGCAATCGGCGCCGGTGATTACGGCGGCGACACCGGGGAGGGCGGCGGCCTTGGAAATATCCACCTCGATAATTTCGGCATGCGCCACCGGGCTCCGGAGGATACGTCCGTGCAGGCAGTCCTCGGGGATGATATCCGCTGCATAGAGAGCCTTGCCCGATACTTTTTCCGGGCCGTCGACCAGGGGCGTGGGAACGCCGATCGATTGCACGGGCTTGGATTGAGGGCTCATTCCGCCGCCTCCCCACGGGTTTTCTGTGGCGCGCTGGTCTGCTCGGCCGCAAACTGCACCGCTTCGATAATTTTAACGTAACCGGTGCAGCGGCAGATATTTGCCGCCATGCCCTGGCGGATGTCGTCCTCGCTCGGCTTCGGATTTTCCCGCAACAACCCTTCGGCGGCCATCACCATGCCGGGCGTACAAAAGCCGCACTGGGTGCCCAGCTTTTCATGGAAGCCGCGCTGAATAGCCGACAGGCGGCCGCGCGTCTTCACCGATTCGATGGTCTCGATGTCCTTGTCCTGGCATCCGGCGGCGAGGGTTAAACAGGCATGCCTGGGGGCGCCGTCAACCAACACCGTGCAGCAGCCGCATTCACCGCCGTCGCAGCCGATCTTGGTGCCGGTCAGGCCCAAGGTCTCGCGCAGATAATCGACCAGGAGAAGATTGTGCTGAACGCGCTGCTCGCGCTCCTTGCCGTTGACCGTGCATCGGAGCAAGGTTGTATTCTCTTGGTTGTTCATGCTGCTATCCAGTTTCAAGGGCGCACCGAGAGATTCATGAGGGGACGCCAGGGGGCTACCAAATCAATATTGTTTGGTGTCCGAACAATATGCTCTATAATAAGCGACAGCTTGCGTCGCGACAAGTCAATTCGCGCCTCCGCCCATCCCTTGTTTGGAAAAACCGGTGGCTTTGGCAGGCGGGTAAATGTATCCAGTCTCAATACAATCCGGTTATCACGCGAGCCGGCCAGGGAGGAGAATAATTCATGAGCAAGGAACAATTCCAATCGGTCGTTGCGGAAGTGACCGGCGCCATCAAGGGCAGGGCGCTGGATGCTGATTTGCACGCCTTTCTGGAGGAAACATTCCCGCCCGACGGCGAGGCCATCGGCGCCATCCGCGCCGCCTGTGATGCCGCCATCGAGGAAGGCTGGATGTGCGATCAGGAATATGGCGGCATCAAGTTCGGCCGGGTGATCAAGGATCTGGACGGTTTCAGCGTCGATGTGGTGCAAATCGATAATCTGGCCGGTCCGCACCACCGCCATCCCAAGGGCGAGATCGATCTGGTGATGCCCATTGACGGCGATGCCAAGTTCGACGGCAACGGCAAGGGCTGGGTGGTTTACGGGGCCGATACCGCGCATAATCCGACGGTCACCGGCGGCGCCGCCCTGGTGCTTTACCTGCTCCCGGACGGCGAGATCGAATTTACGCGAAGCTGAATGGTCGCGGCAAATCCGAGGCGGCATGGATATTCCCGGAATTGAATTCGTCGATGGTGTGTTCAGCGTTGCGGCGATCATGCTGTCGGCGGTTGGTTTGTTTCTGGTCTTTCTCGATCTCGGCGCGGCGGCGCCATCTCCCGCCGGCGGATTACGGGGCGCGCTGGAAAGAGGCTGGCTGAACCTGGCCGAAACCGGATGGCGGCGGTTGCCCGGCTTTGTCGCCCGCCGCCTCGCCGAGCGCACCGACGAATTTATCGAACATTGGTTCGGACAATCGGAAGACAATATCCTGCCCGGCAGTATTTTTATGCTGGTGGTGCTGGTCGTCATTCCGCTGGCGGCGCTGATCAATATGCTGCGCGGCGGCTCGGCGTTTCTATTCCTGGTCATCGTTTGCATATTCGCGGCCCTTGCCCTTCTCGTGGTGCTCGGTGAAATGCGGCGGGCGCAAAAACTCACCGCCGTCATTTCCGCGGCTCTGTTCGCCGCCATCTTCTTTTTCGTTCCCGGTTATGTCTTCACATCACTGACCGGGCGGTTGCTGAACATGCCCATCGGCCACGCCGTGCTGGGCAGCATATTGGCGGCGCCGCTTTTGTATTTCGTTTGCCAATCGGCGGTGTTGGCGGCCCGTATCGGGGCCCGCGCCCTTAAAGTGGGCGCCTTCCGCAAGCTCCTGGAACGCCAATTCCCGGTCTTTGCGGCGGCGCTGCCCTTCGTCTATCTGTTCACCTTTGCGGCTTTTCTTGCCGGCCACGTGGCGGTGGCGGCGCTGCCCATGCACACCAGCTGGCGGATGATGCTGGCCAGCCTGATCGCCACCGGCCTGGCCGCCGCCATAACTTCTGAGGCGGCGCGCCCAACCGCCGGCGGCGCCTACGCCGGACGGCTGGCAATCGGCCTGATCATAATCGCCGGGCTTGCCATTGCCGTCGGTCCCCTTGGCGGGGCGTTCAGCCTGAGCGGCGCGAAATCGGCGCCTCTTTTGCAGGTTCTCGTCGGCTACGACCCGGTGACCGGCGGCACCGCCTTCGGCCCGATTTTCTGGCTGGTGCATCTGCCGTTTCTTCCGCCGCTTCTGCTGGCCGCGCTTTTCGCCGTCGCCCTGATTGCGAAATTTGTGTCCAGCATCGCCCGTCTTGCAGTTCGCGGACCGGGGCTCGGCGACCGGCCCTATATGTTGAGCGGTATTGTCGCCGCCTTGATCGGCGCCTCGACCGCCGCCACGGCATATGTTCTGTGAACTTGAATATTTCCGAATTCGTCCTCATTTTATTATTGGAAATCGGCCTTTAAATACGCTCCTAGGTTTATTCAGTGAACGAAAGCACGGCAGTATCGAATAGCGCGACCGGCAACCTGTCCGCCAGGTTCTGGCCGGTCGTCGTATCCGGCGCCCCAGCCGAGAACCTCTATTACTGCATGCCGGAAATCGAAACCGCCGAGGGCGATTACAAGTCCGGTGATGAGGTGCTGCTCGCCGGCTCGACCGAACGCATCCTCGATCAGGCGCGTCTGACATCGACGATCAGCGAGGTTCTTATCCATGTCGGCAAGTTTCTGACTAAGCATTCGGCCGGTGGGAAATCGATCACCGCCATCGTTCCCTTGAATGTGGTCGGCCTCGGTCTCGACAGCTTCGCCAACGCCTTCGCCGAAAACTGCCGTTCCATCCAGCGCCAATCGGGTGGGCAATTGGTGTTCGAGCTGTTCAACTTTCCGGAAAAGTTCAATCTCGAATATCTCGATAATCTGAGCATCACCGTGTTTCCCTTTTGCCGGCATTATGTCGCCCGCCCCAGTCCCGGCTGGACCGATTTCACGATTTTCTCCAACTGCAATTTTCAGGGCGTTGCCTTCGACCTGATGGATAAGGACTGGCCGGCGGACCGCATCAAGCCGCATTTGAAAACCTTCTGCGCCGCGGCGGCGGCGGGGCGCCTGGACGCCTACGCGCACGGCATCGGCAGTGAAATTATCCTGGATGCGGCGCGCCGCGCCGGGTTCAAATATCTGGTCGGGTCCGGCGTCCAGGGCGCCATCACCTGATTAACGCCAGTAGCCGTCCTTGTCGATCTGATGCAGGGCGTCCATCTCGACCGCTGTCGGTTCCGGGGTATCGCCCATATCCGGCGCGCATTTGATATCCCAGCCGGTGTTTTCTCTGATTTCCGCTTCCGTGTGCCCCGGGTGGATTGTCGAGAGATGCAGTTCGTTACTGGCCCCGTGCGGGCGCAGAATGGCGCGGTCGGTGATCACCGCCGACGGCCCGGCGCCCGGCAGGCCGGCCCGCTTGCGGGCATCGCCGCCATCCAGGAAGCCGGGCGAGGTGATGTATCCCACCCGCTCCACCAGCCGGTGCTTTTCGTGGTTCATGATGGCGATCAGCCGTTCCGCCATGGCGGCGATGTCGGCGGCCCCGCCGGCGCCCGGCAGCTTCACCTTGGGGTTTTCGAAGCCGCCGATATAGGAGGTGTTGATGTTGCCGTATTTGTCGATTTCGGCGCCGCCGATGAAGCCGGCATGGACGCGCCCGCCGGACAGCATGCCCAGGATCTGGATCATCCCGCAGGTCCAGGCGGCGCCCAACTGGTTGGGTGCGTCGACCATCGTGTAGAGCATGCCGTCGGCCGCTTCGTAGCGGGCGACGCCGCTCTCGAACAGCCCGACCGCGTTGGGCGCGTGGGTCAGATGGGCGACGCCGTAGGCGGTGATCGGCAGACGCATGCCGACGAAGATGCGTTCGAAATCCTTGATCTCGCGCGCCGCCGCGATGATCATCAATTCCTGGGTCGAATAATCCGTACGCATCGCCTTTACTCCGCCGCGTAGTTGGCCGGCGCCGACAGCGCTTCGCCCCGGATGCGGAATTTTTCCAGCCGCGCGCCCAGCTTGGCGCGGTAGGCGGCATGGTCGGGCAGATCCAGCACCCATTCCCGGCACCATTCATTGAAGCCGTCCGGATCGCGGCTCTGTTTGTGATATTCGTGGAAAAATTCGTTGTCCCGCTTCCAGCGGCCGATCAAGGGCGACGGATGGCAGGCGGCGGGAACGTGGCAGACGGCATTGACGCCGAATCCGGGGATCACCACGCGGCTGGGGTCGGAGGCGATCACCTCGGGCTCGACGATCTCGTCGGCCAGCACGATGATCTTTTCCGCGGCGATCGAGGATTCCTGGGTCAGCCCGTAGGAACCCCAGTAATGGGCGTTGCCGTAGCGGTCCGCCCGCTGCATGGTGAGGAACGCGACATCCGGTTTCAGCGCCGGGATCAGGACCACCGGATCCTCGCCCTCGGTAAACGGGTTGTCGGCCAATTGCAGCAGCGGATTGGATTTCGGGATGTCCGAGCCGAGCAGCGACTTGACCGCGATATAAGGCAGACCGTAGGCACCGCCGAACAACGCCATGCCGATGGTGAAATTGGAATAGTCGTTGATCTTGATCGGGTGCGGCACGCCATTTTCCGCCGCCCGCCGGTAGTTGTGGCCGAGCCCGGCCGACACGTTGCCGACCCAGGAGCCGGTGACCTCGGCGACGCAGCCGGCGCCGATCAGCATGTCCGAAGACATGTCCGAAATCGGCGCCACCATGTTGAGCCCCTGCAGCCCCGCCCGGATCAATTCATGGGTGGCGGCGAAGGGGATGGCGTTTTCCAGCGCCGCGCCGAGTATGATGCTGTCGCCGTCCTTGACGAAGGAGGCGACCGCCTCCTTCAAGTCCATCAGTTTTTCTTGCATGTTAGTGGTTGCTAGTCCCAGGATATTCGGTGTGTTGAATTCTATCCGTCGCGGAGCTTGAATCGCTGGATCTTTCCAGTCGCGGTCTTCGGCAGTTCGTCGACAAAATTGAACCAGCGCGGATACTTGTAGCGCGCCAATCCGCTTTTGCAATGCTCCAGCAATTCGCCGGTCAGCGCGTCCGAGGCGTCGCCGGCATCGTTGAGCACGATGAAGGCTTCCGGCTTGATCAGCTCCTCGTCGTCGGCGCGGCCGACGACGGCGGCCTCCATCACCTTGGGATGCTCCACCAGCTTGGCCTCGATCTCCACCGGCGAGCACCAGATGCCGCCGACCTTAAGCATGTCGTCGGAGCGCCCGCAGCAGAAGAAAAAGCCGTCTTCGTCCTTGTAATAGGTGTCGCCGGTATACATCCAGCCGCCCTGCAAGGCGGCGGCGGTTTTTTCCGGGTTGCGCCAATATTGTTTCAACAGCGAATCGCCACGGATCATCAGGCTGCCGGTTTCGCCGTCGGGCACTTCGTTGCCGTCGTCGTCGACGATGCGCCCCTCGTAACCGGGCACCGTCTTGCCGCTGGCGCCGGGTTTGAAATCGCCGTCCCGGTTGGATAGGAAAATGTGCAATATCTCGGTGGTGCCGATGCCGTCCAGGATGGTGAAGCCGGTGGCGTCGGTCCAACGCTTGAGCAAGTCCGGCGGCAACGCCTCGCCCGCCGAAATGCAGGCCCTCAAGGAGGAAAGGTCGGGCTCGCGTTCGTCCATGGCGCGCAATTGCGCCGCATAGAGCGTCGGCACCGCGAAATAAACGCTCGGTTTGTGGGTTTCGATGACCTCGTGCATGGCATCGGGGGTCGGGGCCCCGTCGAACAGGACCGCTTCGCAGCCCGACCAGAGCGGGAAGGTCATGCCGTTGCCGAGGCCGTAGGCAAAGAACAGCTTGGCCGCCGAGAAACAGACATCCTTTTCGCCGATGCCGATGGTCTCGACGCCGTAATACTGGCTGGTGACGACCATGTCCTTGTGGGCGTGAACGACACCCTTCGGACTGCCGGTGGAGCCCGATGAATAAAGCCAGAAACAATCGTCATCGGGCTTCGCCGCTACCGGATCGAGATCGGCCGAGGCGCCCGCCATTTGCCCGAGCAGGCTGTCGCCGTCGCCGGCCGCTTTGAGGATCACCGCCGGCTTATGCGCCGCAGCCTCGATCGCCGGTTCCACCTCGCCCGCGAATTCCGCCGAATAGACGATGCCGGCGGCTTCTGAATTATCGATCATGTAGGCGTAGTCCTTGGCCCGCAAAAGAGTGTTCAGCGGCACCGGAATGATGCCCGCCTTGATGGCGCCCCAGAAGGCGTAGAAAAATTCGGGCGCATCCTTGACCATCATCAACAATCGCTCGCCGGGCCCGAGGCCGAGGCCGGTCAGCGCGTTGCCCGCCCGGTTGACGTTCTCGGCCAACTCCGCGTAGGTGACGGTGCCGCCGCCATGCTGGCGGATGATGACCCGTGTCCCGCGCCCCTCGGCAAGGTGCCGGTCGATGAACGGCACCGCCACGTTGAAATTATCGGAATACGAAATTCCGGCGGGCGATGTGGATGTGTCCAGCGTTACCGTATGATCGGCCATTTTCTTCTCTCCCACGGCGGGTCGTCTGTTCAAGTCTTTGCGGCGGCAATTGTTATTCGGATTTTCCCAATGGGCAAGTGGTGTGTCGGGATGCGACATATTTTGGTGAAATGGGGCATAGGCATTATAGGCTTTTATAGGCATTTATCGGCATTCATAGGCTTTTACGGGCATTTTCAGGGCTCTTTCCGGGCCGGCCAAGGGCATTTCAAAACCAAATACCAATATGGAACAAATAAGAAACTTTGCAAGGGTATTTGCTCGAATTTCTGATGGCGGCAGGGTCCGCTTGCAGCACGGGCGCTTCGCCGAGCCCGGCCATAATTCCGCCGCAAAACGCCACTAGCTTCGGCGGCCGTTGCGTAACCAAGAGCGAACCAATTTGTCCGTCGAACAAAGATACAAGAAACCCGAACCGGAAGACCGAACCGAACAAGCCAAAACCCGTAGCTGTTTGCGCTGCGGCGAGAATTTCGAAAGCCGATGGCACGGCGAGCGCATCTGCAAGAAATGCAAATCGACCAACGACTGGCGGCAAGGGTAGAACGCCGCTACGACCGTTACGTCCCGGGGCTTGCCCCGGCCCTCGGTATTCGCTTGAATTGCCTCCTACCAGCAAAGGGGACCGAAATGGTGGGCAATCCCATCGACGGCTTTCAAGTCGATCCCAGCGAGCTTCAATATATCGGCGAGGGCCTGCAAAGGCCGGAATGCATTTTGGCCGAGCCCGACGGCACCCTTTGGTCGGCGGACGCGCGCGGCGGCGTCGTGCGGATCGGCGCCGACGGCAGCCAGAAGATCATCACCCAATCCAGCGCCGAGGCTTTTTCCGGCGCCGACGACGAGGCCACCCGCTTCACCGAGGGCACCCTGCCCAACGGCCTCGCCTTCGGGCCGGGCGGGGAAATCTACATCTCCAATTTCGGCACCGATGTCCTGGAGGTGATGGACCGGTCCGGCGAAACCCGGCTCTTGTACGACAGCATCGACGGGACGCCCATCGGCAAGGTCAATTTCGTGCTCCGCGATTCCAAGGACCGGCTCTGGCTGACCATCTCGACCCGGATCAAGAACTGGATGCAGGCGGTGAGCCCCGATATCGCCGACGGCTATGTGGCGCTGGTCGACGACAATGGCATCCGGGTGGTCACCGACGGCCTCGCCTTCACCAACGAGGTGCGCTTGGACGCCGCCGAGGAATACCTCTATATCGTCGAGACCACCGGCCAGCGGGTGTCGCGCATGCGGGTGGCGGCGGACGGATCGCTGTCAAACCGCGAAACCTTCGGCCCCGACAAACTGGGCGCCGGCGGCTTTCCCGACGGCATCGCCTTCGATGCTTACGGCAATCTCTGGGGCACCCTGATCATGGCCGACCAGATTTTCGCGATCACCCCGGACGGCGATTTCCGGATCATCATCGACGACGGCGATGCGGGCGCAACGCAAGCGCTGGAAGCCGCCTTCCGCAAGGGCGCGGTGACCCCCGAATTGATGCTCGCCGCCGCCGGGCAAACGGCGCCCTGGTACGCCAGCGTCACCTTCGGCGGGTCTGATCTGAAGACCGTCTATATCGGTTCCCTGCGCGGCAACCGCATTCCCTATTTCCAAAGCCCGGTCGCCGGCTTG
>NZAK01000016.1 GCA_002687515.1 Rhodospirillaceae bacterium
GCAGAATTTACCATCATCGTATCGCTCCTTCAGATTACCAATGAAACTGTGAAGGAGCATGGTGCAGCATCCTTCAGCCTCATAGCATCTTTCGGGGGGTGGTCTCAACTGATCGACGCAACACTTTATCTTAAGCGTCACGATGTCCGCTTTTAGCCAGAAGTCGTCATCTACGCCATTTCAAAACTACCATTTTGTCACATAGTTCCGCTTCAGGTGGCGAGCCTAGTTCGAAACGAGCCGAACGGAAGCGTTCAATCGGTAATTTCGAACTCCTCGTAATATCCGAGTTTGCGCTGCATCGGTCCTTCGTCGACCTGAATCAGGAACGCCGGATTCTTCGACGAGCCGTTGCGGTGGCGAATCGCCGCGTGGGTCGGCCCGACAAAGACGTCGTTCTCCTGCCAGGACATGGAAGTCCCGTCGATCTCGGTCTCGCCCTCGCCCTCGACCGCCAGATAGCCGGTGCTGGCCGACCGGCGCGGCAGCCGGCGCTCTTCACCCGGGCGCAGCATGATCGCCGAGAATCCCAGGATCGGCATGCACTCGTGGCCGGTCTCCGGATTGACGTAGGCGAGGTGCACCGGATCGGCGCTGCCGGCGCCGGCGGCCATGTCCAGGAGCGCGGCGCGCACCTCGACCCACGGGTACCGCTTCAGCGGATAGTCGTTGGCGGGCCGTCCGAGGCCATCATAGGGCACAAGGCCCGAGCGGCGATACCGGGTTTGCGACGCATCGGGCTGATTTCCCGGCCGCTGAGGCGTGCCCGCGACGCAGTAAGAAGCCTCAAGGGGAACCACGACCGGGGCGTCGAGAGCGTCCAGCCAAATCATCGGTCCGGCGCCGAGATGTTCGTGTTCGTGCCACAATCCCGACGGCGTCAGGATCACGTCGCCCTTCTCCATCGGGCAGCGCTCGCCTTCCACGGTCGTCGTCCCTCCCTCGCCTTCGACGATCAGGCGCACGGCACTGGGACTGTGCTTGTGGTTCGGCGCCATTTCGCCCGGCAGGATAAGTTGAAGGCCGAAGAATATGCCGGCGGTGGCGAATGGCGCCGGTTCCAGTCCCGGATTGGACAGCATCAGCACCCGCCGCTCGGCCTTTTCCATGGGCGTCAGTTCACCGGCGCGCATCAGCAACGGGCGCAGATCGGCGTAACGCCATATGTGCGGCTGGGTTCTGCAGACGGGCCGGTCATAGGGAATGATATCCCTGAGGCTCGGCCACGCCGGCGCGGCATACTGCTTGGTAAGTTGATCGACATAATCGGGAGGCAATTCCTCGAGTGTACCCAGCTCCTGTCCCGTACCGTCCATTTCCACCTCCTGTCTCTCGGCTCAGTTAATGAGGCACGCTGTGCGAACGCTCGCCCCCCATGCCTCGGCGGAATATTCGGGAACCGCGAAGGCAAAATATTGCAGTGAGCGAGTGAGTCCGTACTTCATCTTGATAATCGGTCTCACCGGACGTTTGATTAGTCCCGCAAATTAGGGCCAAACATGGGCGGACGGGGGGACACCGTCCTTGATTACAGTCAAGTGGCATGAAATGGAGCGTTAGAGTTAGCCCATTTGTCTAGTCCGCGGGAACGGCAGCTTCGGGTCAACAGTGGTCATTCAGCGTTAACTGCCGGAAGGTCCGCTTTCGGGATTAAAGCGGACACTAAAATTCCGCCGCCCAATATCTGCTGTTAGCCAACACCAGACATTCGGCATCAATTCAGAACCACCACTTTGACAGATCGGGATGCCTTCAGGTAGGAGCCGTCTAATGCATCAAAGGCGGACAGCGAAGCGCATGAGAGGATTATGACATTCTAACTGATTTCTAAAAGCATTGATGATCATACATATTGAGAGTGCTATTCAATACGACCATACTAAGTGTGCATTCAACGTTACGCCGGAAAATGTTGGAGACACAAATATGGTAAGAATACTGGCGTTTTTGGCCGTCATATTCGGCGCTTTGATGGGTTCCCTATCCGGCCATGCCCAGGAGCTGGAGAAGGTCGCCATCAAGCTTAAATGGTTCAACCAGTTTCAATTTGCCGGCTATTACGCGGCCAAGGAAAAAGGCTTTTATCGCGCAGAAGGTCTTGATGTCGAAATCATCGAGCGCGATCCCAAATTGGACAACGTCAAAGAAGTTCTCAGCGGCAAGGCGCAATACGGCGTTGCCGATGCCGGATTGCTGCTCGCGCGCCTCCAAGGCAAGCCGGTCGTCTTGCTGGCCCAAATTTTCCAGCATTCGCCGTTGGTCTTCCTCACGCTCCGTGAATCCGGCCTGCGCACGCCCTTCGACCTTCTCGGTAAGACGGTCATGACGGAATCCGCCGGAGATGGGGACGCCCCCCTCAATGCGATGATCCTCAATACGCTTGGCGATCTCGACAAGGTGAAATGGAAAAAGCACAGCTATCAGTTCGAGGAACTGATCGACGGCCGCGTCGACGCCATGTTCGCTTATCTATCCAACGAGCCTCAATGGTATAGGCGGCGCGGCAAAGAAGTGAATATCATCGATCCGCGTGACTATGGGATCGATTTCTATGGCGACAATCTTTTTACCGGCGAGCAGGAAATTAAAGACCATCCGGCGCGCGTTGAAAAGTTTCGCCGCGCCTCTCTCAAAGGGTGGAAATATGCGCTTCAGAACAAAGAGGAGATCGTCGATCTGATTTTGGCGAAATACAATTCCCAAAAACTGACCCGAGACCATCTCCTGTTCGAAGCATCCGAGACTGAAAAAATCGTCAATCCGCGGTTCGTCGAGATCGGCCATTTTGAAGACAGCCGTTTTCAGAAGATTGCCGGCATATATACCCAATTGGGGCTCGCCAAAAAGTTCGCTGTCGATCCGAATTTTTATTACATCGCCGCCAAACCGCAGGTGACGTTGAACGCCGAAGAAACCGCCTGGATCAATAATCACCCGAAAATCCGGGTTCATAATGAAACCGGCTGGCCGCCATTTAATTTCGCCAAGAATGGGATTCCGCAGGGCTACTCAATCGAGTTTATGAATTTGGTGGCTTCCAAAGTCGGTTTAGAAATCGATTATGTCACCGGGCCCACATGGAACCAGTTTCTCACCATGATGAAGCGCGGCGACCTGGACGTCATGCTAAACATCGTTCAGACGCCGGATCGCCTAAAATACCTTACCTACATCCAACAATATGCCTCCAACCCGAATACCATCTTGAGCCGGAAAGACACACCCTATGCCAGCTTGGCCGACTTGGCCGGCAAGACCGTCGCCGTGCCCAGAGGATTTTACCAAGAGGAAATCCTCAAAAGAGACTTCCCTCAAATCAAGCTGCATCTGGTCGACGATGCGCTGAGCGGCATGAAAGCGGTTAGCTTCGGCCAGGCCGACGCGACGGTCGGCGAATTCGCCATCTTCAACTACCTCATCGAGAACGAATTGATGACCGGTCTGTCTATGTCTGGTGAATTAAAAATGGGAGCCGCGGATCTCGATAAGCTCTGGATCGCTACCCGCAAAGACCTGCCAGTCTTGGCATCGATCCTAAACAAGGCAATGAGCGCGGTTACCCGGGACGAAAAACAGGTTCTCATCAGCCGCTGGATCGGATCGAACGAAAGCCAGCAGGTGGCCCCAGACACAACCTCAGCCACCGAAACTTCTACATCGGTGCTGTTCCTTTTGTCCTTCAGCATCATCCTGCTGTTGGTGTTCGGCATCATCGGCTTCGTTCTCAGCCGATTGATGAAAGACCGGGAAATTTCCACTTACTTTGGCTCGCCGGGGTTCAGGATTGGGATCATGGCTGGGCTCAGCATTCTCGTCGCGGCGGTTGCCATCATGAATTGGCTGGCCGTAACGGACAGCAAAAAAAGAGCCGTCGAGGCCATTGGCGAAGAGTTGCAGATCGTTCTCGACAGCTCCATCGAGCGCCTCAATATTTGGGTGTCGCAAAAGGAAGCCTTCCTGCGTCAACTGGGGCGGGACCCAGAGCTTGTAAAGATCACCAAAAAACTGCTTTCGGTAAATCGTGAACGCGACGCACTGTGAAGTGGCGCCGGTTTTTTGGACAGGTTGCGATGAGAGGGTCCTGGGCCTAGGAAAGGCATCTTTTCAAGGAGCAGGACATGACGAGACAACGCAAGAAGCACGGATCGGAATTCAAGGCGAAGGTAGCATTGGCGGCGGTGAAGGGAGATCGGACGGTTGGGGAACTGGCGTCGGATTTTGGAGTTCACCCGAGCCAGATTCACGCCTGGAAGAAGGCCTTGCTTGAGAACGCGGCCTCGGTATTCGAGGCTGGTGGCGGCAATCGTGACAGGGGCCAGGAACGGCAAACGGACGAACTGTACCGCCAGATCGGGGAATTGAAAGTTGAACGGGATTTTTTATCCCGGAAGCTCGGTCGCTGAACCGGGCTGAGCGCAAGGCGATGATCGAGCGCGAGCATTGCGATCTGTCGATTGTCCGGCAGTGTCGGCTGGTGGGGATCAGCCGGGCGTCGTTCTATTACCGACCGCGCCCGGTGAGCGAGGAAAACCTGGCGCTGATGGTCGAAATCGACCGCTGCTACACGGCGCACCCCTTCTACGGGGCACGGCGCATCGCGAAGTGGCTGAACGAACGGGGTTGGAAGGTGGGGCGGCGGCGTGTCGGGCGGTTGATGAACCTGATGGGGCTGGAGGCGATCTATCCCCGGCCCAACACCAGCCGGCCGGCACCGGACCACAAGGTCTACCCGTACCTGCTGCGCGGGCTCCTCATCGATCGGCCGAACCAGGTTTGGGCGACGGACATCACCTACATTCCGATGGCCAAGGGGTTCGTCTACCTGGTGGTGATCATGGACTGGTACAGCCGGCTGGTGCTGTCCTGGCGGGTGTCGAACACGTTGCATGCCGACTTCTGCGTCGAAGCGCTGGAAGAGGCGCTGGCCCGTCACGGCTGCCCGGAGATTTTCAACAGCGATCAGGGCAGTCAGTTCACCAGCGAAGACTTCGTGGAGGTCCTGGAGGCGGCCGGAGGGCTGATCAGCATGGACGGCAAGGGCCGCTACCTGGACAACATCTTCGTGGAGCGGCTGTGGCGGAGCCTCAAGTACGAGGAGGTCTACCTCAAGGCCTACGCCAGCGTCTCCGAGGCCAAGGTCGGGATCGGTGGCTGGCTCTCGTTCTACAACGAGGAGCGCTTCCACCAGGGGCACGACTATCAAACGCCGCGTCAGGTCTTCGGCGGCCAACATGGCCCGTGGAAATGTGGACGATCCGCTGCGCGGAACGGCTCCGCTTCCCCCACTTCCCGGCAAGAGCCGGAAAGCGGGGAAATGCTCGCCTTCGACCACATTCCCACCGGCCCCACCACAACAGAAGGGTTTTACAATGACGTAGATGAAAGTAAGATCGCGCTCACCAACGCCGTGCCCACCATGGCCACGGTCAAGGACGGAAGGCAGCCCGGGACTCTCTCTTAGCAGACCCGCAAAACTGTCCAAACAGATGAGGCCACCTCAAGTTGCCGGCCGGAGCATTCGAGGAAGAGAAGAAGATGAGCCAACGGTGACGAGCCGCCCCAAGTCGCGGTGAGTGCTATCCACTCTCAAAGAAACCCGTCCAGCCGTGGCTTAGGCGGTAGACCGAAAAGGTCCTCAAGGGCGCGGGCGATGGAAAGGGCCTTGGCGTCCTCCCCTCCGGCGCAGACGATCTGCAGTCCCACCGGCAGGGCCGATCCTAAGGCGTTGACCGGCGTCGTCGTCGCGCATAGGCCGAAAAAGCTCGCCGGGTGGGTGTTGAGACCCAGCTTCGCCTCAAGTGCAAGGCCGGCTTCGATGTCGTTTACCTCGGCGACCGTCGGCGCCACCATGCAAGTCGTCGGCGTGATCCAGCCGTCCAGATCGCCCATCCCTTCGCCAACAATGCGGCATAGCGCGCGTTGACGGTTGAGGACCCGGATGTAGCGCTCCGCGGGGACGTCCAGGCCCGGTGCCGTCCGCGCCACCGTAAGAGGGTCCATGATGTCCTGGTTGGCGATGAAGCTGTCGCGGCCGAAAGCGGCGACGCATTCGGTGGCACAGATGACCCGCAGGATCTCCTCGCGCTCCGCCACCTCGGGGACCTCGATGGGGACGATCTCGGCGCCGCCTTCAAGGGCCGCGATGGCGGTTGCCGTGCATCTTTCCACGTCGCCGTCG
>NZAK01000017.1 GCA_002687515.1 Rhodospirillaceae bacterium
GCCTGCGGTGGGTCAAATCGGCTCCCCGGGGGCGTTGCGGCGCCAGATACGTTGAAGAAGGTGGCCCGATGGATCCGCATCGCGCTACGCACCGCGCCAAATATCCCAGGTGGCCGGAAAACCGATTTGTTCCCATCAAATTGATTCCATTTGGTCGGAAAGTGCTCTAGGCAGAGGTTCGGCCATCCCGGAGCCGCGCAAAAGCCGCAATTCTTGTATGGAAATTGGATTTGTGGTGAAATGGCCGCGGATCAAATTTTAAACATGTAATGTCGCGCCAGCGGTCCGTTGAGACGCCTGGCGCCGCCCGAGATGGAGCTGGACCCATGGATGAACTCACCGCCACCGCCCGCAGCACCGGCGACAACAGCATCAAGACCACCTTTTCCACCTGCTACATGTGCACCATGGACTGCCCGATCACGGTCGAAAGCCAGGGCGACGAGATCATCAACATCTCCCATCCCGACTGCATCCGCGCCACCGCCATGCTGGAACAGCGCGAAAGCCCGAAGCGGGTGCTTGGCGCCCGCATTCGGGGCGCCGCCGACGCGCCTTGGCAGGAAACCAGTTGGGACGGCGCGATCCAACACGCCACCGGCAAGATGCTGGAAGTCCGCGACCAGCACGGGCCGGAATCGGTCGCCTTTTTCGTCGGCTACACGAAAGAGGCGCGGCCCTATCTCAGGCGCCTGCAAACCCAATTCGGCTCGCCCCATTACATTACCGAATCCAGCTGCTGCTTCGGCGCCACCTATGTCGCCTCGACCCTGACCTTCGGCGAGGATTACAACCATTTCTTCCAGGCCAGCCGTTTCCGGCAGGAAGAAACCAAATGCCGCATCGTCTGGTCCAACAATCCCAAGGACAGCCTGATCCCCTATGAGCGCCATTACCTTCTGGCCGAGGCCGACAAGGTGCCGACCATCGCCGTCGATCCGCGCCATACTTCGATCGCCGAGGCCGCGCAAATCCACCTGCAGCCGCGTCCGGGAACCGACGGGGCGCTGGCCCTGGGCATCGCCCATGTAATCCTCGAAGAGGGGCTGGAGGATGCCGACTTCCTTGCCACATACGCGCACGGCTTCGAAGCCTACCGCGAATACGTCGAGGAATTTAACCCCGAACGCACCAATGAAATAACCTGGGTCCCGGAAAACCTGATCATCGATGCGGCGCGGCTTTATGGCAATGCGCGTCCGGCGCAGATCATTATTTCGCAGGAAGCCTTGGTGCAGCACCGCAACGGACTGCAAAACCACCGCGCCGTCATGCTGTTGGCGGCGTTGACCGGAAACCTGGACGTGCGCGGCGGCAACCGACCCTGGACCACCCGCCTCAAGCAGAAGGGCATCGCCCTGCCGGACGGCACCGAGAAACCGTCGGGCATGCCGATGGGCGGCGACCGCTATCCCGTGTTTCCGGATATCTACAACGAAGGCCAGGCCATGCTGCTCGCCGAATATATCGAAAGCGGGCGCATCAAGGCGGTCTTTTCGATGGGCACCAACGTGATGATGTGGCCCAATTCGGAACGCCTGATCAAGGCGCTCCCCGAACTGGATCTGTTCGTGGTCAGCGATTTTTTCGAAACGCCGACGACGGATCTCGCCACCGTGTTCCTGCCGGCGGCCACCCACCTCGAACGCCAGACGCTGGTGGCGACGCTGGGTGGCCGGGTCCAGTACCGGCCCGCCGCCGTGACCCCGCGCGGCGAAGCCCACGGCGATACCGAAATGCTGTTCGACATGGCCGACGCCCTCGGCTTCAAGGACAAGTTCTGGGACGGCGATATCCACGCCAGCTTTGATGAACGCATGACGCCGCTGTCGATGGATTTCAATGACCTGCCAAAAAACGGCAAAAGCCTGACCGAGGAACTGGAAAACCTGCCCGACCGCACCTACCAAGAGGGCGGCTTCAAGACCCCCAGCGGCAAGGTGGAGTTCGCTTCCATCCGGCTTTCCGAACTGGGCCACGATCCGCTGCCCAGCCACGCCGAACCCTTGTGGTCGCCGCTGGCCTCGCCGGAGATCGCGGCGGATTACCCGCTGGTCCTCACTTCGGGCGGGCGCAGCCCCAACTTCNCCCATNCCCAGGGGCGCATGCTGGAANCCCTGCGCTCCCGCGAGCCGCATCCGCGCATCCAGATCAGCCCCGCCGACGCCGAGGCGCGCGGCATAGAAGACGGCGACGCGGTTGCAATTTCCTCGCCGCTGGCGGAAATCCAAATGCGCGCCTGGGTCAACGATATCGTCATGCCGGGCGTCGTCCACGCGCCGCACGGCTGGCCCGATGCCAATATCAACGCCCTGATCCCGGACGAAGACGACGCCCTCGACCCGATCACCGGCTACCCGCCGTTCAAGTCGAGCCTCTGTCAGGTGGCGAAGGTTTAAATTTAAGCCGTAATATCCAAGAGCGCCCCCGACATCCTGTCCAATGACGAGATGACGTGGGCGTTGGCGGTGTAGGAAATGCGCGCGCTGATCATGGTCACCGCCTCCAGCGCATAATCGGCGGGCCGGTCGGTCGGGGCGACGCGGCCGCGCACCACGGTGGCGGCGCCGGCCACCCGCGTTTCGCTGCGCACTTCCTGGGCCTTGAAGCCCTCGCTCCGCGCATTGACCACATTGTGGGCGGCGGTGCGGTAGACCAGGGCCGCGTTGTGCAACCCCGAGACCGCGCTGGTCATGGCGGTGCCGATGCTCATTGTCGATCCGTCAACATTACCCGCTCAGGCTACGCCCGGCGCCAGGGCCGGGCTGTGACTTGGATCACAGTTGCCGCCACAAAAAAAACGGGGCCCGAAGGCCCCGTTTTCCGTGTTATGCACTTCGGCTTAGGCATACAGGTTCTGCGCCGAGACCATGGCATAGAGCATCGGGATCGACAGCATGGTGTTGGTGCGGGACGCGAGCGCCGCGGCGCGGGCCGCTTTCGGCTTTTCCTCGTCGCTGGCTTCGACCAGGCCGATCACCTTCTGCTGGTTCGGCCAGATGATGAACCAGACATTGAAGGCCATGATCAATCCGAACCACATGCCGATGCCGATCATCGCGTCGCGTTCGCCGCCGCTGGTCAGGCCGATGGCCAGGGCATCGGCGAGATAGCCATTCATCCAGGCCAAAATCAGGCCAAAGACGATGGTCGATAGCGCCGCCCAGCGGAACCAGAAGAGCGCCACCGGCATGATGTGTTTCGGGATCGCCGGGCGCAGGTCCTCGGGTATGGTCGGCACCGTCGGCGTTTGCACGAAGTTAAAATACCACAGCAGTCCGACCCACATGACGCCGCTCAACACATGCAGCCAGCGGACGAAGAACTGCCAAAATTCCATTCCTAATTCCATTGTCGGTCTCCTTTCCCGCTAGCTTTATGCGCCGCCGATGGCGGCCACGACGAAGACCATGACAACGGTGATGATGAGACCGAGAATGACGGTACCGGTTATTGAATCGAGTGGATTTCCCATGATACTCCCTCTTAACGTTCCATCTGAATTATGCGGATATGAAACCCGCCAAAGACGCATAACCCCCACGCCGGGCCGAACACCCAGCCTGCCTAGTATAATTCTAAATTACAAGGGAAGTATAGACGTAGTTTCGATTTTATCCAGGATTTTTATTATTTGCGGCGATTGTTACTGAATTCGGCGGCCAGGCCGGCGGCTTTCTGCCCGGAGCGGACGGCCCCCTCGATAGTCGCTGGAAGCCCGGTTTTTGTCCAGTCTCCGGCCAAAAACAGGTTGTCGAAGCGGGTCTCGGCGGCGGCCCGGAGGGCGTTTTGGGCCGGCGTCTGGGCGATCGTCGCGCGTTTCTCCTTGACCACACGGTAGCGCGGCATGCGGGTGCCGTTTTCGCCCAGCGCCGCCGCCACATCCATCCAAATCAGTGAAGCGATTCGCTCCGCCGGCTGGTCGGCCAGGGCGCCGGCGGCGCTGATGGTGACCGAAACCACGTCGCCGCGGGTAAAGATCCAATGGGCCGGTGAGCCGATCAGGCCGAGGAAACGGGCTTCGCTGTGCCGTTTCTGTTGATTTTCCGGGGCTTCGTCCAGCAGGTAATGCACATTGACGATGGCGTTGAAGCGGCCGGGAACCTCAATTTCAGGAATCAGCCGCCCCGTTTCGCCGGGCGGCAGGGCGGCGATGACCGCCGCGCCGTCTTCGATTTCGGTGACGCCGGTTTCGGTTTCAAGGGCGCCGACGCGGCCGCCGGCAAAATCCAGGGATTTGACGCGGACGCCGAATTTGGGGGCGCAGCCGATGCCGCCTAAGTGGGCGACGCCGGGATCGATCAGCGCCGCGCTTAATCCCTTGGGCGCCAAATAGGGGCGGCTGGCCTCGGCGCTTTTCATCAGCGTTTCGGCCAGCATGCGGCCGATCAGGGCGGCGCTCGCCTCCTCGGCCTCGGTATTCAGGACGGCGCGCGCCAGCGGCTGCCAGAAGCGTTGGAACATGGGCGATGCGGCATCGATGAAATCGGTCAGCGGGGCATCTTCGCCGGCCCGCGCGATGCGCATGATCGCCAGATAATCGACAAGCCGTCCGCCCGGCACGCGCCGGCCCGGAACCAGCAGCCACCATGGAATGCGGCCCGCCGACGGCCGCACCGTCCAGGTCCGGCCATCGGCCATGTCGCGGAACGGGAATTGGGCGGGATGCATGGGCGTCAATCCGCCGGCCGCGCCGATTTCGTCCAAATAGGTGAACAATCCCCGGTTGCCGCCGAGGATCAAATGGGTGCCGTTGTCGATGGTGCGATTGAGGCCATCCTCGAAGAACGAACGGCAGCGCCCGCCGGCATGGTTGGTGGCTTCGAACAGGACCGGGCGCATGCCCAGGCCGGCGGCACGCACCGCCGCCGCCAGACCGGCCATGCCGGCGCCCAATATATAGACCGGTGGCCGGTTTCCCATATTTGCCTCGCCCAATTCGGTCATACGTCTTGCGCCCCGAATGCTCCGCCTCCTATACCAGTCTATATGACACAGGCCACGTTTAAGCACCATCCGGGGCGGGGCGGCCGGCGATGAGCGCTAGCCTCAGCCACTCCGCCCGGGAAGCCCGCCGCCGGGACCGGGATCGTTTTATCTGCGCCTTGTTCGCGCCCGCCGAACGGCGCCAGGCGGTGTATTCGATCCTTGCCTTCAATGCCGAGCTGGCAAGGATACGCGGCGCGGTGAGCGAGCCGATCCTCGGTGAAATGCGGTTACAATGGTGGCGCGACGCGATCGCCGCCCTGTTTGATGATCCGGATAATGTTCCAAGCGGCAATCCGGTGTTGAGCGAATTCGCCTCGGCGGTGCGCAAGTACCGTCTGCCGCGCCCGGTGATCGACGCCATGATCGACGCCCGCGCCGCCGACCTGATCGATGCGCCGCACGCCGATCTGGAAGCGTTGCTCGCCTATGCCGGCGCCACTTCGGGCGGCGTCACCGAACTGACCCTGCATGCGCTCGGCGCTTACGACGATCCGGACGTTGAAACCGGTGAATTGATGGGCGCCGTGCGCCGGGCGGGGGCGCAATTGGGCGCCGCCTGGGCGCTTATCGGCCTGATCCGCGCGCATCATGCGCTGGCCGCCGAGGGGCGGACCTTCATCCCGCGCCGCCAGCTGGCCACTGCCGGCCTCAGCCTCGAACAGGTGGTCGCCGGCGAATTCAGCGATGAACTGCGGGATCAACTGCAATTGCTGGCCGGCATCGCCAGTCAATATGTGCTCGAATGCAGATCGATGCGCGGCCGGCTGCCGAAGGGCTGTATCGCGGCCTTCCTGCCGGCCAACCTGGCATGGCGGTATTTGCAGCGCCTTCGGCGCGCCCGCTATAACCCGGCGGGCGGCGTCTTGGAGCGGAGCCGGGCGACGGCGCAACTTTCCATCATATTGCGCGCCCTGACGGGACGTTTTTAGCGCCCGACGCCCAATGTGCTCGCCGTGATCGGCGTCGCGCCATCGAGATGATCGGAGCGGGCGGTCCAATCGATCGACATAATGTCGAGCGCGGTAACGATCGGGAAGACCTTGGGCGCGCCCGCCGTATAAAGGCGCAAGGCGCCGTGTTCGGTATCGGGAAACACCGAGCGGGTATCATCGAAGCGCCGCAGCTCAAGTATGGTGACTTTATCGGTGCGCGTGTCGCGGCTCCGCCAAACCAGGGTCGGGTTCGGTTGGCGCGGTTTGTTGAAGGGCGCGATGGTGCGCGCCCAGCGGTCGGTGGGCGGGCCAAAGCGCCGCATCAGGTGGGCGCGCACCTGTTCGTAATATTGGGCATCGAACAAGGTATGCAGATGCGTGGTCCGGCCCGCATCGTAGCGGGCGATGGCCCGGGTGCCCTGATAAAGAAGGGTGTTGACCGAAAAGGCTTCCTCGATGGCGGCCGGCCAATCGACCGCGACGATACAGAATTGAACCTTGCCGCGCTGCTTGTTGATGCATGCCTCCGGCTCGGCGATGCCGCGCGGCAATTGTTGCTGGCCGGTGGCGACCGATTCACCCAAGCTGAGCTCGGCATCGGTCAGCGGCCGCCGCAGCCGCTTGAGGGGCATCGTATTTTCCGATTTTCGCTGCGCCGCTCCGGCCCGTTCCGCTTCGCGCGTTTCGGCGGTGATGCGCGCCAGTTGCTGCTCCACCGGCGGGTTCGGGACAGCCAGTCTGGTAAGCGGCTCGATCAGGTCGGGCGGCGGTGCGTCGTCTTCCCGGCCGCGCCGCGCCCCAATGTTCAGCTTCGGGGCTTCGGTTGTATCGGCGCTATCGACGATGTTCACCGGCGGAACCGGCAGCGGCGCCGGCGGCGGCGGCGCATAACTGTCGGGCAGGCGCGCGCCCTCGGGCACGGCGTCGGGATCGAACGGGTTGGGTTTCAGCCGCGCTGGCGGCCTGTCCCGGTCTGCCCTGGCTTGTTTTTCCTTGGCGGCGGCTTTTGCCGGCGGCTTGCCTTCGGCCTTGTCGGCGGAACCGCCGAAGCCGAAGAATTCTCCGATGCCGTTGAAGACCCTGTTCAGGAACAATGGTTTGCTGTCCTTGGCGGCTGCTTTGGTCGCGGCCTCGGTCTCCGCCGCCTTTTTCCGCGCCTTGCGTTTTTTAAGCTGGTCGCGGGAAATGGTCTTCAGGCCCCGCCGCAGGCGCTCGAGGGCCGGGGTTTCCGGTTTCCGGACATCCGAAGGCGGCAGCGGCGCCGCCGGCGCCTGGCTAACCGGCGCATCTGTAACCGGCGCCAAGGTAACCGGCGGCAGTTGCGATGTATCCTCGAACCCGGTTGGCTCGGACCCGGTTGGAATGGCCGGCTTGCGTCCCGGTTCCGGCCAAAATGGCGGCACACCCGCCCGGCGCGCGGCAAAGGCCGACACCTCTTCCGCCGACTTGTGCTCGAGGGAGGCTTCGGCCAGCATGTCCTTGAAGGCGCCATCCTCGATGGTCTTCAACGAGCCGTCGCTGCCGATACTCATCAATTTACCGGCTCTTGCCGGCTTTGCCGCCGCCGCCCCGGTTCCGGCCTGGGCGCGCGCCGGCACGATTTTGGATGGGCGGCGCGGCCCCGGAGCCAACGGCAATCTTGAAATCGATTTGACGGCGGCCGGCGCCTTGACGGCGGCCGGCGCCGGCTGGCGAACCCGCCGCGCCGCCGCGATCTTTTCGGCGGCCCGTGACAGGCGCGAGGCCGCTTCCAGCAATTTGTCGTAAGGCGCGGGTGTGGCGGAGCCGGCCTCGGCCTGATTTTGTCCCTGAATTTGATCCTGGCGTTCATTGCCCCGGGCGGAAGCGGGCGCCGCCGCGGCAGTCGCCGGTTCGGATTGCGCCGGGCTCCGCTCTTGTTGCAGGCGGCGTGCCAATATCAATTGCCGGGCGATGTCGAAATGGCCGTTTTCCACCGCCAGATCCACCGCCGTCTTGCCGATCGCATCGGGCTGCGCGACATCGGCTCCGGCCTGGATGATCGAGCGCACCGTTTCAGAATTATTCTGGCGCACCGCGTCGAACAGCATCAGTTGCAGGGTTTCCGATTGCGTTTGCGCCGAGGCAACGCCAATGGCGCCGGCGAACAAGCAACCGGCGGCAAACGCAAATCGAGCAATGCCGGACCGGGAAACCGGGCTCGGCCATCTAAACTTCAACGCAACACACTCCTATCAGCAGCCTAAAACTCCTGATGACGTGCCTGCCAGCCAAGTCGTACTTTTAGGTCTCCCTGGACTAAATTTGCCGCGATTCAGCGCGTCTGTCGATGCAGTGCATTGAAATTGTTGTGGAAAAGTCGCAGAAACTTGTGGAAATCAACGTCGCAATTGGTTCGCCGGAAGCCATTCCGCCAACCCTTCAAGGGCCCGCGCGGTCATTGCAGCTTTGCGCGCCTTGCCTCTTAACCTTTTGTTAACTTTAGGCTTTTCGCCATCCGCGGGGGTATCCATCGGGGGGAACAAGCCGAAGTTGACATTCATCGGCTGGTAGGTCTCGGCGGCGGCGCCAGATTTAGCCCGAAAACGTCAGATACGGCGAATCGCCCGGCCAGCAGACCGATCGCGGCGCTTTCCACATAACCCTCGCAGCCGGTGATCTGGCCGGCAAAGAGCAGGCTGGGATCGGACTTAAGCCGCAGTCCGGCGTCGAGAAGTCTGGGGCTGTTGATGAAGGTGTTGCGATGCAGACCGCCGAGGCGGGCGAACTCGGCCCGTTCCAAACCGGGTATGGCGCGGAACACGCGCACTTGGTCGCCGTGGCGCAATTTGGTCTGGAAACCGACCAGGTTGAACAGCGTTCCGAGCGCATTGTCCTGGCGCAGTTGGACCACCGCTTTCGGTTTTTGCGTGGGGTTATGCGGATTGGTCAGCCCGACCGGTTTCATCGGTCCGAATGCCAGGGTATCGGCCCCACGTTCGGCCATTACCTCGATCGGCAGGCAGCCCTCGAAATAGGGGGTCGAGGCCTCCCATTCATGAAACGAAACCTTGTCGGCCAGCTTAAGCGCTTCGATGAAGGCACGGTATTGCTCCGCATCCAGCGGGCAGTTGATGTAGTCGTTGCCATCGCCCTTGTCATAGCGCGACTGGAACCATGCCTTGCCGAAATCGATGCTGTGCCGATGCACGATGGGGGCGATGGCGTCAAAAAAGGCAAGGTCGTCCTCGCCGGTCAGGTTGCGGATTGCGCCGGCCAGGCCCGGCGAGGTCAGCGGCCCGCTGGCGATGATCGTGGTGGCGGCGCCGGGCAGCGGCAATTCGGTGACTTCGCCGCGCACCACCGTGATGCCGGGATGATCATTGATTGCCGCCTGGACGGCGCCCGAAAAGCCGTCCCGGTCTACCGCCAGCGCGCCGCCGGCGGGTACCCGGTTGGCATCGGCGGATTTCAGGATCAACGAGCCGCAGCGGCGCATTTCCTCGTGCAACAGGCCGACGGCATTGAATTCGTGGTCGTCGGAGCGGAAGGAATTGGAACAAACCAATTCCGAGAGACGGTCCGTCTGGTGCGCGTCGGTGCGGCGCTGGGGCCGCATTTCATGCAGAACTACCGGAACCCCGGCCTCGGCCGCCTGCCAGGCGGCTTCGCATCCGGCCAGCCCGCCGCCGATGATGTTGATACTTGCATTCGTTGCCGTGTCCATGACCGGCAACAGATAAATCGCCAGAATTGGACGCGCAAGCTTCCGGGGCCGGTAATAATCTGTTATCAAACTGTGGTAATATTCCGTCAAAGCCCCCATTTTCATTTGGTGCCGCGTAAACAAGGGATTCCGCGCGCGTTTGGAGAATGCCCGTGAATTCAGAAGATATCGAAAAAGACGATTCCCCGGTTGTTGTCGGCGAGGCCCTGCAGACCCTTGAAGAGATCATGGCCGACGAGAATTCGCTGTGGACCAAGATCACTCAGCCGCGCCTGGAAGTACTGCTCAAGGGACACGACGACTACCTGAAGGGTTTGCTTGGATCGAAGCGCGCCAGCTTGAAATTCCTTGATATGTCCTATCTGGATTTGTCCGGGCGCGACCTGACCCAGGCTGATTGCACCGGCGCCAGGTGCGAACATGCCACCATGGAAGAAACCATTCTGCGGGCCGCCAATTTTTACGCCGCCGATCTAAGATTCGTGTCCTTTATCGGCGCCGATCTGTCGCGCGCCGACTTGCGCGGCGCCTGCCTGCGCGGCGTCGATTTCACCGGCGCCAACCTGACCGAAGCCGATATGCGCGACGGGCTGCTGATGAAATCGGTGGAGCGCGGCGAGTTGATGCCGATCATGGCCGAATCGGAAAGCGCCACCCTCGACCGCGCCATTCTTAAAGAGGCAGATCTGACCGGCGCCAAGGTATCCAATGCCTTCGTCGTGCAAACCGACCTATCCGACGCCAACCTTCGCAATGCCCGTTTCGTGCGCGCCGATCTCAGTTACGCCAATTTCACCGGCGCCGTCCTCGATGGGGCCGATTTCACCGAAGCCAACCTGACCGGCGCCATATTCCACGGCGCCGTGCTGTCGCGCACCATCCTCGACAACGCGGTCCTGGAAAACGCCAACCTGACCGGCGCCATCATGGAAACCGTCGATCTCGAGCATGTTGATGTCAGCGCCGCGCATCTGCCCAAACACGTCGCCAAGCTGGACCGCGAACTTCAGGATATTCTCGCCGACCATGCGAAATGGCTGAACAGCGGCGGATCGGAAGGGGTGCAGGCCAATTTCACCGAAGTGAACATGGCCGGCTATGATCTGCGCGAGGTCAATCTGGCGGCCGCCGATTTTTCTTACAGCATTCTCAAGGACGCCAAGCTTTCGACGGGCAATTTCATGATGTGCGATTTCTGCTTCGCGGACATGCGCAACATCGATCTGACCGGCTGCGATTTCCGCGGCGCCAAGTTGCAGCGGGCGAACCTGTCGGGCGCCAAACTGACCGGTGCCCGCTTCGATGGCCTGCCGGTCGGCAGCCGCGGCGGCGGCATGTGGCCGGCCAACCTGCAATTCGCCAAGCTGCGCGGCGCTGAATTGAGCGGCGTCGATTTCTCCAATGCTAACCTGGAGGGCGCCGATCTATCTAATTCCGATCTTCGGCTTGCCGATCTGCGCGGCGCCAAGCTGGTGGATGCCGATTTCACCAACGCCGATCTTGCCGGCGCCAAGCTGAAAACCGCCGATCTGCGCGGCGTCAAAGGCTTCCCGCGCGACTGATTATAATTCCGACCATTCCGCGACGACCATATTTATACTATCGGTCAAGGTCGCCAGATCGCTGTCGCCGATGGTCAGGGCCGGCGTCAGATAGACGATGTTGCCGAACGGGCGCAGCCAGACGCCGCGTTCGATGAAGCGGCGGCGGAACCAGGCCAGGTCCGAAATTTTTTCCAGCTCGACGACGCCGATGGCGCCCAGCGCGCGCACATCGGCGACACTGGTTAATTCGCGGCATGGGGCGAGGGTTTCGGCCAAGCGGGCTTCGATGGCGCCCGCCTCGGCCACCCGGTTTTCGCCTTCGAACAGATCGAGCGAGGCGTTGGCGGCGGCGCAGGCCAGCGGATTGGCCATGAAGGTGGGGCCGTGCATCAAGGCATTGCGCGTCCGATCGGATAGGAAGGCATCGTACACCGCGTCCGTCGCCACCGCCGCGGCCAGCGACAGCGCGCCGCCGGTGAGGGCCTTGCCGAGGCACATGATGTCGGGCGTGATCCCCGCTGAATCGCAGGCGAACATGGCGCCGGTGCGCCCGAAACCGGTAAAAATTTCATCGGTGATGAACAATAGGCCATGTTTTTTGGCGGCCCCGTGGATGCGGCCCAGGATTTCAGGGCCGTGAAAGCGCATGCCGCCAGCGCCCTGGACCAGCGGCTCGATCAAAACGGCGGCGATATCGCCCTGCTTTTGATCGAGGAAATCCTCGAACTCGGCGAAACCCGCATCATCGGCGGGAATATCGGCGAAATAGTGTTCCGGCAACAGTCCGCTGAACAGCGCGTGCATGCCTTCTTTCGGGTCGGTCACCGACATGGCGCCGGTGGTGTCGCCGTGATAGCCGCCGTTGAAGCACAGGATGCGCCGGCGCTCCGGCTGGCCCATATTGATCCAGTATTGCAGCGCCATCTTGATCGCGATTTCCACCGCCACCGAGCCGGAATCGGCAAAGAAAACGCGGTTGAGATCGCCCGGCAGCATCGCCGCCAGCCGCCGCGCCAGGTCGAAGGCTGGCTGGTGGCCGAGGCCGCCGAACATCACATGCGCCATTCGGTCGAGCTGGTGGTGAATGGCGGCGACGATGTGCGGGTGGTTATAACCGTGACACGCCGTCCACCAGGACGCGATGCCGTCGATCAATTGCCGCCCGTCGGCGAGGCTGATGCGCGTGCCCTGGGTGGCGACGGCGGGCAGCGGCAAATCCGCGCCTTGCATCTGGGTGTAGGGGAGCCAGACATGGGGCCAGCCCCTATCGAGCCATTCAGTGTCCGGCCAGGAAGGTGTCGCGCTCATCCCCCGGCGTCAGATTCCGGCGCTTCCAGGCTGAGGCCCAAGCGTTCGAACAGATCGCGGTCGCGCTCTTCGTCGGGATTGGCGGCGGTCAGCAGCTTTTCGCCGATGAACAGGGAATTGGCGCCGGCCAGAAAACAGAGCGCATGCAATTCATCGTTCATGGTTTCGCGCCCGGCCGACAGCCGCACGTAGGATCGGGGCATCATGATGCGCGCCGCCGCGATGGTACGCACCATTTCGAAGCTGTCGGGCGGCGCCACGTTTTCCAGCGGCGTGCCTGCGATCGGGATCAACAGGTTGATGGGGACGCTTTCCGGCGGTTCCGGCAGGTTGGCGAGGGTCAGCAGCATGCCGACGCGGTCGGCGCGCGCCTCGCCCATGCCGATGATGCCGCCGGCGCAGACCCGGATGCCGGCATCGCGGACATGACCGAGGGTTTCCAGCCGGTCCGAGAAGGCCCGGGTGGAAACGATATTGCCGTAAAATTCTTCCGAGGTGTCGATATTGTGATTGTAGTAATCGAGGCCCGCCTGTTTTAGCCGCTCGGCCTGGTCACCGGTCAGCATGCCGAGGGTGGCGCAGGCCTCCATGCCCTCGGCCTTGACCGCGCCGACCATTTCGGCGATCAGATCCAACTGATGGTCGCTTGGGGCTCGCCAAGCGGCGCCCATGCAGAAGCGGGTGGAGCCCTGGTCCCTGGCGCGCCGCGCCGCCTTGGTTACCTCGTCGACGCGCATCAGGCGTTCGCGCTCCAAACCGGTCTGGTGGTGGGCGCTTTGGCCGCAATAGGCGCAATCCTCGGAACAGCCGCCGGTCTTGACGTTCAAGAGCGCGCTGGCTTGTACCGTGTTGGCGTCGAAATGGCGGCGATGGACGGTTTGCGCCTGGAACAAGAGATCGTTCAAGGGGCTTTCGAACAATTCGAGGGCCGCCTCGAAGCTCCAGCGGGGCGGCGCCTCTTGATCTGGATTGTCGGCCGTTCGCAGCGTTTCGGGATTCATTTGATGCGTCATTCCAGCAATAGTTTTCATTCCACGGCTCTTGTTTTAGGGTTACAAGCGACAAGGCACAAGTGCCGCCGCTGGGAGCAGACATGGATAAAGGCCCCGTTCATTTGCCAGGCAAGTCACTGGACGCGCACGCGACCGGCAAACTCGCCGATTTGGACGCGGCCCGGCTGCGGCGCGCGTTGGCCGAAACCGCGCGTAGCGGCGGCATCGAGGTGATCCGGGACGGGCGGCGATTGATCTCTTTTTGCTGCAACGATTATCTGAATTTGAGCCAGCATCGGTCGGTCAGACAGGCGGCGAAGGACGCCATCGACCAATATGGCGCCGGCGCCGGCGCGTCGCGCCTGGTGACCGGCAATCATCCGCTGTTCGCCGCCCTCGAAGCCAAGCTCGCTTCTATCAAGGGGACCGAGGCGGCGCTGGTGTTCGGCAGCGGCTATCTCGCCAATATCGGCATCATTCCGGCGCTGATCGGCGGCGGCGATTTGGTTNTGCTGGATGAGCTGGCCCATTCCTGCATGCATGTGGGCGCGGCATTGGCCGGCGCCGAGGTCCGCGCCTTCGCCCATAATGACGCCGCTGCCTGCGCCGCCTTGCTGGACGAATCGCGCGGCCGCGCCAAGCGCTGCCTGATCCTCACCGAAACCGTTTTTTCGATGGACGGCGACCGGCCGCCATTGGCGGCGCTGGCCGATCTGGCGGCCGCTCATGACGCCTGGCTGATGACCGACGATGCCCACGGCCTCGGCGTCGTCGCGCCCGACCCGGCGGCGGCGCGGGTGCCGTTGCAGATGGGAACCCTGTCGAAAGCGGCCGGCGCCTATGGCGGGTATATCTGTGCTTCAAGGCCGGTGATCGATCTGATCGTCAACCGGGCGCGCAGCCTGATCTACTCCACCGGAATGTCACCGGCGGATGCGGGCGCTGCGTTGGCGGGCCTGGAGATCATTACCGAGGACCGCGATCTGACGGCGCGGCCCCTGGCCAATGCGCGCCGGTTCACCAAATTGATGGATTTGCCGGAAGCGACAAGCCCGATCGTACCCTTGCTCCTGGGCGATGCGGAAACGGCGCTCCGGCATTCAGCCAAGCTCGAGGAGGCGGGCTTCCTGGTCACCGCCATCCGCCCGCCGACCGTGCCCGAAGGCACAGCGCGGCTGCGCTTCACTTTCACCGCCGGGCATGAAGAAGATCAAATCCGGGGGCTGGCCGATGCGCTCCGCGCGGAAGGTATTTCATGACCGCCGTTTTCGTGACCGGCACCGGCACCGAAATCGGCAAGACCTTCGTCACCACGCAACTGATCGGGCAATTGCGCGCCGAGGGTAGGGCGGTCCGCGCCCTCAAACCATTGATCAGCGGCTTCGATGCCGCCGCGCCGGAAGGCTCCGATGCCGCCGTCCTGCTGGCGGCCATGGGCTTGGATGCGAACGCCGAAAACATCGCCGCCATCTCGCCCTGGCGCTACGCCCGGCCGCTGGCCCCCAACATGGCGGCGCGCGCCGAAGGCGAAGTGGTCGATATGGACGCTGTGGTCGAATTCTGCGGCGCCGAGATGGCGCGCGCCGAAGCGGCGGGCGAGACCCTTTTGATCGAAGGCGTCGGCGGCATCATGTCGCCGGTCTCCGACGATGCCACTAATTTGGATTGGATCGCCGCCCTCGAAATCCCCGCCTTGCTGGTCGCCGGCACCTATCTCGGCGCCATCAGCCACACCTTGACGGCGGTGGCCGCGATGCGCGCGCGGAGCCTCGAAATCACGCGAATCGTTTTGAGCGAAAGCGGCGGCGAACAGGTTGGGCTGGCGGAGACCGCCGCGGAATTGGAGCGGTTCCTGGCCGGAATACAGGTACAAGAGGTGGCGCGCGCCGCCGCCAGTTGACGCGGATCGGCAACCCGTGAGAAGATTTCACCAATAGACCGGTGGTTGCCGCCGGTAACTGTCGACGGCGCGCCCGCCGGCCTCCCGAAAAATCCTTTAAGGAGGCCCCGATGGCTCTAACCCGTAGCATTCTTGTATCCATTGTTGGCGTAGTCGCAATCTTGTTCGCCCACGGTGCCAAGGCCGAGCCGCCGCAAATCCTCGGCCTGATGGCGACCGCCACGCCGACCCCGCTGAGTTGCGAAAACGGCACCTGCTGGGCCGAATTCAGCGCCTTTTGCCTGCAGCGGCACCGCAAGTCGCCGCATGAAAAAACCGCCTACGTTCCAGCCGCCGGTACCAACCTGACCCTCCAGGTGACCGCCGCCGACGGCAGCGTCCGCAGCCTCGACGCGGGCCTGCTGGTGAGCATCGAGAGCGAGCGTAGTTTCGTTTCCGTGCGCATGACCGTGCCCGAAACGTTGATCAAGGAGATGAACGGCGCGTATGCGGCGCTCAGCGTCGGCAAGCTCGCCTCACTGGTGCCGGTCAAGAGGGACGGCGATGATCCGATGACCGCCGGCGAAATCGCCCAATATACCGGCCCGTTGCGCGCCCAGGCGGAACTTTATGTTCAATACGGCAGCGCCCCGGCCAAGGCGCGGCTGTTGGTTGCCGAAACCTCTCTCAAGCTGTTCAATGCGGTCGGCAATACCCCGATTGGCACGAACGTCGATGCGGATGCCCTCTGGCAAAAAACCGTCGGCGCGGCGCCGGGCCCGAATTCGAGCGCCGGCATCAAGCAGGCCAGGCGGTTTTTCAATCAATGCCACCGGGACGGCGAAGGTGACGGCTACATGCTCGGCATGTGCCTGCAAAACGTGCACGACCTGAACGCGCTGCCGTTGACGGAAAGGGTGTGGAAGGGGCTCGGCGCCGGGGGATAAGCGGAGCGAACCGAATACCGCGAACCGTAAGGGCGGGTTTCAAACCCGCCCCTACAGCGTTTGGTTATCCGATTAGGCTTATTGTGTGTCCTCACGCCCGTTTCCGCTTCTTCCGCTTCCGTCCCAGATAGCGCGCCAAATACTCCCCGGTATAACTCCCCGCCGTCTCGGCGACGTCTTCGGGGGTGCCGGCGGCGACGATGCGGCCGCCCTTGTCGCCGCCCTCGGGGCCTAGATCGATGATCCAGTCGGCGGTCTTGATGACTTCGAGATTGTGTTCGATGACGATGATGGTGTTGCCCTGGTCGACCAGCGCCTGCAACACCTCGATCAGCTTTTTGACGTCCTCGAAATGCAGGCCGGTGGTCGGTTCGTCCAGTATATAGAGGGTCTTGCCGGTGGCCCGGCGGCTCAGCTCCTTGGCCAGCTTGACCCGCTGCGCCTCGCCGCCCGACAGGGTGGTCGCCTGCTGGCCGAGATGGATGTAGCCGAGACCGACCCGGGAGAGGGTCAGCATCTTGTCGCGGATCGCCGGCACCGCCTTGAAATATTCGAGGCCTTCCTCGACCGTCATGTCGAGAACATCGGCGATGGATTTGCCGCGGAAACCGATTTCCAGGGTTTCCCGGTTGTAGCGCTTGCCCTTGCACTGATCGCACTGGACATAGACGTCGGGCAGGAAATGCATCTCGATCTTGATCAGCCCGTCGCCCTGGCAGGCCTCGCAGCGCCCGCCCTTGACGTTGAAGGAAAAGCGCCCCGGCTTGTAGCCNCGNGCNTTNGNNTCGGGCAGNCCGGCGAACCANTCGCGGATNGGGGTGAAGGCGCCGGTATAGGTGGCCGGGTTGGAACGCGGCGTCCGCCCGATCGGGCTCTGGTCGATATCGACCACCTTATCGAGGAACTCGACGCCGGCGATGCGGTCGTGGGCGCCGGGATGAGTGCGGCTGCCGTTCAGCCGCCGCGCCAGGGCCTTGTAGAGGGTTTCGACGACCAGCGTCGATTTGCCGCCGCCCGAAACCCCGGTGATGCAGGTGAAGGTGCCGAGCGGGATACTGGCGGTGACGTTGCGCAGATTGTTCGCCTTTGCGCCGTGCAGCGTCAGATCGTG
>NZAK01000018.1 GCA_002687515.1 Rhodospirillaceae bacterium
TGCGCCATCGATTCTCTCGGCCTACGCCGGAGTGGGTCTTCGCCGTAGATCATCGATCAGGCTCAGGATTTTCCGGAACAGTTCTCACGGCACGGCAACCTCAGCCAATTGGAACGTGACGTACCGGCCATGGTGGATAACTTTGGCGCCGATCTTGACATGGATTGGGAACCTAACTGGGGAATGTCGGATGAAACGTCTTTTTCTTGTGATCGGAATTTCGGCCCTGCTGGCTGCTTGTGGCGAGAGCGATATGGTGAGCAAGGCGAAAAGCGGTGATGCCCAGGGGCAGTTTGAACTCGCAATGGCCTATCGCGAGGGCAAGGACGTAGAGAAGGATCTGCAGGCCTCGTTTATGTGGCTAAAGGAGGCCGCGAAGGGCGGACATGTCGAGGCTCTCGATGGCGGCGCCGAGGGACTCGGCCGGACGGTCTCGGGGCGCCTCTCTCGTCGGTGCTGAGCATTCCGGGAAGGACCACCCGAAAGTCCCTGGCGGCGATGCCAAGGCCGGTGTTGGAGAGCGACAGCGATACCTCCCCATCGCCTTCTAATCTTGCAGCGGTTCAAGCGTGCTCAGGTGGATGCCGGCGAACTTGCGGACAGCTTCCGTCGGTGCGCCAAGACCTGGCGCACCAGAACCGGCAGGACGAAAAAGAACCCGATTCCCATCGAGCCGATCCCCGGGGCGACGAAAAACAGGGCGGCGAAACAGATCCACACCCGCTCTAACCTGCCCATTTTCGAGAACAGGAACCCCGAGAATCCGACACCGATAAGGGCGATGCCGATCATCGCGCCCGAAAGCGTGATCAGGAAATCGTTCAAGGCGAACTCGGGTGTTACGAGCAGCAGCGCCGGCGAATAAACGAACACGAACGGGACGAGCGCCTTAGCGATGCCCAACTTGAAAGCCGTGTTACCGGTCTTGAATGGATTGGCCCCGGCGATGCCGGCCCCGGCATAGGCCGCCAGCGCAACCGGCGGCGTGATGTCCGCCAGTACACCGTAATAGAACACGAAGAAATGGGCGACCAACGGCTGGACACCGAGGAGCGCCAGCGCCGGCGCCGCCACCGAGACCAAAATGATGTAAGTTGCCGTCGTCGGAATACCTGCCCCCATGATGATGCAGGCGACGGCGGTGAATAGAAGCGTGAAGAACAGGGCCAATCCGTTCTGGGTCAAGAACATGCCCAACCAGCCCGAGCTGATCCAGCCACCCAGGTTGCTGGCGACCTGGGTCACGACAAANCTCAGGCGAAAGCCTGTTCCCGTCAGCGTCACAACCCCGACGATGATGCCGACCGCCGCGGCCGCCGCGCCAACGGCTAGAGCATACCTGGCGCCGGTGGCCAGGGACTCGATGAAATCCGGGATCGTCAGCCGGTCATTGGGATTGATGAAGCCGCACACGACGCAGCCCACGATCCCCCAAACCGCCGCGAAATCGGGCGACCGTCCGGAAATGATGAGATAGACGAGAATAAGAAGCGGCGCGAGGGTCAGCCAATGCTTCGACAGAACCGCCAGCGCTTTCGGCATTTCCTGGGCGCTTAGACCGCGGAGCCCGAGACGCTTGGCCTCGAGATGGACCATGATGAAGATGCCGAAATAGTGCAGCGTCGCCGGGACCAGGGCGGCCAGCAGGATCTCACGGTAGGGGATCTCCAGAAACTCCACCATGATAAAGGCGGCTGCCCCCATGATCGGCGGCGTGATCTGCCCGCCCGTGGACGACGCGGCCTCGACGGCGGCGGCGAAATGGGGCTCGTAGCCCACCTTCTTCATGGCCGGAATTGTCAATGCCCCGGTCGTGACGGTATTGGCGATCGAGGACCCCGAAATCGTTCCGAGCATGGCCGAGGAAAAGATGGCGACCTTCGCCGGCCCTCCGGCGTAGCGGCCCGCCAGCACGGAGGCGAGATCGATAAACAACTGGCCGAGGCCGATACGGGTGGCCAGGACGCCGAACAGGACGAACAGGAAAACGTACTTCGCAACCACCCCGATGGCGACGCCGTAGATACCCTGATTGGTCATGTAAAGGTGATTGATGAGCCCTTCCCAGCTTGCTCCCGGATGCTTGAGGGCGCCGGGGGCATAGGTGCCAAAGAGGGCGTAGAGAACGAGAACCACGGCGATCACGGACATGGTGAGGCCGACCGAGCGCCTTGTTACCTCCAGCACCAATACCAGCAGTAGCGATCCCATGACCACGTCGGACACACTTGGCGCGCCGACGCGATGGGCAACAATCTCGGCCGGAAGCAACGGAAGGTAGAGCGAAACGGCCACGGCCGTGATCGCAAGCGCAATGTCCCAAATCCCGATCCCGNCAATACGGTACCAAGTGGTTTTGACCGAGNCCCTCGACCGGTTCTGGTGCGCGCCGAAGAGCAAGAAGACGAGGCTGAGGACGAACGACAGGTGAATCCCGCGATGAAGCCATTCCCGGATCAGCCCAAACCCGGAGGCGTAAAAATGGTAGATGGACATCGAAACCAGCAGGAAGGTAATGAGAATGCCGATCTTCCTGCCGGTGGGGCGAAAACGGATTACTGGGTCGTAACGGCGTTCCAGCTCCGATAAGGAATCCATTGACTGGCCGCTGCCCATGTCGCCCCCACCAGCTCGCCGTCAAGAAATACCAGCCCGGCGTTGCCGTAAACGCCGGGCTGAACGTTTTCTTGAGTGAGGCCCTATTTAACCAGGCCCGCTTCCTTGTAGTACCGCTTGGCACCCGGATGCAAAGGCACGCCGACGCCGTAGAGTGCGGTCTCCACCGTGATGGTCTTGCCCTTGGCGTGTCCGATGTCGAGCAGCCTTCGCGTCTCCTTGTTCCAGAGCGCTTTGGTAATGCCGTAGATCAAGGTCTCGTCTTCCTTGGCGCTGGTGAACCATTGCGCGCCGACGGAAACGGTCTTGGTCGCGGCGACACCCTCGTAGGTACCGGCTGGAATCTCGCTAGAAGCGAAGAAACCGTACTTGTCGGTCAGGGCCTTGGCGCCGGGGCCCGAAATCGGCACCAGCTTGATTTTAATCGCGGCCGCGAGTTCGACCAGGGCGCCGGTCGGATAACCGGCAACGACGAAGATCGCATCGACCTTGCCGTTGCGAAGGGCGTCGGTGGCAGCGTTGCCCTTGAGGTGTTCGGGCGTGATGTCCGACAGATTCACCCCATTGGTATCAAGAATCAGATTGGCGTCGACGTAGGTCCCGGACCCCGGCTCGTCAAGCGAGACCACTTTGCCCTTGAGATCGGCGACGGAATTGATGCCGCTGTCGGCCGCCGTCACCAGATGGATATGTTCCTCGAACAAGGCGGCGATGGTCCTGAGGTCCTTCATCGGCGGCTTGCCTTCCATGGTACCGGTACCGGTATAAGCCCAGTAGGCGACGTCCGATTGCGCGAAGCCGGAATTGCGAAGGCCGGAATTGATCGCGTTGACATTATCGACGGAACCGCGGGACGAGACCGCGGACGCGATCAGATTGTCGACGCCGCAACTTCCGCCCTTGCCGCATTCACGCGAACCGGGAGGCTTCGAGATCGAGTTGGCGATGATGCCGCCGACCGGATAATAGGTGTAGGCCGTCCCGCCCGTCCCGATGGTAAAGAATTTAAGGTTCTGAGCGGACGCGGTCGTCGCCATCATGCCGGCACCAACGATGGCAAGCCCGACAANAAAGCGCTTAAGGGCCGTGGATACATTGAACATAGTTGAATTCCTCCTATTAGTTAGAACGCCGTTATGGACTAACCTTCCTGATAACACCAGATCTATATCCAGCGCGCATCCGCCGGATCTTCCTTTTCTGGAACCCGTTGCGGAAAGCTCTTCCAAGCACTGCGTAATGCCGCGAAAATCCTGTTTGTCACATCCTGTTGCTGCTGTTGACCGACATTCCCCAGATGACATCCAACTTCGTGGAAATCGCACCACGGCCCCATCTCCAAGGGAACTCTATCTCCTTTGTAGCCATCCGATGNCATGATTTTGGTAATCGGCCCANGNTGTGGAAGGCCATTTGGTCGTTTCTCTNGCCATNCAGACACACCNCTCGTGTCGTATTCNCCTCACCATCGGTTCCCTCGGCCTACGCCGGAACGGGTCTTCGTCGTAGATCATCNATCAAGCCCAAGATTTTCTGGAACAGTTCTCTCGGCACGGCAACCTCAGCCAATTGGAACGTGACGTACCGGCCAGCCTACTGGGTGCTGGCCTTTGATCCCGGCGTATACCTTGATCAGGGTGGTGAACATTTAACGACCGCGCTTCACGATCATTGTCGGCTGCACGGCCTTGAAGTCATGGGCCAGTGTGGAATAAGCGAATGGGCCGGCAGCGCCAAAGGTGAATTGGTACGCCTTCCGGATATGGAGGGCGCGTCATGAGGTTCTCAAAGGCGTACCGGCAGCACATGCTGCGCCCCGAAGGCCATGTTTCAGATGCTTGGTGTCTTCGCTGAGTTCGAGCGGTCGATGATCCGGGAGCGCGTCGTTGCCGGTATTGCCCGTGCCAGGAGCCAGGGGAATAGATACAGAGTTGGCAAACATGTAGCCCATCTACCCGATTCGGATTCAAAATTCACCCGGAATCTTTCATCGAAGTCGGCGAACACCGTCCACGAAAATTTCGGTAGCCATACCTATCGAATCGCAGCCCAATTACGGTCCGGCGCAAGGGCCTAAATCTGCCCCAATTTAGATCCTCTTTGCCGTATTTTTGCCGTACAAAAGAAAATAGCCGCTCCAAGAAACGGCTAACTCATTGAAAAGATTGGTATCCCCAGGGGGAGTCGAACCCCCGTTTTCGGCGTGAGAGCGCGCTCAAATAGACCTCCAAGGACCCCAGCGGACACCGATTAGCATTTATTTTACAATGACTTAGTGCTACAGTGTTTTTTGACGTCCAGACATGTCCAACCACGGATATTGGACAAAAAGTGGACACGAATTCGCGTAAAAAATCTAAGTCATTGATTTGATTGGTATCCCCAGGGGGAGTCGAACCCCCGTTTTCGGCGTGAGAGGCCGATGTCCTAGGCCACTAGACGATGGGGACCTTGAGATCTGCCAACATTTTCAACTTTTTTCCAACTTTTCAAGCATCCGGAGATTGAACCGGTATCGCATGATCGGCGATTTCCAAGACCACTTCGTCGAAGCCGCCGCCGCCATCGGCCAGGCGGAAGGCGCGCAAGTTCTCGGCGCGGCCGCTCATCACGCCGGTGATCAGCCAGATCAGCGAAGGCTCAAAAGCCTTGGCGAGGTCCCTCGCCGACGGTTCCGCCGGATGATCGGGATGCGAATGGTAATGGCCGATCACCGCGTCCGGGCCAGCCCGCAATTCCCGTTCCAGATCGAAACGCGCCTGCGGGTCCACCTCGAAGCGGTCGCGGACCGAATGGCCGGGATCATCGGGCGCCACATTGGCCGCCGGCACGACGCGCGAAACGGTCACATTCCGGGTCTCGCCGCCGCGCCCCACTAAAAGGCCGCAGCATTCGTCCGGGTAGGCGGCCTCCGCCTCGGCCAGGATCAAGTTCCGCTGGGTGGCTGTCAGTGTAATCGCCAAACTGCTTTTAGATAGGGCGCTCATGGCGATTTCAGGAGCATTTTGCCGAGCACCTTGCCGGTGGCGGGATCGATGGTCCAGATGCTGGCGCCGCCGCCGCCTTGAATATGGGCATGGATGCGGCCGCCATCGGCGGTGATGCCGATAACACGCGCCCCCGGCGGCAGCATCACCTCGGCATTGTTAAATGTTGGCGCGGTCGTTCCAAAAAAGGAAAATCCGGAGCCCGAGGTTTTCAGCACGATGCCGACGGCAGCGGCGGCCAAGCCGAGAACGATCAGCGCGCCAAGACCGGCGACCAGGTAAATTAAGCCCTTGTTTGGCTGCATGATTTCAGGTCAATCTGTGTTTCATGACTGGCTCTGTTTCATGACTGAACCCCCAATCGCCACGCGTCATCGGGTGCCGGTCGGCCCGGCCCGAGCCGGCGAGCGCCTCGACCGGTTTCTCGGTGATCATGTCGAAGATCTATCGCGGACCCGAATCAAGGCGCTGATTACCGGCGGCCACGTGACGCGCGCCGGCGAAACAGTAAATGACCCGTCGAAACGGGTCAAACCGGGTGAAACCTATATGGTCGCGGTGCCCAAAGCCCGGCCGGCGCGCCCGCAAGGGCAATTCATCGAGCTCGATATCCGCTTCGAGGACGCCGATTTGATCGTCATCGATAAGCCAGCCGGACTGGTGGTGCACCCGGCTGCCGGCAATCCGGACCGCACCCTGGTCAATGCGCTGATCAATCATTGCGGCGACAGCCTGTCGGGTATCGGCGGCGAAATCAGGCCCGGCATCGTGCACCGGCTGGACAAGGATACATCCGGCCTGATGATCGCCGCCAAGAACGACAACGCGCACCGGCATCTGGCGGCGCAATTTGCCGCGCACAGCATCGACCGCGCCTACCGGGCGGTGGTCTGGGGCGTGCCGGCGAAATCGACAGGTGTCATCCACGGCAACATCGGACGATCCCCAAGAAACCGCAAGAAGATGGCGGTGCTGACGCGCGGCGGAAAAAAGGCGGAGACCGGTTACCGCGTGATCCGGGCGCTGGGCGGCGGCCAGGCCGGCATCGCTTGCGCGGCGCTTGTCGAATGCCGGCTGGCGACCGGGCGCACGCATCAGATAAGGGTGCATATGGCCCATATCGGACATCCCATCATTGGCGATCCGGTCTATGGCGGCGGGCGGCGGGCGCGCCGGGACGCCGATACCGCGTTTGGCGCCGCGGCGGCGGCGATCGGCCGTCAGGCGCTGCACGCCTGCCGCCTGGGTTTTATCCACCCCGCCAGCGGCGAGAAGCAGGTCTTTGACAGTGCGCTGCCGCCGGACCTGGAAACGCTTTTGTAAAATTAGAATTACAAAAGAATCCTCCGCTTACTCTTTAACACACGCTGTTTGTTGATTGCGGCGGGCATTAGCGGCCATGATGGCGCCACATTCCGCAGTCGCGGATGGCGTAGAAAACGGAATTTGGGGCTGGAGATCATGGCTGTTAGAACAATATCCCTCTCGGTTACTCCCGAGGCGAATCTCTCAAGGTACTTGCAGGAAATCAGGCGCTTCCCGATGCTGACGCTCGAGGAAGAAATGAACTTTGCCAAGCGTTGGCAGAAAAAGAGCGATCATGAAGCCGCGCACCGGATGGTGAACAGCCATCTCCGCTTGGTGGCCAAGATCGCGATGGGCTATCGCGGTTACGGTCTTCCCATTGCCGATCTCATTTCCGAAGGCAATGTCGGCATGATGCAGGCGGTCAAACGCTTCGATCCCGACCGCGGCTTCCGCTTGGCAACCTACGCCATGTGGTGGATCAGGGCGGCGATCCAGGAATACATTCTGCACTCCTGGTCGCTCGTCAAGATGGGTACCACGGCGGCGCAGAAGAAACTGTTTTTCAATCTGCGCAAGCTCAAGAACAAGCTGAGCGCCATCGAGGAAGGCGATCTGACGCCCGAGCATGTAAGCGCCATTTCCGAACAACTTAACGTTTCCGAGGCCGAAGTGGTTTCCATGAACCGGCGCATTGCCGGCCCCGATAATTCGCTGAACGCGCCCTTGCGCGAGGAAGGCGAGGGCGAATGGCAGGATTGGCTGGTCGACGAAACCGCCAATCAGGAAGAGTTCGTCGCCGAAAACGAGGAAACCACCAACCGCCGCCGCCTATTAGGCGCGGCGATTGTCGGCCTCAAAGACCGTGAGCGCGAAATCTTCTTTGAGCGCCGTCTCAAAGATGATCCGTCGACGCTTGACACTTTGAGCCGGCGCTATGGAATTTCCCGCGAGCGCGTCCGCCAGATTGAAGTGCGCGCATTCGAGAAGGTTCAAAAAGCGGTCCGCAACGCGGCTTTGGATCAGGCGATCGCAGCCTAATAGCCACTGACCGGCCTGAAATCGGCCTGAAACAGGCCAGAAACCTGCCGATAACGGCACCCGGCGAGGAATCTGCTTGAAACTCATGTTTCGGCAGGTTCTTCGCCAGCCTCTTCCGGGATTTCGGTTTGGCCCTGGGCGATGTTCTGGCCCCATTCGTTGATCAGTTCCCTTTGCTTCGCTCTGAGCTGCATGATCCTCTGCTGGGCGGCGATGGATATCAGTGCCGCGACCACCGGCGGTATCGAAACGAACAGCAGCCATCCGAATGCCGCCGCCGCATACATCATGGTCAATTTAAAAGGGTCGGTGATGATCGCGAATGCCGCGCCGAAATCCCTGGCGCCCTGCCAACCAAGATCCATGATCCAGGGAAACACGCCGGCGAAATTCATGCCGCCGACGCAAAAGGCCGCATATTTTTTGTCTGATCGGTCGACCATTTTGGCGACGATCGTCGGCAGCATGCCGACGCCGATAAGGATTATCATCCCTGGAAACGCTACCAAGATGACGGTGAAAAGGAAGCCCCACAAAACGGGTTTGAAGGTCGCTTTCCTTTTTTCCGGCGCCGGGGCTTCAGACATGGTTATGCGTCCGCATTCAATTGGCCAGGAACATCATGGTGACAACAATGCAGGTGATGACGATCGACAAAACCGCCGCCGCCTGTTTCGCGCCGCGCTGCACGGTCTCCGATTCAGGCGTTGAATTTTCCTGGATTCGCTCTATCTCGGCGTCGGCCTCGCTGAATTCTTCCCGCGCATCGGCATAGTCGCCGGAGTCTTTGATGCGCGCGTCGTAATCGTCGAGAAGACCGAGCAAATCGGGAAGCCACCCGATGCGGACCAGCTTTGGGACTTCCGCTTCCAGCCGGCGGCGGGTTCCCCGGCTTTTGTACAACCGGATCACGGGACCCATCTGGCCGCCGAGCCATTTGCTGAGGCCCGTCGTTTCCTTCAACTGAAGCGTAACCTGCATACTGGCGTACAATTTCAGGACCGCCAACGCCGCGACCGCATCGTCGGAATCGGCGGTTTGATCCAGCAATTCATCGATGTCCGAATTTATATGACTGGCGATGAAGGCGGCGATATGGCGGTCATAGGGCCTTTGCTTGGAATCAATATTCTTTTCTATGAGATCGAGGGCGGGCAGCAGATCCTCGATATGCGCCACGTAGCGGCCGCCAAGCAGGGGGCTCCGGCAGGCTAGATTCGTATTGGATTCATAGAGACAACGCTCGGCTCCGAAACCCGGCCCGGTTTTTTGAAGATTCAGGCGCAACTCCTGAAACAAGGCGTCCTCGTTAGCCGAAGAAGCGAGGCCGCCTTCCTGCGATTCGAACCAGAAGGTCGGAATTTGATGAACGATGGTCTCGGCCAAATCCTTGATGTTGCCGCCCCGGATCATTTCGGTGGCGATGGCGGCGCCAAATCCGTCGGGCATGAAGACCGCGCCCTTGTAATGGATCGGGCGCGACGGGTCCATGAGGATCAGAACCTTCGCTAGAAGGACGTAATCAACATCCCGGTTTTCCTGCTCCTTCGCCTTTGAAGCTTCCACCTGGGCGGCGACGACGGCGGCCAGTTCCTTGTCCTCGATACCGCGGCTGAGCCAGGTTTCCAATGTTCCGTCCTTGATCAGCTTGATCGAAGTATCTGGCCGTAGCGACATCGCATAGGCGAGGCTCTTGGGTTCGATATGTTCAAACTCGCCGAATTTGAGTGGCCTCGGCGAACGCCTGCGTGTCGGGGCCTGTCCGGCGGGAACGCGCCGGCCGCTGGCCCACAGGTCGTAACTGTCAAAGTCCCACCGCTGCCCCGCGTCGTCTTCCAGCAAGCCGCGCATCGGCTCGAGCAGGGTCGAGGTCAGGAGATTGCCACCCACCAATGTCTGGTATGAAGAGCGTGTGATTTTGGCGTGAATAAGCTGCTCGCGGGTCATTCCCTTGACCGGGTTAACGGCTTGCTGAAGGAAAGCCACGGTGGCGCCGAGGGCGTAAAAATCATCCGATACATTACCGCGGCCGCGGCCGCCTTCCGACGCCATGCCGCGTTCCGCTGTTTCGAACGCCAGGGGCTGATCGAATCCGGGCGGTGCGGTCATAAATTCGCCCAATATGATATCTTGCTTTTCGGCGTCGCGGAAAAACAGGTTGTCGGGACGCACGGCGCGATGAATATGACCTCGGAGCTGCAAATATTGTAGGGCGCTGGCCCCTTGTTCCAGCACCGCGCGGATGATGTCGATTTTGTGATATTCCTGGATGTCGGAAGTTATGGTCGTCAGCACCCGCCCGCCGAGGGGGCGTTCAAAGATCAATATCTGGCACCACTGATCCAAGGACGACCATTCCGCCATTCCGGAATCGATCAGCTTGATAACGCCCTGCAAGTCATCGCCGCTCAACGAATTAATCACATTCTGACGCGCCGGAATTTCGGGAATGCAGACGAGCGCGAATATCTGGCTGCGCGGTTGCAGCCGGTCTTCGACCTCGTAGGCGCGGGCCGAGGGTGAATCCAGTTCGGGCAGGGGTTTGGTCGAATGGACCTCGTATCGATCGTTAATGAGGATTGGCTGGCCTGGGATCGATAGGGCCGGCTCCAACTGCGTGTTCGAAATTCTGGGTGTGGTAAGGCCGTCACCCAGTGTTTCGGTATCTTCTTCCGAATCGGCTTCAGCATCCGATTCGGCATCATCATCCGTTCCGGCGCCGGCTTCTTCCGCCTGTTGGGCCGCCGGTTCCCGCGCCTTGGCGGTTCCCGGTGGCGAAGGTGCGCCGCCGTTGTCATCCGGTTCGGGTTTCGTGGTGCCTCCGGTGCCGCCGGTTCTGGTCTGTTCCGCCTCGCCTGCGGGCTTTTCCGGCTCGGCGCCGTCCACCTCGGCATCCGCCGTCGGCTGCGCGTCCGCCTCAGCGTCCTTGGTTTCCAGATCTGGCGTTGCGTCGGCCATGAAACCTCTTCATCGAAAGAGCGGCGGCCGGGTTTCTCCGGCGTTTTGCGGTGCCGTATAAGCGAATCACCTTAATAGCAGGATATGGCCGTCACGGGTAGGCCACTAATCGGCGAACGGATCCTGCACCAGGATGGTGTCTTCGCGCTCTGGGCTGGTCGATAACAGCGCCACCGGCGCGTCGATCAGTTCTTCGATGCGCCGGATGTACTTGATTGCCGTCGCCGGCAAGTCGGCCCACGAGCGCGCCCCCTGGGTACTTTCCGACCAGCCTTCGAGAGTTTCGTAAACCGGGTCGACGCGTGACTGGCCGGTCATCGACGCCGGCAAGTGATCCGTGGATTCGCCGTCGATCCGGTATTCGCAACAGACTTTAAGCTCGGGAAATCCGTCCAGGACATCCAGTTTGGTCAACGCGATACCGGATATGCCGCCGATCTTGATCGCCTGGCGGACGAGAACCGCGTCGAACCAGCCGCAGCGCCGCTTGCGTCCGGTGACGGTGCCGAATTCCCGGCCCCGTTCGCCGAGCCGGCTGCCGACATCGTTGTCCTGTTCCGTCGGGAACGGGCCCGAACCGACGCGCGTGGTGTAGGCCTTGGTGATGCCCAAGGCGTAATCGGCGGTACGCAGCCCCTGACCCGACCCGACCGCGGCCTGCGCGGCCACCGTGTTCGATGAGGTAACGAAGGGATAGGTGCCGTGATCGACGTCCAGCATGATGCCTTGGGCACCCTCGAAAAGAATGCGCTTGCCGCTTTTGCGGGCCTCGTCGAGGCAGCGCCAAGCAGCGCCGGCGAAGGGAGTGATTTTCGGGGCGACAGCCGCCAACTCGCCCAATATCTGGTTGCGGTCGGCCTCCGGTGATCCGAGCCCGCGCAACAGCGCGTTGTGATGAAGCAGCAATTGATCGACCCGGGTTTCGAGGACATCTTGGTCACTCAAATCGCCGACGCGGATAGCGCGCCGCCCGACCTTGTCTTCATAGGCGGGTCCAATGCCGCGCCCGGTGGTGCCGATCTTGGCACCGCCCAAGGCTTCTTCCCGCGCCCGGTCCAGGTTGCCGTGCAAGGGCAGGATCAGGGACGTGTTTTCGGCAATCAAAAGATTGTCCGGCGATACTTCGACGCCTTGACCTTTCAGGGTTTCAATCTCTTTGAGCAAGGCCCACGGGTCCAAAACGACGCCGTTGCCAATAATGCTCAACTTGCCGCCGCGGACGATGCCCGATGGCAATAGGCTCAGCTTATAGGTCTCGCCGTCGATGACCAGGGTATGGCCGGCATTGTGCCCACCCTGAAACCGGACCACCACATCGGCCCGTTCGGACAGCCAGTCAACGATCTTGCCCTTACCCTCGTCGCCCCACTGGGCGCCAACGACCACGACGTTTGCCATTAGATGTTATCCATTAGTTGCGGAGGGCGCGGACGCTGCCGCCCTCGAAGATATGCGTGCATCCGAGGCGCGCCGCCTCGGCTTCAGCGTCCGCGTTTTCGTCCACCGACGCGATGGTGATCCAGCCATCACCCCACAGCCGTTCGGCATCTTCGGTATCGGCGCCGGCTGGCAGATATACCCGGTCACGGCCGTCCGGCTTGGGCAGCGCGCGCAAAAGCGCATCCACGAACAGTGTAAATCCGGTCGACGGCTCGCCGCCCCCCTCTTTGTTACCCGGTGATCCGCCATTGCCCGAAAGATAGCGGCCGCCCCGGCCCAATTCGCCGCGCACTCCTGAGGCGAAAATCGAGAAAGTGACCCCCTCGTGGTATTCATAGCCGCGCACCTCCACAGGATCTATGGTCAATTTCAAATCCGGTGCATCCACCTTGATCGCCGTCATCACATCGGCCAGCAAGCCGATCTGTTTCTCGGCATCGTCCGGCAGAACAAGCCGGCGCAGCCGCTCCAGCGCCGTCTCGGCTGGGCCGACGGCGGCCAGAATTCCATCAAACAAATCGGCATTGATGCCGTCCATGCCGGTAACTGCGGCTAGGTCCTTTTGACCAAGGGCGCCGCGCAGCCGCTCGATGTCGGTGGCACTATCCAGATCCGAAGCCGCAATCAGCGCCGCCACCAGCTTGGGCAGTCCGAGATCAATGGATAAATCTGTAACACCCAAGAAATTCAAGGAATTAGCTGCCATCAGGATAACCTCGGCATCGGCCTTGCAAGACGCCGAGCCGATCAGTTCGGCGCCCACCTGGCCGAATTGGCGTTCCGGGCGCAGCGCCGATCCGACAACCCGCAATACCTGCCCGGCATAGCTGAGCCGCAAAGGGCGCGGCAGATCGGCGAGCCGGGTGGTGGCGATCCGCGCGATCTGCAACGTCATGTCGGCGCGCACCCCAAGCATGCGCTGCGATACCGGATCCATGAGGCGGAAAGTCTGCGCCGCGGTGGCGCCGCCGCTGCCGCTCACAAGGTTCTCCTCAAACTCGATCAAGGGCGGCTTGACGCGTTCATAACCTTGCCGCGCGAATGCCCGGATCAGACCCTCGGTCACCTCCGATTCGAATTCCGCATCGGGGGGAAGCATGTCTTGCAATCCCGCCGGCAGCAATGCGGGGTGAATTTTACCGTTCATCGGAAGCGCCTATTTCGATGGAATTCGCGGGACCCGATCACACCGGAAATTGGGTGTTAACGGTCCAAATCCGCACAAATACTTGCCTTGAAATTTTCGCGTCGGACACTAGCGCGTTTTGCGCGCGGGTCCAAGTCTGAACTTGCTGATCAGAATTTAACCGGCTTGCGGCGCACGGTCTGGCCCATATGGTCCAAAAGCGTCGGCAACATGGATCGGAGCAAGGTGAAACCATCGGTGCGTTTTAGCGCCGCCGTCGCTTCGCCCTGCCAAAGCCGTTCGCCCTTGCGCTTGTCGAGGGTCACTTCGATCATATATTTGGAAGGCACCACGTTGCCGGGTTCCTTGCCCCTGTTGAGGACGCCGCCCTGGCTCGAATAGAGGTTGAGGCGGACGCGCGCATCCTCGCCGCCGGTGCGTCCGCCGTGCCCCTCAAGTTCCAGGATATGACGGCGCTGGCCGGCGGACCAATATCCCAATACATCGCGGGTGCTGAACGAAATGATCAACGGCGCATCGTCGCTGACGCGGTAACCCCGCTCGACGAGAATGGCAGCGAATTCCTCGGCCAGCTTCAGGTTTTCATCGGAATTGTCCCATGGCCGCACGGTCATCGGCTGTCCCGCCGGAATCTTCTTATAGGCAACGGCGCTCACCGTGCCCTCGGCCGCTTGCGCCGGTGCCGCCACCCCAAATACCTGGCCGAATACCAAGCCGAAAACCAGGGCGGTCAGCAATATTCCAAAATATCCGACAAGGCGTAAACGCATATCCGCGAAATCCTGTGTAATCGTTGTGCTGGGTTTAATGATGGGTAGCCCGGGGCACGAAGTCAATATACGCCGCAACGGGCCGGGCCCGCGTTTCAATCTAGAGGTCCGGATGCAGCGGCGATTGCGGCTGGTTCTGGATGTCGTAATTCAAGAAACCAAGCAGCAGGATGGTGCCGAGAGCGAAGGTCAGGGCGGCAAGAACGATGACCCCGGTCGCCGCCACGACGCCGGTGGAAACGCTTTCGTACCAATTGATGCCGCCGAACAGAAACCCGAAGATGGCGAGTGCCAGACCGGCTACAAGCTCGACCGAGGCGAAGTTGAAATCCCGCAATAAATAATTGTATATCAACCGTCTGTTCAGATTTTTGAAATGCTTCCATGCGAATGGAAGCAGAATCCGGGATATTTTCAACTGGCTGGTTTCGTCGCCGTAGATGGCGTCGATGGGCACATCAGCGACCACCGCGCGATTAACGTTGAGGTGGAACAGCATGTCGGATTCGAAAAAAAAGCTCTTGTCGATCCGCCCCAGCGGCAGAATCTTGGCGACCTTGGCGTGGATCGCGGTGAAGCCGTTGGTGGGATCGAATATCTTCCAATATCCGCTCGACAGTTTGGATGCGAATGACAACATCAAATTACCGGCAAGGCGCATGGTGGGCATGCCGGAAACGCTCTCCAACCGGAAAAACCGGTTTCCCTTGGCGTAATCGGCGCGGCCCTCGGCGATGGGACGGACCAGCCGTGAAATCATGCCGGGGTCCATCTGTCCGTCGCCATCCACCTTGACGATGATGTCGGCGCCGAGCTCGATCGCCTTGGCGTAACCGGTGAGCGTGGCGCCGCCGACACCTAGGTTGGTTTCGTTTACCGCGACGGTCAGGCGCGGATCGCGGCATTGGGATTTGACCCATTCGCCGGTGCCATCGGGGCAGGCGTCATCGACGACGATGATGTGCGAAACCTCTTCGCCGAATTTTTCCAGAACGCCAAGCACGCGGCCACGTTCGCGGTAACAAGGCACCACGGCGGCAATGATGGCGGTTTGTTTTTCGGGTTCGGATTCGCTCATTTTACTCTGCCCGGGTCGCAGCAATCGGCGCAACATAGGTTGCGCCGCTTGGGCGGGCAAGGGTGTCCCCAGGGGCGTCCCCAGGGGCGTCCCCAGGGGCGTCCCAGGGGCGCCACTGGAAAAAGCGCATAAAAACAACCATTTGGTTGATATCACACTTGGATCAAACGCTCGATTTTCCACTGCCATGGGGATAACATGCCCCACGGGGATTCGCGTGAGTTCCGGGAGAGTTAAATTTGGCCGCACCGCAAAAGCACGATCTGTCGAATATTCGAATCCTCGCCGGTTTGACGTCCGTCGAGCGGCGGGATTTCGAAATGTCGTGCCGCTGGCGCCGGTTTTCGGCGGGCGAACAGATCATCGACCAGATGGATGAAACGCGCGATGTATATTTCATCACACAAGGCCGGGTGCGCATCGTCAATTTCACCGTCCTCGGCAAGGAAGTGGCGCTCGAAGATCTGGGCGAGGGAGAATATTTCGGTGAATTGGCGGCCTTCGACGGGCGCCCGCGGTCTTCCAGCGTGGTCGCCCGGGAAGCCTCGGACATTGCCAAAATGGCGCCGGAACGGTTCCTGAAACTTATTCAGAACTACCCCGATATTTCACTTCGGGTTTTGCGCAACATGGCCGCCATCATCCGCGCCTCGACCGAGCGCATTGTCGATCTCTCCTCCCTTGGCGCCAACAACCGCGTCCACGGCGAGCTGTTACGCCAGGCGCGGGCGGGTCGGCGCCAAGATAACATTTCCGTTATCGAGCCGATCCCGGTGCACGGCGACATGGCCAGCCGCGCCAGCACGACGCGCGAAACCGTCGCCCGGGTGATCAGCGAACTGACCAAACAAGGTATCCTGAAGCGNGAAAAAAAAGCGCTCGTCGTCTGCGATTTCAGGTACTTGGAACATATGGTCGAGGAGGTGCGTGGATTTTAACGCCGAATCCGAAAAAAAGCCTTGTATTCAGTGCTGAAAACCCAATCTTTCAGGATAGGAGGGGGGCGCATCAGCCTTCCAGCAGCACATATCGCGGGTGTGAACTAATATGTCGGAGTACATAATGTCAAAAACAATTTTGATTGTCGAAGACAACGAACTGAACATGAAACTTTTCAATGATTTATTGCAGGCTCATGGATATCAGACGCTGCAGACGAAGGACGGCCGCGAGGCCATGAGTTTGACCGAGGAACACCACCCGGACCTTATCCTGATGGATATTCAACTGCCTAAGATTTCCGGGCTCGAAGTCACCCGGCAGATTAAACAAAAAGACGATCTCAAGAATATTCCGGTCATCGCCGTCACCGCCTTCGCCATGAAGGGGGACGAGGAAAAAATTATGGAAGGGGGGTGCGACGGCTATATTTCCAAACCCATTTCCGTGCCCACCTTCCTCAAAACCGTCGCCGGATTCCTGAACTAACGCGCGATCACGCAGTAATACCAACCTGCACAGATAAACACCCATTGTGATCTTCTTTCCCGTTTCCTCGGTAGGAGGGGAGGCGCCGGCGATGGCGTCCCATCGGCAAGCCTTCCCGACACCCCGGGGGGCCACCGGGGGGTGTCCCCCCGATTCTAAAATGCGGGGGGCGCCCCCGCGACCCCCG
>NZAK01000019.1 GCA_002687515.1 Rhodospirillaceae bacterium
GCGTTGCGGCGCTTGCCCGATGGATCCGCATCGCGCCGCGCACCGCGCCTACCCGGAAAACCGATTTGTTCCCATCAAATTGATTCCTATCAATCCTGAACCGCTCTAGAGGCCGGCCGGAGGCTTACTTTTTTGTGTAAACGGCGCTGAAGGTTTGCAGCAAGGATGCGCAGCCGCCGCAATCGGAACTGAGGCCGGTGAGGTTAACCGGTTCCAGGTGGATTTCGAAGCCCAGCTCCTTGTAGGTATCGACGACATCGTTCAACCTGCTGTGGTCCGTGTTACAGCGGAACTGCCAACCCTCGGCGACAAGTTCTGGATCGGCGGGGATGTCGCAGCCGGTATAGGATTTCGGCTGCCGCTCTTGATGCAGGGGAACGGCACAGCCATCGGGTTCCAAGGGACTAAAATCTTCAGACATTTTTTGTTTCCCGGTTGCCGGTTATGCGGCGTCCCGCTGCTCGGCCGCATCCTTGCCTTCGGGGTCCTGCTCTTTATTTTTTTCGAGCCGGATATGGCCGAGAATGGCGCAACCCAAGGCGGCCGTGAATTGCGGCAGATCCTCCTCGGCGACATTGACCTCCAATTTAAGTTCCTCGGCGATCGCCTTGGACATGCTCGACCAGCGCAGGATGCCGCCGACCACGGTGACTTCCGATTCCGGTTTGACCCGCCGCAACAGCTGAACCGAGCGTTGCGTGAGCGACTTGGAAGCGCCAAACATGATGTTTTCGGGCGGCACCCCGTTGGAGAGGTGGTTGATCACTTCCGATTCCGCGAACACCGTACAGACGCCTGAAATGGGAACCGCTTCGGCCGCCGCTTCGAGCAAACCGCCGATGTCTTCGGTGTCATAGCCCATATAGCGCACGGTTTTTTCCAGGAACATACCGGTGCCGGACGCGCATTTGTCGTTGAGGCGGAAGGTCTGCACCTTTTTTGCCGTGTCGATCTTACTGGCCTTCATGGTCTGGCCGCCGATATCGAGGATCGTCCGCGTGCCGGGAAAGAGGAAACTGCTGCCCCGGGCGGTCGCCGTCAGATCGGTCACCTGCAAGTCCCGTTCATCATACATATGACGGCCATAGCCGGTGGTGATGCAATAATCGATGTCCTGTTTTGCCAGACCTGCTTCTTCCAGCGTCAAACCGACAACCGCTGCCGCCGCTTCTTGCAGCCGGGCGCCGGTCGCGGCCATGGCCCGGCCGACGATGTTCTTGTCAGAATCCAGAATCAGACCCTTGGTGTAGGTGGAGCCGATATCCAATCCGATTGAATAAGCCATGATTATGCCATCTCCATTTGCGCGGTGTTTTTCCGTTCTTCGCCGGCCAACAGGCTGTCGCGGGCAAACAGGGCGGCCCCGAGCGCGCCCATATAATGTGACTCGTCGCTGACGTTCATTTTGATATCCAGCTTGTCCTCCATCGCCTTGATCATGCCGATATTCTTGGCGACGCCGCCGGTAAAAGTAAGCTCGTCATTGATGCCGACCCGGCGCAGCAATCCGAAGGTGCGCGCCGCGATCGATTGATGCACGCCCCAAAGAATGTCTTCCACCGTCTTGCCCTTGCCGAGCCAGGCCAGGACCTCGGCCTCGGCGAACACGGTGCAGGTGGTCGAGATGCGCACCGGCTTTTCCGAGTTCAGCGCCACCGGCCCCAATTCGTCCAAGGGAATATCGAGGGCTATCGAGGCGGCGCCCAGGAAGCGGCCGGTTCCGGCGGCGCATTTGTCGTTCATGCAGAAATCCTTGATTTCACCGGTGGTTTCGACGGCGATTGCCTTGCTATCCTGGCCGCCCATATCGAGCACCGTCTTGGTGTCCGGGAACATGTGAACCGCGCCCCGGCCATGGCAGCTGATCTCGGTCACCTGGCGGTCGCCGAAGGTCACCTTGTAGCGGCCGTAACCGGTGCCGATAACATAGCCGACGTCATCGTTGCTGACGCCCATTTCGTCCAAGGCGATCTGATAGGAAGTCTCCGCCGCCTTGACCACATCGGCGCCGGTATCGATGAGCGAGCGTCCGACGATATTCCTGTCCTCATCAATGATGACGGCCTTGGTTTGCGTCGACCCGACGTCAACGCCTGCGCTGTATCTCATGTCTTCTGCTCCTGTTGCAACTCAACGTTAGTCGAACATTATGTTTTCGACAAAGGTTTCCAGTTGGATCGCCAAATGATCGAAGGTGGTTTGATTCTCCTCGAACTCGCTGATGAAGTAGGGAATCTTCTCGTCGTCGAGCTCCTTCGAATAGGCGACTTGTTCTTCNAGGCCCGGCTCGCACATCTTGGCCGCCGCGAGAATGACCGCTTCGGCGTTGGATTCCTTGATTCTTTCCAACAGCATCTTTTCCTTGGGCTTACGCAGATCGTGCTGTACCGGACTGTAGGATGAGTTCTCGATATAGGCGTGCGCCAGGTTGTCCAAATGATCGCCGGCCGTCGGCACGTCATCCAGGATAAACCTGAGACCGATCAAAAGATCGTCATCGACCACATAACAGGACCGGGACACGGTTTGCAGGAGATCGATCGGCGGCATCTCGCAGAAGCCGCCCTCGAAGACGACACGCATCTTGTCCTGCTTCCTTGCCGGGCGGACGCGGATCATATCGAGCACGGTTTCGAGCAGATCGTTGAATTCCTCGCGGGGCAGGAAGCCGGCCAGCGAGATCAGCGCCAGCGAATCATCGGCCCCGATCAACCACGGGGAGGCGCGCCGGATTTCATAAAGGTCGCGCAACAGCGCCCTGCCCCTGTTGTAGACTTCGATGGAGTTTTTTAAATCCCGGTCACTGATGGTTCTGCCGGTCGCCGCTTCGATGTCGCGGACAACACGCTGATATTCGTTACGCAAATATTCCTGGGCGAATTTCGAGTTGGGGTTCTGCGGCAGATACAAGATCTGACATTTATAGTCGAAATTCCGCCCCCAGATTGCCCCCAGATTGCGGGCCGCGTCACAGATCGGATGGGTGACGAACAGATCCAGTTCGATATCCTTGGTCAGGGCGATATCGAGGGAGGTTTTGATGATCGAGCAGAGGTAGGATCCGAAACGGGATTCGGCTTCGGTGCCATCCGACTGGGCGCCCTTGATCTTGACCGGCAGCATGCCGGCCGCATGGGCGATTTCTTCCGGGAAATAGACCTGAAAATGGCCGAGCACCTGGCCGCCGTTTTGCCGCCATTTGGCGACCGTCGGGTAACAGGGGTCTTCCGCCAGTTCCCGCGCCAGATGGAAAATCTGTTCGAGGGATTTACCCTCCCATGCGGTGAAATATCGAACGCTGTCAGTCATGCTTATGCTTTCGTTGGATAGGTGTGAATTATACAGCCGCTTGTTGCCGGCGTGAAATCAGCCCCTCGAAAAATGCGTCGGCGCGGTTTTTCATTTGCGCCTCGGACACCACCTGCGGGTCCATCAAATCCGATTCGAAGAACAATGTCGGCAGCCCCAGCTCTTCCGAGACATAGCGCCGTTGATCGGCCAGTCCGGTGGAAACCGTCCGGCAGCTTTTGATCGGATGGTAGACGACGCCATCGAGGGCGAAGTCTTTCGCCGCCGCCTTCATGGTAAGCGCTTGGTGGAACATGCTGTCCATCGCCTCGCGGACCATCAAAAGCTGTCCCTCGGCAAAGCTTTCGAGTGGATTGGCCAGGTCATACTGGAACCCGGCGCAGGTACCGCCCGAGGCAAACCACAAATAGGAGGAGGTCACGAACACGCCGCCCCATTTCGTAAACATGTTGTTGAAGCTCGAGAATATCGGGTAGCAGGGAACGCCAACGAAGGCCAGGCGGAATTCTTGCTCCATTTCAAACGGACCGTCTTCCCCCTTGAGCCGGATGCCGATATCGTTTTCGGCCCGGTAGGTCATTTCCTCATAGAGGCGGTCGAAATATTCGGCGCCTTCCTTGGTGCCCCGGAAACCGTTGGCCATGCCGAGATAGACCGTGCCATCGGTCAAGGCGTTGAACATCGCCGGCGTGTTGGCGTTGAGCTTGATAATTTTGTCCCACTTGTCGCTCATTCGGTTGGCGTAGCCGAGCACCTCGCGGAACTTATCGATATCGAATTTAACGCCGTTGACCTTTTCGCAGACCTCGATCAATTCCTTGATCTGGCCGAGCACATATTTGGCCTCGAATTCGAAGTCCTCGCTGCCCGGCTGGCTTTTGTCGGCGAAGGCGCGGGTGCCGGGAATATCCATGGTGACGGTCGGTATCTGGTAAAGCCGTTCCCAAATCTCGGCCCATTTAATATAGGTGTTGCAGGCGTTGGTGAGCACGGCAAGGCTCGGTTGCGGAATTTTGCCCATCGGATGCGTGCCGCCGGCCAGCTGCATCGCCACGTCGGCTTTGACGTAGCCGCAAATGTCCGGTGAATAGCCGTAATCCTCGGCCGCGTTCAGATAATCCCTGGAAACCCTGCGAATCGCCGTTTGCAGGGCATTCACTTCCGGGAAACTGACCGGCATGTCGAAGGTTTTGAGAACCTCGTTCATGCTGCCCATGACGAACACATAGGCCGCGCCGCCGCCATTTTCGGCAACATCACTGAGTTCGTTAAACCAGACGCGGAAGAGTTCGGCTCCCTCTTTGACGCCGCGGCCAATGAGTTCATTGTCTACGGTCATGCTTGCGGCGTGGATTGGTTTAATATTTACGTCCCGAGCAATTTGTTGAATGGTCATAACTGTTCCCTGCTTGATTGACCGAAGGAAGTGAGGAAGATGCCAAAACCGATTTAAGCGACTCACCCCACATATTGAGAGTCATAATGATTACAATTAAAATGTGATTATATGGCGTTTGTCAACAAAAATACGTAATTCCGTATTGTTTTACCAGTTTATAATCTGCTGAATTCGATTTTCGCTAAATTTACGGGTTCGCGCGCCGCGCGTGACCGGTAATAAAAGCCGGTAATAAAAGATCGGGTTAATTTCCCCTTGATGGGATAATGTGGGAGCGATGATGGCCAGAGCCGACGATAGATCGGGGGAACCGATGACAACCGCCTTCGCGGCGGCGGTTTATACGCCCAAACAGGCGGATAAATCGGCGCTGCCGGAATTTGTCCGCGGCCTCAAGGCCGACCGGGTTTCGGTGGCCGGTATTCTCCAGGAAAGCCGCCTTGATCCCAGGGACGGTACCCGGACCATCGAATCGGTGGATATCACCACCGGCCATCGCATTCCGATCAAGCGGCCGATGCCCACCGAAGGCGAATGCGGATTGGATGTCGCCAATCTGGCGGAGACCTCGGCGGTTCTGCGCGATGCCGCCAGGGCGCGTCCGGATCTGGTGGTGATCGAGAAATTCGGCGATCAGGAACAGAACGGCGAGGGGCTGCTCGACGAGATCATGCAAATCATCGCCGCGGGGATTCCGTTGCTGATCGCCGTGCCCGAACCGGCCATCGGCATCTGGCGGCGCCAATGCGGCGGCCTTGGGGTCACCCTGCCCTTCACCGAAGACGCCATGCGCAACTGGTGGCAAGAATTATCGAAGGGGCACGAACTGGACGATACGGACCGCCAGGTTGGCTAGGAGGCTCCCATGCAGCCCTGACTGTCGACGGCGACGTTGCGGCGCGCCGCCCATTCATCGCCCAACTCGGTCAATGCCGCTTCGTCGAGAAATTGTTCGGCCATCGCGAACAGCGCCATCTCTTCTTTTTGAAAGTGGCCATGGGCCAGGTCCAAGAGCCCGCCGAGCACCGATTTGAGGGCGCCGATTTCGGTTTCCCGCCTGGCAGCTTCGAGAAAATCCCTGATCCCGCTGTGCTCGGAGCGCATCACGGCAAGCGGCCCCATCTCCCCGATAAAGGGTTCCAGGCGGGGGAACAACAAATCATCCTCGATCTGGGCATGCGATTCGATAAGCTTCTCGAGAACCGAGGCGGCGCCGCGAACGTCCTGAATGTCATCGCTCTTGGCGACTGTTTCACGGACAAAGTCAAACAGTTGGTAGATGACGGCGTGCTCTCCCCGCAAGGCATCGGTAAGCTTCATCAAACGCTCCTTCCCATAGTTTGCCATGACAACGGCGGATTTTATAGCAAATGTATAACAATGCGGCGGCGAGGTATCGTTGCTTTTGGTTAACTTCTGGCGCCCCACTTTCTTGGCTTTACACCGCCGGGTCTTGACCGCGCCGGGCGGCTGCGTCGTGGCTAATCAGAAAAGTCCGCCGCTTCTTCCCACGGACCGTTCCAGAGACCGTTGATATGGAATGCATCCCGGGATAATTTGCCGGAACACCCATATTAAAAACCATCACGACGGCGGGGTCCGGATATTCCATGACGATCACCCTTTACCATTACTGGGATTCGTTTTGTTCCTTCAAGGTCCGCCTCTGCCTGGAGGAAAAAGAACTGGATTGGGAGAGCCGCAATATCAACCTGATGCGCTTCGAAAACCTGGCGCCCGGCTATTTGCAGGTCAATCCCGACGGCCTGGTCCCGACCCTGGTCCACGACGGCGCGACGATCACCGAATCATCGATCATCAACGAATATCTCGACGGCTGTTTTCCGGCCCCCCCTCTGCGCCCGGCGGATGAAGTGGCCCTGGCGCGCATGCGCTATTGGGTCGGCGTCGAGGAGGAACAACTGTTCAAGGCGGTGCGCCCGGTCACCTTGAACCTGATCATGAAGAAAATCTTTCAAACCTACAGCGACGCCGAGATGGATGCTTTCCTGGCCGCGCATCCGAAGCAATATGCGCTCGGCTACCTGAAAAAAACTTTCAAGGAACCCCCCGATGCCGCCGCCGTCGAGAAAGGCCGGCGCGCCCTGAGGAGCGCCTTCGAGGCGATGGACCGGGAACTGCAAACCCGGCCCTGGCTGGCCGGCGATGCCTATTCGCTCGCCGACATCGCCGCCGCCCCGGTCATCGACCGCATCGAAGCGCTGAACCTGGACGACCTTTGGGACGGCCTGGGCGCCTTGCAAGACTGGATCGCCAGGCTGACCGCCCGCCCCGCCTATGGGCGCGCGATGCCGAAAGAGCGGATGGGCGATGTTTTGGGGGACAACGACTGAGGGCGCATGGGGATGGCCGGGTCGGCCATGCGCCCGCCGAGATAGAACTCGGACGCAAATGAATAGCGCTGGCGGACGGGGGATCGGGTGACGGGTTGGCGGAAGGGATAGTACGAGATACGGGGTCAGGTCTTGAATTGTGAATTCAGAGACAGCTTACTTTTAGCTCAGACGAAATAATCCCTCACCGCCTCACCGCCTCCGTGGTAAAGTCGTCCCTCATTCGAGCTGGCACGAGACGGGAACACCGGAGGCTTTCATGATTGACACGGATCGTATCGACAATGCGGTGCTGGCTCTCTTGTATCTCGGATTGCACGACAGTTTCCGGACCTGGAAGGGGATCGACTGGGACGCCATGAACCGGCTGCACGAAAAGGGCATGATTTCCGATCCGGTCGGAAAGGCCAAGTCGGTCGTGTTGACCGAGGAAGGACTGCGCCGGTCGGAAGGGCTGTTCCACGAGATGTTCACCCGACGGTAGGCCGGCACGGACGGCGGCGCGCCGCGACGCCTTGAGGGAATGAGCGAATACCAGTACTACGAATTCCAGGCCGTCGACCGTCCGCTCGCGCGGGCGGAGCAGCAGGAACTGCGCGCCATCTCCACGCGGGCGCGCATCACGGCCTCCAGCTTCGTTAACAGCTACGATTGGGGCGACCTCAAGGCCGACCCGACCCGTCTGCTGGAGAAATACTTTGACCTCTTCCTCTACCTCGCCAACTGGGGCAGCCGGCGCTTCGCCATGCGCCTGCCCCGGGAGCTGGCGGAACCGGAGGAGTTGGAACGGTTCGCCCTTGACGAGGACTTCGCCACCATCCGCACCGCCGGCGACCACCTGATCCTCGATATCTACCGCGATGAGATCGGCCTCGACGATTACGAATGGGACGACGGCGCCGGCCGGCTGGGGGCGCTGGCACCCCTGCGCGCCGACGTGCTGGACGGCGATCTACGGACCTTCTATCTGGTCTGGCTGATGGCCGTGGAGGCCGGTTATATCGGCGACGGGGCCGCCCAACCCCTGCCCGGCATCGCGCCGCTCACCGCCTCTCTGCAAGCTTTCGCCGAATTCTTCTACATCGACGCCGACCTGCTGGAGGCCGCCGCCCAGGGCTCCGTTGCTGTCCCAGACCCTCCCCGCGCCGCAGTCGAGACATTTGTCCGCTCCCTGCCCGAGGATGAGAAAACCGCCCTGCTGCTGCGCCTTCACGACAACGATCCTCGATTGGGCGCCGAATTCCGCCGCCGCTGCCGCCAAGCCGTTTTCTCCCCCGCCGCGACTGTCCCGCATCGTACCGCGGGGGAGTTGCGCGCCATGGCCCAGCGCCTGGCCGGAGAGCGCCGCCGTATCGCCGAGGAGAAGGCCGCCGCCGAAAGCCGATGTAGCGAGGAGGAACGGGCCAAGGCCAGGGCCGTTCACCTTGCCGCCCTGGCCGAGCGGGGCGAGGGCGTCTGGCGGGAGGTCGAGGACCGGATCGCGCTCCGCAACACCTCCGGCTACGATCGTGCCGCGTCCTTGCTCGTTGACCTGCGTGAGATCGCTCGGGCGAACGGAACGGCCGAACTGTTCTTCCGGCGCCTCGCCGCGCTGCGCGCCCGCCATAAACGGAAAGGCCGCTTCATCGAACGGCTGGACCCCGATGGTCTCGGCTGACAGGCAACGGCGGCGGATCATTGTGCGGCCCATAGCACGGGGTCATAGCACGGTAGCACGGGGTCATGGGTCACACGGGGTCAGGTCTTGCATTGCCACATTTTTGGCAGTTCCGGGGACACCGGAGTTCCGGGGGAGTTCCGGGGACAGAGTTCCGGGGACAAGAGTTCCGGGGACACAATACTTAATTATTCCCTTGGAAGTTAGATGACAGCTTACTTTAGCTCAGGCAAAACAACCCCCCCACCGCCTCACTGTTCTCCGTGGTAAATTTTCCACCGGCTCGCTGCATCGTTGGGCCACCCCCCCCCGCGCGCTGCTCCCCTTTTCTTCCATTTTCCCTTGACTTTTGTCTTATTTTATACTATATTTCCATCTAATCTATTTTTATACGGCAATTAAAGGAGAAGGGGCAGTTGATCACGGGGTCCCGTGGATGTGGGTCCGAGCAAGATCGACGCCCGCAGGGCTGCATCCGTAGGGCGGAGCCTGCCTCACGCCCGCTTGGCCAACCATGCCATCCCCAAGCGGGCTGCTTCCGTGGGCCAATCCCCAGCCGGGCTGCGTCGTTGGGCCATCCCCATGTGGGCTGCGTCGTTAGGTATAAAACGGTATGAATCGGTATGAATCGGTATGAATCGGTATGGTGGATTTCCCCGAAATATGTCGCACTTTGACGAAGCAGCCCGCACGGGAAGATGCCTGGATCGGCGCCCGCATGAATATAGGTCCGAGCGTACCGGACGCCTGGCTGGCCGACCCGGCCATCCCCAGCCAGGCTACCCCTATTTTTCCCCATAAAACCCCATAAACCCCCATGCTATTTCGTTCCCAAAAGTGTCGCATCTCCCCGCTTATTGCGGGGCATCAGGTCCGTCGTTATCGGCGGCGGCGGCGGCGATTCAATCCGGTGCCGTTCAATCAATTTACGCCGCCGGGACGGCATATCCCGTTCATGCGAATTCAGTTTGAACAATTGGACGCGGCGGGTTATTAGCCACTGGTCTCAAAGCGAACCGTTGGAGTTGCATCGATGCACGATAAAAAGCGGCCAAGCGCATCGGAAGTTTGGCCCGATCAGGTTTTTGAGGTTCTTAAAGGCGCTGAAATCAGGCATGTCGCCTATGTTCCCGATTCCGGAGCCGCGCGCCTGATCGAACGCGCCATCGCCGAGCCGGGCATGCAGGCCAGCGTGCTGACCACCGAGGAAGAGGGCATCGGACTGCTGGCCGGCGCCTGGCTCGGCGGCGAGCGCGGTGTCCTGCTGATGCAATCGAGCGGCGTCGGCAACTGCATCAACACCTTGTCGCTGGTCCAGAATTGCCGCTTTCCGCTGTTGACGCTGGTCACCATGCGCGGCGAATGGGCGGAGTTCAATGCCTGGCAGACGCCGATGAGCAAGGTGACGGCCGGCTCTCTCGAGATGATGGATATTTCGGTCTATCGCGTCGATGAGCCGGAGGCGGCGAGCGAGGTGGTGGCGGCGGCCATCAATACGGTGTTCAACGGCGATCTCGGCGCCGCCGTATTGCTTTCGCAGCGGATGATCGGAAAGAAGGAATGGTGACGTGAAAGCGGCCGGCGAGGCGACATTGGAGCGGCGATCGGTGGTCGCCGAATTGCTCGAGGATCGGGGCGATTTGCTTTTGGTCACCGGCTTGGGATCGCCCAGCTACGACGCCATGGCGGCCGGCGACACGGCGTCCAATTTTTATCTCTGGGGGGCCATGGGCAGCGCCGTCATGGTCGGCCTCGGCCTCGCCCTGGCGCGGCCCGAAAGCCCGGTCCTGGTGATTACCGGCGACGGCGAGATGCTGATGGGCCTCGGCGCCCTGGCGACGGCGGGCGCCAAGAAACCCAAAAATCTCAGTATCGCCGTTCTCGACAACGGCCGTTATGGCGAAACCGGCATGCAGCTGAGCCACACCTCGTTCGGCATCAGCCTGGCCGGCATCGCCGAGGCCAGTAATTTCGACAGTGCTGGCGTGATCGAAGACATCGAAGGCGTCACCCGCTTCCGCCAGCAGCTGCAATCGGATGCCGGCCCGCGCTTCGCGCAAATCCTCATAAAAGTGGAAAATCCGGAAAAGGTCCTGCCGCCCCGGGACGGCGTCTTTTTGAAAAACCGCTTTCGCTCGAACCTGGGATTTCCGCCGATTTGATTGCCGGCTTATTTCCCGCCGGCCCGGGAAGCGACCTCGAGCACGGCGCGCTTGATGCCGACGTAACCGGTGCAGCGGCAGATGTGGCCGCTCAGCATGTCCTCGACTTCTTCCTCGCTCGGGTTCGGGTTGCGTTCGAGGAAATCAGTCACCGACATCAGGATGCCGGGCGTGCAGTAGCCGCATTGCAGCGCGTGGTTCTTTTTGAACGCCGTCTGCAAGGCGTTGAGATCGCCGCTGTCATCGGCCAGCCCGGCGGCGGTATCGATACGGCGGCCATCGGCCTGAGCCGCGAACATCAGGCATGAGCGGACCGCCCGTCCGTCGATGCGCACGGTGCAGGCGCCGCAGACGCCGTGCTCGCAACCGACATGCACCGAATTGGTGCTTAGGATCTGGCGCAGGAAATCGGAAAGCAGCATGCGCGGCTCGGCGAGGCCGCTGACTTCCTTGCCATTGAGGGTAACGGTGATCCGGTGTCGTTGATCGCGATTTAGCTGCGGCATTTTTTTGCTTCCATGATGGTGCGGCGGCCGAGGCGTCTGACCAATTCCCGCCGGTACTGGCCGCTGGCGTGGATGTCGTCGCCGCCGCCAAGGTCCCAGGCGAAGGCGTTGAGGGCGTCATCGAGCCCGGCATCATCCAACCCGGGCCAGTCGCGGACGGTCGGCGTGGCCGCGACCCCGCCGACCCCGAGGCGGACCGAATTTTCCGAGGCGGCGGCGGCCAGGCTGACGATCGCGAAATCGCCCCGGCGCCGGTTCATCTCGTCGAAGGCGTAGCCGGTGCCCGGGGCCTTGAGAGGAAAGCGGACGGCGGTGATCATCTCGTCGGACCGCTTGGCGGTGGTCAGTAGATCGACCTGGAAATCGCCGGCCTTGACGGTGCGCCGGCCGCCCTGGGATTGCAGGACCACCTCGCCCTCAAGGGTCGCCAGGCAGAGCGGCAGTTCGGAGCTTGGATCGGAATGCGCGATGGAACCGCAGACGGTGCCTTGGTTGCGGGTTTGGAAATGTCCGAGATGGGGCAGCGCGGCATGCAGCAGCGGCACCGTTTCGGCAAGCTCGGGCCAATCCTTGAGGTCCGCCTGCCGGGTGGCGGCGCCGACCTCGAGGGCGCCGTTATCAACGCGGATGTAATTAAGTTCGTCGATGCGGACGATGTCGATCAACAATTTGGTTTCGATCAGGCGGAAGTTGAGCATCGCCACCTGCGACTGGCCGCCGGCCAGGATGCGTGCGTCCTCGCCGTGCTCGGCGAGGACCGCGAGGGCTTCGCCGAGGCTTTCGGCCCTGACGAAGTCGAACTGTTTGGGCTTCATTTACCGGCTCCGAACAATCGCAACAGCCATTGCCAGAGGGACCGACGCCCTGCCCCGCCGGCCGCCGCCGCCGCTTCCTCCGGGCCGCCGAAGTTGGCGGTCAGGCGCTTGAAAAACTGGCCGATGACGACGCGCGTGGCACCGTCCAGCATGCGCCCGCCGATGGCCGCCACCTTGCCGCTGACCTCGACCCGGTAGTCGTAGCTGACATCGGTCCCGGCGGCGCTTGGCGTCAGGCTGACCCGCCCGGACCCCACCGACGAGCCGAGCGGCCCGTCGAGCTCGCCCGAGAGGGTGACCGAATTGGGCGCATCCATTTCCGACAGCCTGACCCGCGCCTTGAAGCGCCCGCTCACCGGACCGACGCCGAGGGTCACCTCGGCTCGGTATTGGTTGTCGCCGACCAGGTCCAACTGGTGGCATCCGGGGATCACGGCGGCCAGCTTGACCGGATCGATCAGCGCCTGCCAGACCGCCTCCGGGGTTGCCGGCACACTGTGGCCGCCGGTTCCGGCCAGCGCCCGCCCACTTGGCTCGGCTTCTGGCGCGGTCTCTGGCGCGGCATCGGCGGCGGCTGGCCTGGGCGCCTCTTCGCCGTGGATGATGGCGCTGATTTTTTTCGGCGTCATCGGCAGGTTGATGCTTTCCAGCCCGAGCGCGTCGCAGACGGCGTTCGCTAAACATACCGGCGTGGTCATGACGTTGCCCTCGGCGCCGCCCTTGGCGCCGAGCGGCGTCAGGGGCGTTGGCGTCGAAATGTGGTAAAGCTCGGGCGTTGGTATTTCGCAGGCGGTCGGCGGCAGGTAATCGGCGAAAGTGCCGCTGAGGAACTCGCCGTTGTCACCATACACGAACTCCTCCATCAGCGCGCAGCCGACACCCCAGGCGAAGGCGCCGTAGGTTTGGCCATCTTTCAGCAGCGGATTGAGGATGGTTCCGGAGTCATGCACGGTGACGTATTTGTCGATATGCACCTGACCGGTATCGCGGTCGATCTCGACGCCGCAGAAATCGAAGACGAAGCCGTAGGTCAGTGAGGTGTTGATCTGGTCCTGATCATTGGGCGGCTCAAGCTCGGGCGGTGCCCAGGTGCCGACGGCACGCATGCCCGGCTCCATGCCTTCGGGCAGCTCGCCCGGTTGCCAATGGGCGACACCGGCGACGCGATGCAGTTTAAGCGAATTGTCCGGATTGTCGCGCGCAAACACCAAACCGTCGGCAAAATCGATGTCTTCGGGCTTGACGTTCAGGCGCGGTGCGGCGATGCGAGTCAACTTATCGCGTATCTGCTGGGCGGCGCGCTGACAGGCGACGGCGGAAGCCGAAGAGAACCGGCAGGAATAGTTGCCGGTGGCGATGGACCATGGGTCCTTATGGGTGTCGTGTTCGGTGTTGACGCGGATATCGTCGGGGCTGACGCCCAGTTGATCGGCAACGATTTGCGATAAAACAGTCGCGTGACCCTGGCCCTGGGGTATCGAATCGCAAGTGACGCTGATCGCGCCCAAGGGTTCCATATTGACCGTTGCATAGGAAATGTTGCCGCCCTTGAGGCCCGATTTATGCCGTTCCTCGACGGTCTGAATGGTCGAAAGGTAGCCCATGTTGGATTGCGCCGGATCCGATACCGCCGCCATGCCGATGCCGTAGAGGCGCCCTTCTTTTCGCGCCTCGTCGCGCCGCTGGCGAAGGGCTTCCAGCTTGCCCTTGTCGACCGCGACATCGACCGCCGCCTGGTAATCCCCGGAATCGAGCAGTGCTCCGCCGGTAGCGCGATAGGGAAAGGCATCCTTGGGCACCAGGTTCTTTCGGATCACCTCAAGGTGGTCGAGGCCGGTCACTTCGGCGACCCGGCGCATGATGCTTTCAAGGGCGTAAAAAGACTGTGGACCGCCAAATCCCCGGACCATGCCCGAAGGCGTCTTGTTGGTCATCACCAGGCGGTTGGTGATCGCCATGTGGGGAATATCGTATGGCCCGGTCATGACGCCATGCTGGCGATACAGCGGCCCCGGCATCGGTGGACGCAAATAGGCGCCGTAATCGTCAAGCTGATTATAGCGGAGCGCCGTGACCGTGCCGTCTTTCATCGCCGCCGCTTCGACCTTTATCTCCCGGTTCGGGGCGGCGATGGCCGCCGTCAGATGCTCCAGCCTGTCCTCCACCCATTTGACCGGCCGGCCGACTTTCTTGGCCGCAACGCAACACAAAACCACATAGGGAAATATTGCCTGTTTGACCCCGAAGCCGCCGCCCGAAAAAGGCGCCGTGCGCATGCGCAGTTTCGATCCCGGGACGCCGAGCGCCCGCGCCATAACGGGGTGCACCGTGAACGGGCCTTGGAAGTTCGACATAACGTCAAAGACGCCGCCATTGGTGTCGTATTCCGCAACCACCACATAGCCTTCCAACGGGGTGTGTGAATTGCGCGGATATGAAATCGAAAGCTCGACCGTGTGATCGGCCTCGGCGAACGCATTATCGGGGTCGCCATAGGTAAAGTCGCGGGACGAGACAACGTTGGAGCCAACCGCCACATGGACCAGCGGCGCATCGTCCTTCGCCGCATCAAGGGGATCGATCACCGGTTCCAGCGGCTTGTATTCAACCTCGATAAGGTCAACCGCATCCTCGGCCAGGTAGCGGTCATCGGCGATGACGACGGCGACCGCCTCGCCGACAAAGCGAACCCGGTCGGTGGCCAAACACCATTGATCCATCGGCTGCTTGACGACGATCAGAAACGGCGAGGTTACCGCCTCGACGTCTGCCCCGGTCAACACGGCGGCAACGCCCGGTTGGCGTTCGGCGGCGCTGGTGTCGATTGACAGGATTTCAGCCGAGGCGTGGGGCGAACGTAAAATGGCTGCGTGCAGTGTTCCCTGGACGGTCGGCATGTCGTCGGCGAATTTGGCGCTGGCGGATAAGAGGACCGCATCCTCGACCCGCTCCATCGCGCGGCCAACATATGGTGTACTGCCTTGGCTCATTGCTTCTCCAAATTTCATGATCCGCCGGCTAGGGCGGCGCTGTTTGCGTTGCCGGAGTGGTATTATCTCAATCCATATCGGTGCCCACAACATCCAAATTCCCCGGCGCTGGGAATCGGAGCTCAAATTTCAAACACCCATTGTGGGCAGGAATCCTTGCGGCTATTGTTGGCGGATATCGATAAGATATTTTGCAGGTGATACGGGGCGGATAGATGAAAGACAATACCGTTACATTGGATAAAGGCGAAACGCCGGCGGCGATCCGTTTCTCGCCGGTCTTCAATGTCGCCGTGCCGTTCATTGACCGCCATCTCGAAGAGGGCCGCGCCGGCAAGGTGGCGATCCGGGCCGCTGATCAAGAGGTCACCTATGGCGAACTTACCGAGCGGGTCAATCGCTCTGGAAATGCCTTAAACTCGCTCGGCATTCAGCCCGGCGAACGGGTGCTGATGGTGGTCAAGGATTGTCCCGAATTCGTCTATACCTTTTTCGGCGCCATCAAGGCGGGCGTCATCCCGGTGCCGGTCAACACCATGATGCGGGTTTCGGACTACCAATACCTGATCGAGGATTCGGCCAGCGCGGCGTTGATCTATAGCCCTGAATTCGAAGGCACCATCAACGAAGCCCTGGCGGCGGCGGCGCATTCGCCTCGGCGGATTTTGACCACCGACGAGTTGAGCGCCCGGATGGCGGAGGCCGAGCCCGAACTGGCGGCGGCGCCGGCGACCGCCGATACGGTTTGCTTCTGGCTCTATTCCTCGGGCTCGACCGGCAATCCCAAGGGCGTCGTTCATCCCCACCGTTCGATGGTCTATACCAGCCAATGCAGCGGCGTCGACACCATCGGCCTCGTTGAGGACGATAGCTGTTTCTCGGCCAGTAAAATGTTCCACTCCTACGGCTTCGGCAATGCCTTGACCTTTCCCCTTTGGGTCGGCGCGACGACTATTTTGAGCGACCAAAGGGTGACCCCGGAAATGACCTTCGAAATGTTCGAGAAATACCGCCCGAGCGTTTATTTCGGCGTACCGACCCTTTACGCGCAGCAACTGCACGCGATGGACAAGAAAATGCCGGATACCAGTTCATTGCGTCAATGCGTGTCGGCCGGCGAGGCCTTGCCCGGCGATGTCCTCAATCGCTGGCAGGAAAAGACCGGCACCCTGATCGTCGATGGCCTGGGTTCGACCGAGGCGCTTCATATATTCGTCGGCAATACGCCGGCCGACTACAAGCCGGGCACCTCGGGCCGCGTCGTCGGGCGCTATCAGGTTCGCATCCACGACGAAGACGGCAACGCGGTCGCGCCGGGAGACATCGGCACCCTGCATGTGCGCGGCGGCTCGACCGCCATCGAATATTGGAATAACCCGGAAAAGACCGCCAAAACCATGCTCGACGGCGGCTGGCTCAACACCGGCGACATGTATTATCAGGACGACGAAGGCTACTTCGTCAATGGCGGCCGCGGCGATGATATGCTGAAAGTCGGCGGGCTTTGGTGTTCGCCGTTCGAAATCGAAGCCCGCCTGATCGAGCATGCCCAGGTGCTCGAAGCCGCCGTCGTCGGCCGCGCCGACCCGGACGGCTTGATCAAGCCGCAAGCGTTTATCGTTCTCAACGATCCGGCCGATGCCGGCCCGGCGCTGGAAGAGGATTTGCGCGCCCACTGCCGGGATGGCCTGGCCCATTACAAATATCCGCGCTGGTTCGATTTTGTCGAGGAACTGCCGAAAACCGCAACCGGCAAGATTCAGCGCTTCCGGCTGCGCGAATAGCCGATTCCCAATTATGTAATAGGCGACTTGATCTTCATGACACTGCCGACCTGCGGCGGGATCGGCAGGTCCTTATGGGCTTCCCACATCTCGGCCAGTTTTTGCATCGGGCCTTCGGTGAACGGCACCACCTTGCGGATGGAAAGATCGACGTGAACCGCCAGTTGTTCCTGGGTCGCCATCTGGTAGCCTTCGCCGACATGATACATGGTGTGGAAATAATGCAGCCGCTTTTCGTCATAACCGAGCAACTGGCTGGTTACCCTGACCTCATCGCCGATGCTGCCCTCGCGCTGATAGCCGATGTGGCATTCAACGGCAAAAGTCGACAGGCCGGTGGCTTTCTTGTAGGGCTCGCCAAGGCCGCACAGCGGATAGAACAGGTCCACCGCGTTGTCGAAAATGAGGGTGTAATAGGCGACATTCAGGTGACCGTTATAATCGACCCAGGCGTCCTGAACCGGTTCCTGCCAGCGCGATATGGGCGCTTCAAGCGGCATGGCATGCTCTCCTTCGATCTGTAATTGCGGCTTTGCAAGGGGTTTTAAATTTCGGAATTAGTACTGATGCTCAGTTATAATATTGTCAATGAATTTGATCGGCCTCGCCGGCGGCGTTCGCCTTATCGGATGACTTAATGCAATTCTGGATTTATGCTGTGGTTGTTCATTTCGGGAGTTTAGGCCATGGCCAGGTTTAATGATTTTCAGCCGGCGGGGGTGATCCCCGCGACGTTGCTGGTTTTCAACGAAGATCTCTCCATCGATGAGGCGGCGACCGCCAGCCATCTGAAGGACGTTGCGGCGGTCGACGGCATCAGCGCGATTACCGTCAACGGCCACGCCTCCGAGGTCCATGCCTGCAACTTCGATGAACAGCGCCGGATTTTGGATTTGACCCTGGACGAAATCGGCGGCCAATTGCCGGTCATCAACGGCGTCTACCAGGACGGCAGCCTGGAAGCCGCGCGCATCGCCCGCATGGCCGAACAGGCTGGCGCATCATGCCTGCTGATTTTTCCGCCACACAGCATCGGTTACGGCAACGGCGTGTCGCGGCCCGAGATGATCCTCTCTCATTTCAAGACCATCGCCGACGCCACCGACTTGCCTTTCATCGCGTTTCAGTATCCGGTCGCCAAGAACTATGCCTACCCCATCGAAACCTTGGTCAGAATGGCCGAGGAGATTCCCAGTTTCCGGGCAATCAAGGATTCGTGCAACGATCCAGTGCGGCACGAGCTTCATATCCGCACCTTGCAGAATCTATCCCGCCCGGTGAACGTGCTCTCAACCCATTCGGCCTGGCTGATGGCGTCGCTGAGCCTGGGTTGCGCGGGACTGCTGTCGGGTTCGGGCAGCGTCATCGCCGATTTGCAGGTGGCCCTCTTTAATGCGGTTCAAGACGGCGATTTAACTTTGGCCCAGGCGATCAACGACCGCATCCAGCCGACCGCAAAATGTTTCTACGCCGATCCAACCTGCGATATGCATAACCGCATGAAAGAAGCCCTGGTCATGTTGGGCCGCCTGCCGCGGGCCACGGTGCGCCCGCCCTTGTTCAAGCTTTCAGACACCGAGATCGCGGGCATCAAGGAAGCCATCAAGGCCGCCGGCCTAACCCGCCAAGGCGCCGTGCCGGAGGCCGCCGAATAAAGCGGCTAGTGACCTCACGCCTTGTCGATCCGCAATTGGGCGCGCCTGGGGATTGAAAAATCTGGCAATCCCGCCGCTTTCCAGGTTTCCAGCGCCTGCATCATGGTTTCCTTCGGCGGCAGCGAAAATTCATCCTCGGGCACGGTGCGGGTGCCATCGATGACGATCTTAGAGCCCATCTTGACGCCGTCGACGGCCTCAATCGAAGGGTCCATGGCCGAGCGCATATAAACGTTGTCGATGATCACCGTATCCCGGGATGGATTGTAGCGGGCGTTCATCACCCAATCCATGTGCCTTGGATCACGGATATCGATATCATCGTCGACCACTGTGATCCGCTTAAAGGCGCTGACCTCGGCGGCCATGCGTCCGACTTTCATGGCGTGGCCCTGGTATTGTGGTCGCATGGCGATAATCGCGTGCGCCATTTGCCCGCCAAAAGTTTCATCAACGTACAAATCGGTGATGTCTTTTTCACCAAGGTCATGGCGGAGGATCTTGGAGATTAAGCCGGCGGTCGAGTTGCTTTGCAGGAAGGTGCTCTCGCTCGGCGGCATCTGGCTGGTCATACCATAGTAGATGGCGTTTTTGCGATGGGTAATGGCGGTTATGCGGGCGACCGGCTTTTGCGAAACTTCGTTCATAAAGCCGAGGTTCTCACCAAACGGACCTTCCGTATCGCGCTCGCCGGGCTCAATCAAACCCTCGATAATGATCTCTGCGTTGGCCGGAACCAGAATGTCGCTGGTTTTGCATTTGACCATTTCCAGGGGCGAGCCCATCAAGCCGCCGGCGACCTCCATCTCCTGCCGGCCTTCCGGCATGGTGGCGACCGAGGCCAGTTGGAAGGCCGGCTCGGCACCAATCACCCAGGCAACCGGGGCGGCTTTACCCTGGGCCCACCAGGTTTCGCATTGGTCGTTGCCGCCGCGGCGTGGATTCATATTGACGACCACATGATGGTCGTCGCGCACCCGGGTGCGGTAAACGCCTGTATTTTGGTTGTCCGTATCTAAAGTCCGGGTCATTACCGTCGTCGTGATATAAGGTCCCGCATCCTTACCCGGCGTCCAAATCGGGACCGGCAACAGGCTGAGCTTGGCATCGTCGCCGGACAGCACGACTTCCTGACACGGCGCCGTTTCGACCGTCACCGGTGCAATCGGATTGACCAGGGCGTTTTCCCAGCAGGCGTTTACCTGCTCGGGTTCGACGCCGAGCGCCAAGGCATAGGTCTGGCGGTTCGTGCCCAGCGCGCCGGTGCATAGCGAAAACTCAGAGCCCTCCACGTTCTCGAACAGAAGGCCAAAGCGTTCTTCATCGCTAAGCGCCTGGAAAGCCCATTTTATCATGCAAGCCGGCTCCCAGCTTGGATCGATCGTCTGCTGCACGCGTCTGAGCAGCCCCTGCTGCTCGGCGACGGCGATGAAATCCCGGAAGTTGCGGTTGCTCATGTATCGGTTTCCAATTCTGGCTTCGAAGGAGCGCCGTTAATGGCGGCGGTACTGATCTAAGCAATAGGCTTGTAAATGGCCAGAGAAATTTACCATCATGCGGCCGGCTGCCCTTGCCTGAAGACGGCGCCGCGCCGGCCGCGTTCGATCTTGCCAGGGCGGCAACCGGTGTATAGTTGTTTTGGGCCGCCGTTCACTTGGCGCGCCGGCAAGGTCAAATGGCTAAGGGGGAGGAAGCGATGGCGGGACAATCGACGAACGGCGGGCGCCGGGCGATATTCGAAACCATGGTTCTCATGCGGCGCTTCGAAGAATCTGTCGCCACCATGTCGAAGGATCATTCGTTCGGCCACTTTCATCTCTATATCGGTCAGGAAGCCACCGGCGCCGCGGTCCTGGCGGCGATGGGCGACGATGATTTGGCCCTGACCACNCACCGCAATCACGGCCACGTTGTCGGCCGGGGCGCCGATCCGGCGCGCGCGCTGGCCGAAATCCTCGGCCGCAGCGACGGGCTCTCGGGAGGGCGCGGCGGCACCCTGCACCTGACCGACCGGGCGGGCGGCTTCCTCTCGACCTCGGCGGTGGTCGGCGGCGCCATCGGCCTTGCCCTCGGAGCCGGGCATGCGCTTCGCCGTCAGGGCAAGGGCGCCGTTTCGGTGGCGTTTTTCGGGGATGGCGCCCTCGAAGAAGGCATCGCCTTCGAAGCCTTCAACATGGCGGCCTTGTGGCAATTGCCGGTCCTGTTTGTGTGCGAAAACAATACCAGCGGCTCGACGGCTTCCTCCGAGGACGGATTTCCCTCGTCGACAATGGCGATCGCAAAGCTGGTCAATATTCCGCGCGCCCTCGGCATCCGGTCCGAGGCGGTCGACGGCGCCGATGCCGACGCGGTGTTGGCGGTGGCGGCCGATCTCATGGATGAATTGCGGGCCGGACACGGTCCGGCCTTCATCGAGGCGCGCACCGAACGCTGGCCCGGCTCGCGGCCCCTCTGGCCCGACCTATCGCTGACCGGAATCACGGATATGGAGGCAGCTTGGGAGCCCGATAGTATCACCGGTGACTTCGCCGATTGGGTCCGCGATCACGACCCGGTGCTGCGATACGCCACGCGCCTGGCTGACGATAAGGTTTTAAGCCGGCAGGAAATACTGGCCATCGACGCGGATATGCGGTCGCGCATGGCGTCGGCCCAAGAGTTCGCCGCCGCCAGCCCATGGCCCGACGCCGAAACGGCGCTCGACGGCACGTTCGCCTGAGAAAGATAGTGAGGGAGGTGGAGATGACCCAAAAAAGCTACGCCGAAGCGATGCTCGAGGGACTGCTCTTCGCCATGGAAGAGGACCAGCGCATCAACCTGGTTGGCAGCCACCTCTTTGGGCTCGGCCCGCAACGCCAGCTTTCCGCTCAATTGAGGGAAAAATTCGGCGAGCGGATCATCGATCCGCCGATATCGGAATCGGCGGCGGTGGCGCTCGGCATCGGCGCGGCAATGGCCGGCGACAGGCCGGTGATCGATATCGGAACCGCAAGCTTCGTTTTTGAGGCCTGGTCGCAGCTGGTCAACGAAGCAGGACCCGCCCACTACATGACCGGCGGCCAGGTCTCGGTGCCGGTGGTGTTTCACATGCTGCACGGTTTGCGCGGCGGCAGCGCCGCCCAACACGGCGCCAGTCCGCAGGCGATGTTGTGGAACGCGCCCGGGCTGGAAATCGTTTTGCCGGCGTCGGCCCGCGATGTGAAGGGGCTGATCCGGAGCGCCCTGAAAAGCGACAATCCGACAGTTATCGTCGGCCATGCCAAGCTGCTCGGGCTGGAAGAAGAGGTGCCGGACGAAGATTATACCATTCCCTTCGGTGTCGCCGATATCAAACGCGAGGGGCGCGACCTGACAATGGTGGCAACGTCATTGATGGTCAGCCGCGCCCTGGAGGCGGCCGAACAACTGGCGAAAAGCGGCATCGAGGCGGAAGTCGTGGACCCGCGCACCCTGGTGCCCCTGGACAAAGCCGCCATCCTGGGATCGGTGGCCAAGACCGGCCGCCTGGTGGTGATCGACGAAGCCAATGTAAGCTGCGGCGTGGCGTCGGAAATCGCGGCTCTGGTGGCGGCCGAGGGGTTCGCCGACTTGAAGGCGCCGATCACCCGCGTCTGCCGCCCGGATGTCCCTGTACCCTTCAGCCCGCCGTTGGAGGAACGCCTGACGGTGACCGTGGAGCGCATCGTCGAAGCGGTGAACGCCGGCTAGAGCCTCGGGTCCAGCTTTCTCCTATCCCGCGGCAAAGGCCGACGCCAAGAAAGCGGCGTTGGGCAAACGCCTGTTCTTCGATCAGCGCCTGTCGGGCGACGCCGCCATCAGCTGACCCGAAATCGTATAACAACAAAAATGGAAACAAAAAGGATGTTCGTGATGTGCCAAAAACGTGCGTCCGCTGCGCTGCCGCCCCGCAATCGGTTCAGGGTTCCCCAAAGGAACCGTTATTGATTTCTGGTCGGTTCTTTAAACAAAAACAAGAACAAGAACATAAACCTAAAGGGTACGGGCGAAAAGCAACGGGCTTGACTTTGGTCAATGACACTAGCACACGGTCAAACGACATTTCGCAGTAATCGCTTACGACTAGGCTGACATCGTCGGGGTCGCGGGTTCAATCCCAGCCGCGCTCACCACCCACCCAAAGAAAATCAATTTGGTAAGTGGATGCGGGCTGTGTTGGCCTAGATGTGACCGGGTTTGACGTGCGCGGTTGGGATGGGAATCAGAAGTATGGCGAAGGGTGAGTCATTGTCGGGGACGGTTCGGGATTGGATTCGGTTCAAGGGCCTCGCCTCGAGAATCTACGTTGCCTTCCTACTGGCGGCGGTTATTCCCACTTCGGTTGCGGGCATTGTCGGTATTTTCTATTCCCTCGACACTTTGAAGCGGGAAACACTCCATCACCTAAAGCAGGAGGCGGTGGGCCGGGCCGGCGCCATGACCAACTTCTTCGAGCAGCTTACCAGCGAGCTGCGCTACCTCAGGGCATCGACGTCTTTGACCGAGCTGGCCGCTGCGGGGAGCGGCCCCCGGGAACGGAACCAGGACCTGCATGCGCGGATCGAACGGGACTTCACCGCCTTCGCACGCGCCTATCCCTACATTTATCAGGTCCGCTATTTGAACCAGGCGGGAAAGGAAGTCATCCGCGTCGACCGTCGCGGCGAGGATGTGCACGTTGTCCCGGCAGTGGAGCTTCAGGACAAATCGGGCCGATACTACGTGCGCGATACCCTGGCCGTCGGGCCGAGCGATATCTACGTCTCGCCTCTGGACTTGAATATCGAGTACGGCCAACCCGAATTTCCTAAGCGACCGGTGATCCGGTTCGGCACGCCGGTGGTCGCCGGCGGTGCGGTGCGCGGGATCCTGGTCATCAACCTCCATGCCGGGGTTATCCTCGATCATCTCCGCTTCATGGCCGAGGCCCGGGCGGGCAAAGTCTTTCTGTTCAACCGTTCCCGGTTCTATATTTCCAGGTCGTCGGACGCCGAAGCCTACAGCAATTTCGAGATGAAGCCGGTGGACGAATTAGCTTCGACCTTTTCTCGCTCACTCTTGCGCCGCATCCTCGACGGCGAGGCGGGAACCGCGGAGCAGGGGGATTGGATCATCGCCTTCGCGCCGATCAAGGTTAACTCACTTCCATCCAAACAAAGCCCGCGATCCAAGGAGTGGGCGGTGGTTCAGGCGTATCCTCGATCGGAACTGTTCGAGGCCGTGTTCAGCCTCTACATCCTCTATGGCGTTCTTGCCGTCAGCCTGTTGGTTACGGCGGCGGCTGGTTTCCTGCTTTCCGGGTACCTTCTGAGGCCGCTGACCCTGTTGAGCGATGAGACCGAGGAAATCGCCCGCGGCAATTTCTCGAGCCGGGTGGTGATCACCGGTCATGACGAGATCGTGGGTCTCGGCGTCCGATTCAATCAGATGGCGGAAAAGCTGGAAGCGTCCTACGACTCGCTTCACAGGCAGAAGGAGAACCTGGAAATCGAGGTCAGGGCGCGCACGGCGGCCCTGGAACGCGAGCGGATGAGCCTGGCCACGGTCATTCAGAATACCGCCGACGGCATTCTCTATGTAAAGCGGAGTGGCGAGATCGAACTCGCCAACGCTGCCGCCACCCGACTTCTCGACGCCGATGTCGACGATCTCGTCGGTGAATTCGTCGGCAGCTACTGGACGGGCTGGGAAAATCTCGCCGGCGAACCCGTGTTTCACGACCCGCGCCTGATCTCCTATCGGTCGGGTGACAAGACCTTCTCCCTCAATCTGGCGCCGGTTCTGCGCGACGATGCTATCCAAGGTTACATCTTCGTTATTCGCGACGTGAGCGAGGAGCGCCGCCTCCAGGACGAGCGTCGCGAGTTGGATCGGCAGATCTTCCAGATGGAGAAAATGACCGCCATGGGTGAATTGGCCATGGGGCTGGCCCACGAGATCGGCAACCCGCTCGCGGGCATGAAGGCGGTGGTCCAGGCGCTCCTCGAAGAAATGGAAGAGGTCGACCGGACCCACACCTACCTCAAGCGGGTGGAGAACGAGATTGACCGCCTTTCCGCCTTCCTCCACACTTTCCACGGCTTTTCCGCGCCGCAGGAAATGCATCCGGCCGCCTGCGAACTTGAAGAGGTCTTGGAGGATGTGCTTTTGTGGACCCGCGAGGAGGCGAATTTGAAGGACATCGAGGTCGAGTACGCACCGGGCGCGAAAGACGTGCCAGTCCTCTGGGCCGATCCCAATCAACTCAAGCAGGTGATCCTCAACCTGGTGATGAACGCCATCCATGCCATCGGCAGCGAAGGGCGGATCATCATCAGCCTGGACAACGCGGTCGCGGAGCGGAACCAGCCGGGGACCAAGCCGCGGGCCATTTTCCGCGTCGAGGATACGGGTCCGGGCATTCCCCAAGACATTCTGCCCCGGATTTTCGATCGCTTTTTTACCACCCGTCCCAATGGTACCGGGTTAGGCCTGGCCATGGCCCGCAAGATTACCGAGCAGCACGGCGCGGACATCACCGCCGAGTCCTCGAAGTGGGGAGGTGCCTGCTTCGAGGTTAAGTGGCCCATCGCCGAGGACGCCGGCAGGGACGCGGATGATCCATCCATGCCCTTGATGAGAACCGCATAGGAATGACCGCCAGTATCCTGGTTATCGATGACGACCCAACGATCCGGAATACGGTGGCGGAGATCCTTTCCCGCGACGGATACGAGGTGCGCCAAGCCGAGGACGGGGCCTCGGCGCGGTTTTTCATCTACGATGACAAATTCGATCTGATTCTCCTGGACCTCCGCCTTCCCGATGCCGATGGGCTCGATCTCCTGCCCGAAATCCTCGAACTGGACGACCGCACGCCAGTGGTCATCATGACCGCCTATCCCGAGGTACGCACGGCGATCTCGGCGCTCAAGGCGGGTGCCTATGATTATCTGAACAAGCCCTTTGATTTAGACGATCTCAGGGGCGTCGTGAAACGGGCCACCGAGACCCGCCAGTTGCGCAGCGAAGTCGAGCGCCTGCGTGCCACCGCCCGGCGGGACGGTCCGATGGACGGGTTGATCGGCGCGAGTCCGGAATTCAATAACCTGATCGATGTCACGCGGCGGATCGCCGCGGCGGGGCGGACGCCCGTGCTGATCCGGGGCGAATCGGGCACCGGCAAGGAGCGGGTCGCCCAGGCGATCCACGAATTCAGCCCGCGTGCGGCCGGGCCGCAGGTCACCGTCAATTGCTCGGCGATCTCCGAGGGACTGGTAGAGTCCGAGATATTCGGCCACGAGAAGGGTGCCTTCACCGACGCCAAGGAACGCCACCGCGGTCTGTTCGAGATGGCCGACGGCGGCACGCTCTTTCTCGACGAGGTGGGCGACCTGTCGATGGCCTTGCAACCCAAGCTATTGCGGGTGCTGGAGACCCAGCTGTTCCGACGGGTCGGCGGACAGAAGGAGATCAAGGTGGACGTCCGCGTCGTCGCCGCGACCAACCGGAACCTGGCGGCGATGATCCAGGAGGGCCGCTTCCGCGAGGATCTGTACTACCGTCTCAACGTGGCCAGCATCGATGTCCCTCCTCTGCGCGCCAGGCGCGACGACATCCTGCCCCTCGCCCAGCATTTCCACGCCGAGGCCGCGGCGATGATGAGCCTTTCCACCACGAATCTGCTGTCGGAATCGGTCGACCTCTTGAAAGCCTATCCTTGGCCCGGCAATGTCCGGGAACTGCGCAACGTCATCGAGCGGGCGCTGATCCTCGCCGGGACGCGCCCCATCGGCCCGGAACACCTTCCGAAGGAACTCCAGTCCGGGACCGAAGGCGCCCCGCTGGCCACCGGCGAATCGGAGAACGCGGGAATCTTGACGCTGGCAGAGGCCGAGCGACGCCACATCATCCGCGTTCTCGCCGAATGCGGCGGCAACAAGACTTTGGCCGCTAAGCGGCTGAAAATTTCCCGCTCGACCCTGCGCAACAGGTTGCGCGAGGACGTTCCGGACGAAAGCGGCACCGATTAACGGTAGCGCCCGCCGGGCGGTCCGTTTCCGCCACCCGCCCCGCCGGATTCCTGTTGGTCAAATTCCAACCAGAGTGGATAGAATCTGACCGATTTCCCGGTCACCCCTCGGGCTCGGAGAATCCGCGGTTATTCGAATAAAGTCTTGATGTCGAACGGTTTGGGCTCCGTGCCATCCCGGCCTAAGCCGGGATGGCACGGAACTTGCTATTTTTAACAATTGTGTTGGTTTATTTTTGTTGATCGTGTCGTTGCTCCACGCCGCGCCGTTTGATCGGAGGCGCGGGGTCGGTAAACTTTAGCTACAAGGGAGGCGAGAACTTGGTCAAAGATCGATTTCCTATCTCTATTGTCCTATCCGGTGGTGTTAATTTCGGCACTTTTTTAGTTGCCGGTTTCATCGCCGTTTCCGTGGGTTTATCCCCGGTGTTATCCTCCGCGGCCTTGGCGGCAGAAACCCAATTCGGTCCGGTCAAGGCGGCAAAGGTCAACGCCAAGAAAGCGGCGTTGGGCAAACGCCTGTTCTTCGATCAGCGCCTGTCGGGCGACGCCGCTATCAGCTGCGCCACCTGCCATATACCGGAGAAGGGATTCTCCGACGGACTGGCGCTGTCCAAGGCCTATCCCGGCAGCGACGGTTTCCGCAATACGCCGAGCCTGATCAATACCGGCCAGCGCGCCGCCTGGTTCCACGATGGCCGCATCGGCACCAACCTCAACGACGTGACCCGCGAGATGATCACCGAGACCTACCTGATGAACATGGACATGCGCCTGATGCAGGAGCGCATCAAACAGGATCCGATCTACGTCAAGATGTTCAAGGAAGCCGGCTACGGCGAGCCGTCCAACGGCTCGGTGCGTAAAGCCATTCCGGAATATTTGAAGACCCTGACCTCGCGCGGCGCACCGTTCGATGCCGGCCGGCTGTCCGATGCCGCCAAGCGCGGCTTCGAATTGTTCAAGGGCAAGGCCGGTTGCGCCGCCTGCCATTCGGGTCCGCGCTTCACCGATGATCAACCCCATAACATCGGCGCGCCCGAGAATCCGGAAATCTGGCGTAACCCGCGCCGTCACGTGACCTTCGTTACCTACGCCAAATTCCTGGGCGTCGAGAATTACATGAATATCCGCCGCGACATCGGCGCCGGCATCCGCACCCACAAGGCGGACGGCTCCGACAACGGCAAATTCATGACGCCGGGCCTGCGCGAGCTGAAATACACCGCGCCCTACATGCATAACGGCATGCTCAAGACCCTGGCCGAGGTGGTCGCCTTCTATAACAACGGCGGCGGCAACGATGCCCACAAGGATGCGCGCATCAAGCCTCTCGGTTTGAGCAAGGAAGAACGCACCAACTTGGTTGCCTTCCTCGAATCCCTATCGGGAACGCCGCTGACCAGCGCGGCGCATGTCTGGAAGGATAAAATCGACGTCAACTACAAGCCAATCAAGGATTGGCTGAAGAAACGGAATTAGGAGCCGGCACATGAAAATTTCAAAATCGATTTCAAAAGCTGGCTTTATCCTATCCGTCTTCTTGATACCAGCCTTCATTTCATCGCACGCTCTGGCGGACAAGAACGCACCACTCGCGGCCCTCGGTGCCGTTCCGGTGCCGGCCGACAACAAACAATCGGCAGCCAAGGTAGAATTAGGAAAACTGTTGTTTTTCGATCCCAGGATCGGTGGCGACGCTTCCGTCTCCTGCGCCGATTGCCACTCGCCAAAACAGGGTTGGGGGTTTAATGACCCGCTTTCTCGCGGTTACCCCGGCGTAATCCACTGGCGCAACAGCCAAACCGTCATCAACTCAGCCTATCTAGGCAAGTTGTTTTGGGCTGGTTCGGCCAAATCGCTCGAAGCACAAGCACCTTCCGCGGCCTTGGGCGCCATCTCCGGAAATGGAGAACGCGACATGATCGAAGCGCGGCTTGCCTTCATTCCCGACTACGTCAAAAGATTCCGCAACGTCTTTGGCGACCGTTGGCCACGGGTCAACAATGTCTGGAAAGCCATCGCTGCTTTTGAACGGACGCTTATTCACGACAACACGCCATTCGACAAATATATGCGCGGTGACAAAAAAGCGCTTTCCGCCGAACAGGTGCGTGGTCTCAAGCTGTTTCAAGGCAAGGCTAATTGTATCGAATGTCATAACGGTCCACTGCTCACCGACCAGAAATATTACAATCTGGGAGTACCCACGGCGGAAGAGTGGCAGACTAACGGTATGGCACAGATAACGTTCCGCTACGAACAGTACGCCAAAGGTGTTACGGAGGAAATGTACCGGACCGTCAATGAGGACGCCGGTCTTTATTATCGCACCAAACAGAAACGGGATAAGGGTAAGTTCCGTACGCCGCCTCTGCGCTACACAGCGTATACCGCTCCATTCATGCACAACGGCTCTTTCTTCGACTTCGATGAAATTGTTGAGTTCTACAATGAAGGCGGCGGTAAGAATGATTTCTCCGCCAACAAAACGAAGCTGTTGAAACCCCTAAAACTCTCGGACCAAGAGAAAGAAGACCTTGTCGCCTTCCTCGAATCCTTGAGCGGACCGGAGATCAAAATGGTAACGCCAAAACTTTCCCCTTATGCGCCACTGGATTGAACGGCCCAGATCAAGGCTAGGAGCAAGGAATTAAATCATGGATACGCAGACAATATTAAAGCCAGACAACGCCGTGGCGGAAATCGAACAGCCCGGCGGTGCCTGTCACATGTCCCGCCGGCAGTTTTTGTTCGCCGCCGGAACAACCTCGGTTGTGATGGTCAGCGCCGGCCCTGGCCTCGCCCAGATCCCGGCGATGGTGGCCAGCTACCCGAAAAAGCGAATCGCCCGCCTGAGCGATCTCAAGCAAGACAAGCCGATCAATTTCCAATATCCGGATAAGGGCGAGTATTCGGCATCGATGATCGTCAAGCTCGGTGTCGAAGCCGGCGGCGGCATTGGTCCGGACCGCGACGTTGTCGCCTTCAACTACTTCTGCACCCATCAAGGCGGCAACATGTCGACGACCTACAAGGGCGACACCAAGTCCCTTGGCGCCTGCCCGCTGCACCTTTCGACCTATGACCTGACCCGGCATGGAATCCTGATCTCGGGCCAGGCCTATCAAAACCTGCCGCAGGTGCTTCTCGAGCTTAATGGCAACGACATCTACGCCGTTGCCGTATTCGGCCTGATCTATGGCCGCTTCGACAATCTTCAAGGTTAAGGGGGACCGAACGGTGACCACTCCATATTACATTCCGGAAACCAATGTTCCTCTGCCGCCGAAGGGCGCCGAGGTTATCACCACGGCATGCGATTACTGCATCGTCGCCTGCGGGCTGAAGGTCTTCCGCTGGCCCGTCGCCGGCTCCAAGCGGGGCGGCCCGAAGGCCAATGAGAACGCTTTCGGCGAAAAATTCCCGGTCGCCCCCTTGGGTCCCTGGGTGGCGCCCAACCAGCACAATATCGTGCTGCACAAGGGCCAGCCCCATCATGTGGTGGTGATCCCCGACAAGGACGCCAAGTTCGTCAACAAGGGCGGTGATTCGAGCCTGCGCGGCGGCTGCATTGCGCAGAAATGCTACAATCCGCAGACCCCGACCCGTGACCGGCTGAAAAGTCCGTTGATGCGCATCTACGGCATCCTGCAGCCGGTGCCTTGGGATTTCGCCCTCGAGGTCGCCGCCGAGATTGGCAAGCATGTTATCGATAACCACGGCGCCAACGCCTATGGCGTGAAGACCTATTCCTATCAGTTTATCGAAAACACTTACGCCATTACCAAATTTGCTTTGCGCCACATCAACACCGCTAATTTCACCTTCCATGATACGCCGTCCGATGTGTCGTCGACGCCCGGTTTCCGGGACGCCGGCTTCGATAATTTCGGTCCCGCCTACGAGGATTGGATGAACGCCGAAACGCTGATGATCTGTGGCACCGATCCATACGAAACGAAGACCATTTTGTTCACCCAATGGATCATGCGCGGCATCCAGAACGGCCAGAAGGCGATCTTTATGCTCCCTCGGCGCACCGCTGGCGTTGCCTATGCGGAAGCCAACGGCGGGCTCTGGCTCGACGTCAATCCGGGCACCGATCTCCTCTTGATCAACGCCATCGCGCGCATCATCGTCGAGAACGGCTGGGAAGACAAAGAGTGGATCAAGAACTGGGTCAACAACAAATGGGAATCGTCCTCCGGTTTCGGCCAGGGCACGCGCAACACGCCGTGGCAATGGCGCACCACCTGGGGCAAGTTCCAGACCAAGGGCTTCGATGACTGGAAGAAATGGCTGCTTTCGCAAGACGAGTTCAAGCTCGAAAACGCCACCAAGGTTACCGGCGTCGATGCCAAGAAAATCCGTACCGCCGCCGAATGGATGGCGAAACCCAGCGGTCTCAAGCGGCCCAAGACCTCGGTGATGATCGAAAAGGGCCTTTATTGGTCCAACAATGTCGGCAACACCCAGGCCATTTCGGCGCTCGGCATCATCGTCGGCGCCGGCGGCCGGCCGGGTCAGGTCATCGGACGCGCCGGCGGTCACCAGCGGGGCGGCCAGCGGGGCGGCAAATATCCGCGTAACAAATCGCCGATGAAGGTGCCGGGCCGGCGCCGCCGGGCATTGGATACGGACACCTATATGATATCCGGCCATACGCGGCTGGCGCATGTGATCGGCACCACCTGGATACAATCCATGTGCGGATCGCAGCAATTGGCCAAGCGCTTCCACGAGCTGGTGCTGGCCAACCCGCACCAGGTCCGTTCCTACGACAAGCAGGATATCATCGATACCTTGAAGAAGCGGATCGATTCGGGCGGCATGGCGGTGATCAACCAGGAGATTTACCTGGTCGATCCGATCGGCGCCCGCTACGCCGATATCGTTTTCCCCGCCGCCACCTGGGGCGAGGAAACCTTCATGCGCGCCAACGGCGAGCGGCGCTTGAGGCTCTATAACAAGTTTTATGATCCGCCCGGCGAGGCCAAGCCCGACTGGTGGATCATTGCCGAGCTCTCGAAACGCATGGGCTTCGACGGTTTCGATTGGAAGAATTCCAACGAGGTGGCCGAGGAAGCATCACGCTTCTCGCGCGGCAGCCGCAAGGATTTTCATATGATCAAGGTTGCCGCCAAGCGCGAGGGCAAGACCCTGCACCGGAAGCTGGGCGAGTTTGGCACCAACGGCATCCAGGGGCCGGTCTTCATGTCCGAGGACGGCAAGCTGAAGGGCACCAAGCGGCTGCACGATACGACCCTGCAACTGGACGAGTTGGGCCCGCAGGGCGCCAACGTGTTCAACAAGAAGCTGACCCATTTCAACAGTCAGACCGGAAAGTGCAACCTCCAGAAATCGCCATGGTCGTTGTTTTCAGACTATTGGGAATGGATGAAGCCCAAGGGCGACGAGCTATGGTGTTCGTCCGGGCGCACCAATGAGCGCTGGCAATCGGGCTTCGACGACCGGCGCCGGCCCTACATCGTGCAAAGATGGCCGGACAACTATGTGGAAATCCATCCCGATGACGCAAAAAAACGCGGCATCGAATCGGGCGATGTGGTGATGGTCTATTCGGACCGGGTGCCCAGCCTGAAGGAAACCACGCTTGGCGTCGAAGGTTCCGACTACAGTTTCTCCGGCCAGATGAAGGCCGGAAACGTGGAACTGACCCGGGCCGCGGTCACCGGTGTCGCCATGGTCACGCGCCACATCAAGAAGGGGCTGATCTACATGGATTTCCTACATACCAGCCAGCCGGCCAACGCGCTGGAAGGGCGCGTCGTCGATTGGATCAGCGGCAACTACAACTACAAGATGGGAACCGCGAAGCTGAAAAAGATCGGGGTATCGCCCTACAAGAACAGCTTCCGGTCCATGTCCTTCGCGCCCCGGGACATTATATAAGGCTCGGTGGACTGAATGCTAAACCAAGTGAAGGCGGGCGCTGTAGAGCCGGCGCCCGATCCATCGTACGATCCTGACCCTTCCGATGGCGGCAATATCGTGGGCGCCATCGGCAAGGTTCTCCGCAGCGGCGTCGATATTCACCGCTGTGCCGCGGCGCGAGCCTTGGGGGTTATCAAGGATGCCGGGGCCGTTGCGCCGCTGATCGATGCGCTTTTGGATGAAGATCCGGACGTGCGCACCGATGCCGCCGATGCGCTGGCTTCGATCGGCGATCAACGGGCAGCCGATCAACTTCTCGAAAACCTGATCGGCGATCCCTGCAGCGATGTAAAACTGGCCGCCATTCACGCCTTGGCGGCCATGGGATACCAGGACGCCGTGCCCTGGCTGGAAAAATTCCTGCCCTGGCACCACGGCGACATCGCCTGGGATGAAGAGGAATATTATGAAGGCGGCTGGGACAGCTGGGTCGATCTGCAAATCGCCGCCATCAAGGGGCTCGGCCAACTGGGCGCCGCCGGCGCGGTTCCGGCGATCATCGAAGCCATAGAAGATTCGGACGGTCAGGATTTGACCGAGACGGCATTTCCAGTGCTCGCCCGAATGGGAGATGCCGGGATCGGCGCTCTCGTCCGGTTTCTTGAGGGTGGCGATGTCCGCCGCCGCCGCCGCGCCGCTGTCGCTCTCGCCGGCCTGGATAACGCCGCGGCCCGAAGCGCGGTATTAGGAGCGCTTGCCGATGATTCCGCCGAGGTGCGGCTGGCCGCGGCGCGCGCGCTCGTCGACCGAAACCCAAACGACGCCTTGCCGGTCAGCCTGCTTGGCGACCCGGACCCGGATCTGCGCGCCCACGCCGCGCGGCACTGCGGCCGTCTCTCCAGCGAAACTATCCGTGCCTTGATGGATGACCCGGCCGAGGCGGTACAGGCGGCGGCGATGGCCGGCATCGTCAACCGACCCAATGATGAAATAACGGCGGAATTTACCGCCTGGATCGAAGCCAGGCTGCAAGGCGGCGGCGAGGAAGCGGCGTGCGCCGCGGCGGCAGCGTTAACGGTGATCGAGGGCGCGGACGCGGCCGACAAGTTAACCAAAATCCTGAACGATGGTGCCCGGCCGTTGGCGGTGCGCCTCGCCGCGCTGAAGGAATTGGGCGATATCGCCAGCAGCCAGGCGATCACCGCGCTTGCGGCGGCCTTGACCGACGCCGAACGTGAAATCCGCTTGGCCGCCCTGGCGGCGCTGGGGCACATTGCCAGCGGCGAAAATTGGCCCGACGCGGCTGGTGCGAACCTGCTGGCGGCGCTGGCCGGCGAACTGATACCGGCGCCTCCGCCAACCGAGCCCACTATCACCACCACGGCCGACAGCGAAGCAGACGAATCTGTCATCGGCGAAACCGAGGACCCCGAGGCCTATCCCACATCCAGTTGGCAAGCCATTATGGGCGCCGGCGATGCCCGCGCCGAGCTGGGCGACACCAGGAAAAACCGGGTTCGTCTGACCCAGGCCGATATGGAATATCTGGCACTAGCCAAGCAGACACCGCGCAAGGGCCGGGCCAAACTTAGCGACGCCCCTCCGGCGCATCTCGATTTGCCCCGCGCCGCCGCCCGGATTCTTGGCGATGTCGCGGAGGCCGATGTGGCTCGGGCGCTGGCATCCGCCTTGGCCGCGGCGCTTTCAGGCGGCGACGAGCCGCTGCGTCAGGCGGCCGCCGATTCTCTGGCCCGTATCGGAGAAATGCTGGGCGGGCTTCCGGCCGAAGCCTACCCGGAATTGACGCGGGCGGTTACCGACGGAGACCGGGCGTGCCGGCATCTGGCGGTGCGCGCCCTGGGCTTCACCACCGATGACGAGATCCCGAAATTTCTGACTGGCCTGTTGCGGGACAAAGACAGCTTCGTCCGCGCCGAGGCGATCAATGCCCTCGCCCGGCTGGGCGGAGGCGGCGTCGCTTTCGAAGATTTTCTCGGTGATCCGGAACGGGCAGTCCGGCTCGCCGCCGCCGGCGCTTTGGCCCAATGCCTAGGGGCCAAGGCATTGGAGCGCTTGATCGAATTTACCTTCGCCGGCAACGGGCTCGACCGGCGCGATGCCGCCCGGCTGCTGAGGGGCCTGGATATTCCCGCGGCGAACGCATGGTTCGCCGATGTGCTAAGGGACAAGGATCGCGTTCACGAACGCGTGATCGTTCTGGAGGCAATTGCAGAGCTCAACATGACCTAGATCAAGGAAGACCGTCGGTGGGCTCCCTAATTTTGAATTTTTATAATGTGAGAAAGGAACGAAACCATGCGCATGGGTACGGCACATACTATTAGAACCATCACTTCGATGCTTGCCATCGGATCGCTTGCCGTACTGATGCCGGCCGATGCGGATGCCGCCAAGAAATACAAAGAGGTGGCGGTCAATAATGGCGCCAGCATCAGCGGCAAGGTTTCGTTTTCAGGCGCCGCGCCCGCCGGTGCGGTCGAGAAAATCCTGATCACCAAGAACCCCGATGTTTGCGGCACCGGCGAACGCGAAGTGGTTTGGATCGATATTAAGGGCGGCGCCCTGCGCGGCACCTTCGTTTTCATCGATAAAATCAAAACCGGCAAGAAATGGGGCAAGCCGAAAGGCGGCAACTACCTGATCAACCAGAAAGGCTGCCGCTTCCGGCCATGGGCGCAAGTGGTGCGGCCCGGCCCCATCACCATCCGCAATTCGGATAAGGGGGTGCTGCATAATATCAACACGCGCGAAATGATCGGTGTCGAAAAGAAGCGTCTGGTCAAGCGTACCATGTTCAATTTCGGCCAGCCCGATCCCGGCGATATCAGCCAGGTCCTAAAACCCCGGCGTTCGCCTTATATCTCGATCAATTGCGAAGCCCACAATTTTATGTTCGGGTTCATGCTGGCGCCGGTGCACCCCTACGCCGCGTTGGTTGGCGATGACGGTAGCTTCACGTTGGATGACGTGCCGCCCGGCAAATACACCATCAAGGCTTGGCACCCGACCCTCGGCGTGAAAAAGACCAAACTGACCGTCAAGGCGGGCGGCAAGACCAAGGCCGATTTCAAGTTCTCCGCCAAGTAGCTTGCATGCAGCGGGGGCCATATTGACCGCAATTCCAAAACTTGCGCGCCGGCTGAAAGCTTCGGCGGCCCTGACCGTGGCGGCAATGCTGCTTGTTGCCTTTGCCGCAAGCCCCGCGTTCGCCCAGGAAGCCAACGAATATCGCCAGATACTGGGCCTCGATTCACGCAAGGTGGTCTGGTTCCTGGCGCAGATGCACCTCTTTTTCGGCGCCTTCGTCCTCGGCGTGCCGCTGTTCGCGGTGATCATCGAAATCGTCGGCTGGCGCAAGTCGGACCAGCGCTTCGACAAACTGGCTTATGAATTCACCAGCCTCCTGAGCGTCGCCTATGCGACGACGGCGGCCTTCGGCGGCATGCTCGCCTTTGCCCTATTCACCCTCTATCCGACCTTCATGGGCTACATGGCGGGCACCTTCAAGGACGTGATGTTCGTCTATGCGTTGCTGTTCTTCGCCGAAACCTTCGCCCTTTACCTTTATTATTACGGCTGGGGCTGGCTGCAAGATACAACGCCGTTCAGCCCGGCAGCGCGCAGCATCCTGAAAGCCGCCGGCATCGCTGTATTTATCGTCGGCGTGTTGTTTTTCGTCGGCGTCATCGGGCCGGAAATGCGCGGCGATACCCGCTCGTTCATGACCTTCCTCTACCTGCTGCCGACAGCGGTAGGTCTATACATCGTCAAGGACGCGAAATCGTCCCACATCTTTATCGGCATCATGCTCAATGTGGTCGGCACCGGCATCATGCAGGCCGCCAATTCGATGGCCGGCTTTATGATGAGCCCCGCCGGCGTCGACGAAGCCGGGCGGCTGGTCGGTTCGGTCTGGGTGGCCTTCGAAAACGTGTTGGCGACGCCGATCGCCATCCACCGCATGCTCGGCAACCTGGCGTTCGGCGGCCTGGTGGCGGGTTCCTACGCGGCGGTCAAGTTCATCGCCGCCAAGACGGCTGAGGAAAAGGCCCATTACGATTGGATGGGCTATATCGCCAATTTCGTCGCCATCGCCGCCCTCATCCCGCTGCCCTTTGCCGGCTATTATCTGGGCCGCGAGGTCTATTCCAACAGCGCCGTCATGGGCAACAACATGATGGGCGGCGACTTTTCCTGGACCTTCATCATCCAGGCGCTGCTGGTCGGATCGCTGTTCCTGATCTCCAATTACTATCTATGGAGCGGCATGACCCGGATTCCCGGATCGGAACGCTATTACAAGCTGATCAAATACATATTGTTTGCCCTGGTGGTTTCCTTCGCCGTCTGGCTGACGCCGCACAACCTGCCGCTGACCGGACAGGAGGTCAGCGAAATGGGCGGCAGCCAGTATCACCCGACGCTAAAATTCCTAGGATTGATGCCGGCCAAGAACGCGGTCATCAACCTGATCATCCTGGCCACCTTCTTCTCCTTCCTCCTGTACCGGCGCGGCAACAAGGCCGATGTCATCCCGATCAGCCAGCAGGGACGGACGCCGAAAATCGTCATCCCCATCGCCGGCGTCCTGGCCATCGCGCTGGTCGGCCAGTACGCGGTGACGCTGCTGACCATGGACCCGGCGCACCTCGATTTGCCGGCAGACCGGGCCGAGTTTTTCCACACCGTCGGTTATGTCCTGGTTTTCGAATGCATCGTCGCGGCCATCGCCGTGGTGCTGGCGCTTGTCGACCGGGGCAAGGCCGCGCAGAACCTTTATATGACCGTCACCGCCTTCAACGTCACAATATTCTTAGGCGTTTACGGCTTTATCGTCATGGAACAGGCCTCGCCATTCCTGCGCAACGTGGCCGTCGCCCAGTTCCTGCAATTGATCAGCTGCCTGATATTGGTCGGCGCCATCGACATCTACCTGTTCCGCGACGCCAAGGAAATGGGGCCGCTGCAATGGGGCAAGATGACCGTCCGCAGCCAATACGCCCTCCTGTTGCTGACCTTCATCATCACCCTCAATATGGGGCTGATGGGCTTTATCCGCTCGGGCCTGCGTGGCGATTGGCACATCTTCGGCGTCATGCGCGACACCTCCCAGTGGTCGTTCACGCCCAGCAACTTCACCATGACCCAGATGGTGGGGCTGAGCTTCCTGGTGTTTATGATCGGCATCGCCTTCATGTTCTGGCTCGGCAGCCTGGCCACCAAGGCTAAAGACCACGAGGATGCCGAAGCCGGCGCACCAGCACCCCTGCCCCCCAGCCAGCAGCCGGGGGAATAAAATGACCAAATCCACCGGTCAGGTTTTGCTGTTCATGCTTGTCGTCTTTGGCACCTTTCTGTGGATCGGCAAATCCGTCACCGATCTGACCGGCGGGGAAAAAAAGGCTGTCGTGGCGGGCAAGGTCGAAGTTACGCCGGAAGGCGGTGAAACCATCTATTGGGGCAAGGGCAGATGCTTCACCTGTCACAGCGTCGGCGACCGGGGCAGCGCCGTGCGCGGCCCCAACCACGGACAGTTCGGCGCCAAATTTCCCCAGCCCATGGGGCCGCGCGCCATCGAACGGGCCAAGGAACGCAGCCAGAAAACTGGCAAGACATTCACCCTTGAGGATTACCTGGTGGAAAGTCTGGCCGATCCCGGCGCCTATGTGGTCGAAGGCTACAAGAACGAAATGGCCGTCGTTTTCGCGCCGCCGATTTCCCTCTCCCTTGATGAGATCAAGGCGGTGGTTGCCTACCTCCAGGCCCAGGGCGGCGAGTTTGATGCCAAGAGCATCAACGAGCCCTCGGACATCAGCAAGGCCTTTTACGCCAAGATCGTGGTGGCGTCCCAGGCCGGCGGCGGCGATCCGGAAAACGGCAAGGTTGTCTATGATGACAACTGTGCCGATTGTCACTCCCTCGACGGCAAACCAGGCGAAGTCGGACCTGATCTATCCGCCATCGGCAAAACCGGGCTGAAATCCATCACCGAATCCATCCTCAGGCCAGCCGCCAAGATCACGCCCGGCTTCGAAACCTACGTCGCCATCAACAAGCGCGGGCGCAAGACCGTCGGCCTCAAGACCCGGGAAGAAGGCGATGAGGTCGATATCACCACCAAGGACGGCGATGTGGTGACCCTCAAGAAAGGCGACATCAAGGAGTTGAACCAGGACAAACTCACCAGCGTCATGCCCGAAGACCTGCCGTCTGAAATTTCGGTCAAGGACTACCAGGACGTTCTCTCCTATCTCCTTCTCCAGAAAGGCACGAAAAACGATGAGAAGAAGGAATAGGCGGCGATGAACGGATTGAAAATCAACAAATTCTGGTCCGTGGTCCTCACCATTCTGGTGGTCTATGCGCTGGTCAAATGGGGGATTCCAGNGGCATCACGCCAATTGACGACCCTGCCCTTCCCGCTGACCGTGCCGGGAACGCTGATGTTCATCTATATGGGGCTGACGGTGGTGGCTTTGTTCCTGCTGATCACCTTTTCCGATGAATATCTGCGTGAATTCCTGGACCCCATCAAGAAGCTGCTGCGCGGCGGTTACACCGAATCGCTCGCCTGGACGGTGCTGGTCGCGGTTCCCTTGGGTTTAGGCTGGCAGGTTTATGAGATGACGGTGCCGAAGGTGGAACTTCCGTCCAGCCTGCGCATCCAGCACCCGTCTTCCAATTTTCCGGTGAGTTTCGAGAAGCTGAAGAATCCCATCGAAAATCCGAACGACGCGACTATCCAGTCCTTTATCGATCAGGCGATGAAGAACGAGGTCGCGTTTATCCCCCAGGTGAAAAGCGATATCGAGGCCTGGTCCAAGGAAACCGATCCCGATCATCTTCTCGAATTCCTGCCCTTTCCGCCGGTCAAGAAATTGCTCGCCGAGATCGAGGCCGGCAAGGTGAGCAAAGAGACCGCCAAGGCGGCGCTGCATGAGGTTAATCTGTTCGAAGGCCGGGCGCTTTACGCCATGAATTGCCGCCCCTGCCACGGCGACAGTGTCGCCGGCGACGGGCCGATGGCCGACGGCTTCAAGCTGCGCCCCATCAATTTCACCGACAACGGCACCATCGAAACCATCGTCGAGGGCTACACCTTCTGGCGGGTGGCCAACGGCGGGCCCGGCCTGCCGACGGAAGCGACGCCCTGGGATTCGGCGATGCCCGAATGGAAACTGAACCTGAGCGAGGAAGAGCGCTGGAAAATCATCCTTGCCGAATACAATCTGGCGGAAAAAACGCCGCGCATACCGGAATCCGAATGATGACGGGAATGCGGACATCGATAATCCTGATCACTGGGCTCCTTGTGGCCACCGCCCTTATGCCGGCTGCCCGGGCCGCCGATACGCCTTCCAAGCCGATGCCCGAGGCGACAGAAGAATTTGTCGGCAAGGGCCTTGATATTTATATCCGGCGATGCAGTTTCTGCCACGGCCTGCTGNGCGACGGCAACGGGCCGGCGGCCGAGTACATGGATCCACGCCCCCGCGATTTCACCCTCGGCACCTTCAAGTTCCGCACCACCGAGTCGGGCGAACTGCCCACCGACACGGATCTGTTCCGCACCGTCAGCCGCGGCCTCAAGGGCACCGGCATGCAGGCCTTCGACGGTCAGGTGATCAAGAACGGTCTCAGCGAGGAGCAGCGCTGGCAGGTAATTTCCTACATCAAGACCTTTGCCCAGGAATTCGATGATGAGGAACTGGACCCGGTCAAGACCGGCAAGGTGGTCAAGCTGCCGGCTTCGGGCGCGCCATTCAACGAGGCGACCATCGCCAAGGGCAAGAAGGTGTTCGAGCGGGCAAAATGCTGGGAATGCCATGGCCGCCTCGGCCGCGGCGACGGCCAGAAATCCTTCGACCGCAAAGACGACTGGGGCTTTCCGATCCGTATCCGCAACCTGACCCATCCCTGGAAGATCAAGGCCGGCGACCGGGTCCAGGACATCTATATGCGCTTTTCGACGGGCATCAGCGGCACGCCAATGCCGTCCTTCGTCAAGGCGCTGAACGAGGAAGACCGGTGGAGCCTGGCCAATTACATCAAATCCTTGCAGCACAAGCTGACCAGCCACCAGGTGCTGAAGGCGCTTAAAGTTGCCGGCGCGGTACCCGCCGGGCCTAATGCGCCCGAGTGGAAACTGGCGGCGCCCATGGACGTGCGCCTCACCGGCCAGGTGATCGCCCCGCCCCGCTGGCAGAACCCATCCATCGAACTGGTCACCATCCGCGCCGCCTTCAACGATACCGATATCGCCTTCCTCCTTGAATGGGACGATCCATTCAAGGACACCACGCATAAAGATGATCAGGCATTCAAGCCCAAGGAAATTGCCAAGGTGGGGGCCTACAATTCCTACATTGCAGGTGATGGCATGATACCGAGGAAGCTGGAAACATTCCGCGATTCCATTGCCTTGCAATTCCCTTCCAAGGAAACCACCGGAACCAAGAAGCCCCATTTCTACCGGGGCGGTTCGTCCAATCCGGTCAATTTGTGGATTTGGAAAGCCGACGCCGATGCCGGCGGCAAGCGCGCCGTCGATGATGCCGGCGCCCGCGGCTGGAAGCAGCCGGCCCGGGTCCAGGCAGACAATCAGCAGCAGGTGCTATCCAAGGCCGAATGGGTGCAAGGCCGCTGGCGCGTGGTCATGAAACGCCCGCTGACGACGCCCGACCGCGGCGACGTGCAATTTGCGCCGGGCCGCTTCATCCCGATGTCGCTCAATGCCTGGGACGGCTCAAACGGCGAGCACGGCTTGATCATGAGCCTCTCGACCTGGCATTACGTGTTTCTCGAAGCGCCGACGCCGGTACGGGTTTATTTATACGCCATCCTGGCGGTGCTGATTACCGGCGGGCTCGGCTTCTGGCTCAGGCGCAAAGTACGGAACGCACCGGCGGAGACGGCCTGACCGGCGGCGGCGCCATTTGCATTTGATTTGAGGAGATTAATGATGAAATTGGTATTCACGATGATCCTTGGAATGGCGATCGCATTTGCGGCGGCATCGCCGGCCTGGGCCAGTCCGGCGGACGGCAAAAAGACGTTCGAGGGGCAAAAGTGCAATGCCTGTCACTATACCGACGGCCCGGCGAGGGAAAAATCCATCGCCGATCAATTGGCGAAAAAGGGGCCGGAGCTTTGGTATGCGGGCTCCAAGTTCCAGCGACCCTGGCTCGAAGGCTGGCTCGCCAAGCCGGCGCCGATCAGGGCCCTGGCCTACAATTCGCTGACCGAAAAAAACAAGGGCGATCATCCCAAACTGGCCGGCGCCGATGCCAAAAACGTCGCCGATTTTCTGATGAGACTGACCACGAACGAGGTCAAGGCTGGCAAGATCAAGCCCAAGAAAAGCCTCAAGGGTCGGCAGGTATTCACCAAAAAAATGCCATGCACCGGCTGCCATCGCTCGGCCGGCAGGAAGGGCAAGGTTTCGGGCGGCATCAGCGGCCCGACCCTGGTCGGCGCCTCCAAGCGCCTGAATCCCGATTGGATCTTTGCCTATTTGAAGAACCCGACCCACTTCAAGCCGTTCAAGCCGATGCCCACCTTCGCCGACATCTTGAAGGCGAAGGACATCAAGAACGTCGCCACCTATGTTGCGACGCTGAAATAAGGGAGGCATGAGAGCGATGATCCGGACGACCAAAAAATACTTACTCAGCGCCCTTTTCCTTCCGGTCCTGCTGTGGGCCACCGACTCTATTTCCGGCGCCAAAGCCGCCGAAACGGAGCAGCTGTACAAATTTTATTGCGCTCAGTGCCATGGGCTGAGCGGCAAGGGGACCGGTCCCAACGTGACCAAGGATTTTCCGGTGACGCCCCGGGATTTCACCAACACCGCCGAAATGAACAAGCTCAGCGACAACGATATCCGCGGCATCGTCATGGATGGCGGCCCGTCGGCCAGCAAATCGCCGCTGATGCCGCCCTGGGGCAAGACCTTGAGCGATAAGGATGTGGACGGCTTGGTGAAGCTGATGCGCAAGTTCTGCAACTGCAAGGGCAAACCCGGTTAAGGGTCTTAAAAGACGAAGTAGACGAGTATCAGCACGATGACCACCAGGTTCACCAAAGCGCCGACGGCGATGACGATATCGGCTGGACGGGGTTTGCGGAGAAGCTTCATGGCGGGCGGCTCGGCGGCGATGTGGCGGCGGCAGCTTAGACCGCCGCTGGCCGGCGATCAACGGGGGGCCGGCGGATGAACGGCGACGCGCAATCGAAGGGGGAAGTGAAAACCCCTTATTCCTGGGCCGGGCCGCTGCTGTTCACGGCGGTCGCGATCGGGCTGGTGGCGCTGTTCTGGTGGCTTCTGTTCTGAGGGGGATGGCGGCAATGCAAGGTTATACGGTTCCGTTTGTCGTTGCGCTTGTGATCGCGGCGGCTGGCATGTTCGCTCTCGATTGGGGGCTCATGAATCTTCAGGGCATGGGCCTTTTCTTTCACCCGTGATGGAAAACCGATAGGGAGATAAAACGCATGCAGGGGGGGAGAAATATTTGGATCGCCGGGGCGGCGCTGTTGCTGGCGGCGCTATTGTTGCTGGCCGCCGATCCCGCCGGCGTCGCATACGCCGCCGAAGCCGGGGCCGAAACCGGGACTGCCGAAGCCGGGGCCGCATCCCCCTACGGGCCCGCTCCGCAATTAACGAAAGCCGATTATCCGACCGTCCGCGGCGTCAATGCACGCATCGCCGTCTGGCTGGCGGCACAGATGCATCTCTGGTTNGCCGCCTTTGTCCTCGCCGTGCCGATCTTCGTCTTCATCATCGAAGCCATCGGCATGAAGACCCGGGACCAGCGCTATGACGACATGGCCTACGAGTTCATCAAGGTTTCGATCACCGCCTATTCATTGACGGCGATCCTGGGCGGGCTGCTGGTCTTTTGCCTGGTCATTTTCTATCCCCATCTCTGGGGCTATCTGGTCACCATATTCAAGGACAGCATGTTCTATTACGCGCTGCTGTTCTTCGCCGAAAGCGCCTTTCTCTATCTTTATTATTACGGCTGGCACTGGCTTCAGGGCGGCAACCGCAAATGGGTGCATCTGACCATCGGTTTGTTGCTCAACGCCGCCGGCACGCTGCTCATGTTCCTCGCCAATTCCTGGCTGACCTTCATGATGAGCCCGGGCGGCGTCGATGCCGCCGGTGTTTTCGGCGGCGATATCTGGCCGGCCATCCAGAACCATCTGTGGAACCCGATCAACCTGCACCGGGTGGTCGCCAATGTCGCCTTCGGCGGCTCCGTGGTCGGCGCCTATGCGGCGTTCCGGTTCCTGTCGGCGGCGCGCGAGGACGAGAAGGCGCACTATGACTGGATGGGCTACACCGCCAATTTCATCGCCATTGCCGCGCTCCTGCCGCTGCCCTTCGCCGGCTATTACCTGACCACCGAAATTTACGCCTTCTCGCAGCAGATGGGCATTACCCTGATGGGCGGCATCTTCGCCTGGCTGTTCATCATCCAGGCGGTGCTCATCGGCGCCCTCTTTCTGTCGGCCAATTATTACCTCTGGTGCTGCATGGGGCGCAGCGACGGCGCCGTCCGCTACAACGGTTATGTCAAATATATCGCCATCGTCCTGGTGGCGGCGTTCCTGGTCTGGTTCACGCCGCACACATTGGTGCTCACCAACGAGGAATTGAAGGCCCTGGGCGGGCCGTACCATAAATATATCGGCCCCTTAGGGATAATGCCGGCCAAGAATACGGCGGTGAATTTGATGATCCTGGCGACCTTCGTCAGCTTTCTTTTTTACCGGCGCGCCAACAAGGTGGCATCCGTCTCCTGGGTCAAGGCCGGCAACGCCGCGCAATTGGCGCTGTTCACCGCCGGTATCGTCAATATCTTCATCCTTGGTATCTATTACGGCTATTTCACCAACACCGTTTACAAAATCGCCGCCTCGATTCCGCAGGTGGTGACGACCCTGTTGATCATCGCCGTTAGCCTGATCATCGATGCCTTCATGTACCGGGGCGCCGGCGAAGTGGCGCCGCTCAAATGGGGGCGCGTGCCGGAACGCTCCCAATACGCCCTCTTCCTGCTGGCGGTGTCGTTCACCTGGCTGATGGGGCTGATGGGTTATATCCGCTCCGGCATCCGCCAGCATTGGCACGTCAAGGATATCATGCGCGATGCGTCCGCCGATGCCTTCACCCCGACCATGGGCTTCGCCGCCAACGTGGTGTCGGTGGGCGCGGTCATGTTCCTTGCCAGCGTGATCTTCGTTTTCTGGTTGAGCCAGATTTCGGCCCGCAGGTCCGATCCGAAAGGCTATTGGGCGGGGGGCGCTTAAGATGAAGAATTTCCTCAAAGTCGCCTTCTTCAGCCTTCTGGTCATCGGCTTCTTCGCCGGATATTCCAATTACGGCGTCCCCCGCATCGAGCCGGCGCCGCCGCCGGTCGAGGAGAAGCTGGACCTTTCCTCGATGACCATGACCCAGTTCATCGCCCTCGGCGAGAAAATCTACAAGGGCAAGGGCACCTGCCCCCTCTGCCACAACGCCGTCGGCGGGCGCGCGCCGCTCTTGGAAAAATCGGCAACGGTGGCGCCGGCCCGCCTCAAGGACCCCCGCTACAAGGGCGAAGCGGCGGACGCCGAGAGCTACTTACGCGAATCGATGATCGAGCCGTCGGCTTTCGTGGTCGCCGGCTTCGGCAAGAAGGGCAGCGGCGATGCGGTCAGCCCGATGCCCGATGTATCGGCCGGATCGATCCGCATGAACGATGCCGAGATCGCCGCGGTGATCGCCTATCTCCAGGATTTGGGCGGTACCGAGGTGACCGTGGAAATTCCCAAGGACGCCGGCCAGGCGGCGGCGGAGGAGGAGGACGGCGAGGGCCGCAAACCCTTCGCGACGGTTGCCGAGATCCTCGAGGAAATGAGCTGCGGCGCCTGCCACAAGGTGGCCGGGGAAGAGGGCGATCAGGGCCCGGATTTGAGGAGGCTGGGCGGGCTTCGGGACAAGGCCCACATCCGCCGCTCGATCCTCGCCCCCGACGCCGAGATTACGGAGGGCTTCGAGCCCGATCTGATGCCCGGCGACTACGGCGAGCAGCTTTATGCCAAGGAACTGGAAATGCTGGTCGATTACCTGGCCGGTTTGAAATAGGAGCGGGCGTCATGAGAATCCCCAAACTCCTGCAAGCCGTCCTGGTCCTCGCCGTCGTCTATTTCGGTTTCATCGTCGTGTTCGACGTGATCCTGGAACAGGTCATACCGTCGAGCCTTCTCGCCATGTACATGTTCTTCGTCGTCGCCGGCGTCTTCATGGTGTTCACCTTCACCGACGCCGGCGCGCGGCAACTGGCGGCGCCGATCAAGGCCCTGGTCGAAGACCCGTCGCGGCGCCTGGCCCGCAACATCGTGTTCGTGATCCTGCCCCTGGCCGCCGGCTGGTACGCATACGAGAAGATGAGCCCCAGCTTCGAGGCGCCGGTGGAGCTTCGCTCCATCCATCCGGCGCCGCCGACCACGCTCAAGGCCTATGGCAAGAGCTTCGACATCATCAAAATGGAAAACCCCTTCCGCCATCTGGAAAAGGACAAGCCCGACGAATTCCGCAAACGGGTGAGCGAAGGCGCCGCGGTCTATATCCAGAACTGCCACTTCTGCCACGGCGACAAACTGGACGGCAAAGGCCCCTACGCCCAAGCCCTAAACCCGGTGCCGGCCAACTTCCAGGACGTCGGCACCATCGCCCAGTTACAGGAAAGCTATCTGTTCTGGCGCATCGCCAGCGGCGGCCCGGGCCTGCCCAAGGAGGCGGCGCCCTGGATTTCGTCGATGCCGGTGTGGAAGGATTTCCTGAGCGAGGAGGAAATCTGGAAGGTGATCCTCTTCCTCTATGATTATACCGGCCAGCGGCCGCGCAGCTTCGGGGGCGATCATGGTTAGATTATTGGCCCTCACTCTGGCCGCCCTCACTCTGGCCGCCCTCACTCTGACCTCCCTGGCGATCCTCGCGGGCGGCGTCCAGGCGGCGCCGGCGGACAAGGAACGCGGCGCCAAGATCTATGCCAAACGCTGCCTGATGTGCCACGGCGAAGAAGGCGACGGCGACGGCCCCGGCGCCAAACGGCTCAATCCGCCGCCCCGTGATTTCACCGAGGCCCTCTATAAATTCAAGACCACCGGCGCCGACGATCCGATGCCCAACGACGACGACATCCTCAGCATGATCCGGGACGGCATGCCGGGAACGTCGATGCCCGGCTGGAAAGACGTCTTGAGCGAGCAAGAGATGCTCGATCTGGTGCTCTACCTCAAGATATTCGCCGAAATCGAGGAGGAAAAACCGGAAGAACAGATCGATTACGGCACCCAGGTTGCCACCTCGCCGGAAAGCATCGCCCAGGGCGACAAGCTGTTCCATGATGGCGAGCGCTGCTCCGAATGCCATGGCAACGACGGCCGCGGCGACGCGGTCAAGCGGCTGAAGGATGACGCCGGCGCCCGCACCTGGCCGCGCAACCTGACCAAGCCCTGGACCTACCGGGTTTCGAACCAGCCCAAGGATATTTACCGCCGTATCACCACCGGCATCACCGGCACCCAGATGCCGTCCTTCGCCGATCCCAAAAGCAAAAAGAAACTGTCGATCGAGGAACGCTGGCACGTCGCCAACTACGTCGTCTCCCTGGCCGCCAAGGGGCACCCCGTGCGGCCTGAAAACACGGTGATCAAGGCGGCGCGCATCGAAGGCGCGCTGCCCGCGAAACCAGGCGATGCCGCCTGGGATGGGGCCGAAAAAACAACCTTCTTCCTGGTGCCCCAGATCATCGCCAAGCCGCGCTTCTTTACGCCGGCGGGCGACACCATTTCGGCGCGCGCCCTCTATAACGATCGCGAGATTGCCCTCTTGATCGAATGGGACGACCGCAGCAAAAGCATTCCGGGCGACGCCACCGCGCAAAAGATTGCCGAGCCGGACATGGGCCAGGATGCCGTCGCCATTCAACTTCCCATCGCGCCGTCGGACGGGGTTGAGAAACCTTATTTCATCTGGGGCGACGCCACCCATCCGGTCAATCTCTGGAAATGGCAATCGGGCACCACCAAGGCGCCGGAAGCCGCCGAGGTGATGACCGCCAGGGGCCTCGATGATGTCAACAAACGCGGCGCCTCTGGTGTCAGCGCCAAGGGGATTTACAAGGACGGCACCTGGCGGGTGGTGATGAAGCGGGCGCGCGCCACCGGCGATGCCGAAAATGATATCCAGTTCGATGAAGGAAGGTTCATTCCCGTCGCCTTTTCCGCCTGGGACGGCAGCAACGGCGAAAAGGACCGCAGCCACACCCTGACCACCTGGTACTGGCTGCAATTGAAGCCCGAAGCCGGCGCCAAACCGCTCATCGCCGGCATTCTGACCGCACTGATCCTTGCCGGACTGTTGATCTGGTGGGCGCGCGCCGCCGGCGCCAGACCGGAGCCCGGGGCATGAACGCCAACCGGATCACCAGGCCGGCAACGCGCAAGGGCGTGATCCCGCGGCTGTTCGGCGTGGTGCTGATTTTCGTCGGCATCCTCGATGCCATGCTGTCCTGGCGGGCCGCCGTCGCGGTCGAAAACTTCTACCTGATTTTGGTGGCCCTGGGCCTGGTTTTTTACGTAATCGGCGGAATCCGCAGACGCCAGGACGCCAATGAACCAACCGTTTGACAGGGGTCAAGTGACGGCTCCGCCAGCCAGTGTAAAACGATACAAATTCGCAGAAGGAGGCGATTTATGAGCCCATCCCATTCGAGCGCGGCCCTGACCGCCAGCGCCGATGCAAACCAAGCAGCGGACGACAGCCCGAGGCTATCCAAGTTTCTGGTGGCTCTCGATGCGTCCGAGCAAGCCAACCGCGCCCTCGCCGAAGCGCTCCGGCTGGCGCCTTCGGATCGGGACCGGGGCGAGATCACCGGCATCCACGCCTATGCCGCGCGCCTCCACGATGCCCGCTTCCGCCAGATGGAAGGCGGCCTGCCCGAGCGTTACCTGGACGAAGAGGAAATGCAGTACCAGCGGGACGTCCATGATGATTTGATCAGCCAAGGGCTGGGCATCATCACCGACAGCTACCACGATGTCGCCGAAGTCGAATGCAACAACGCCGACGTTCCCTTCCAGCGCCTGAACCCGGAGGGTAAGAACTACCGCCGCATCATCGATGCCGCCGAGGACGGCGACTTCGACGTTTTGGCCCTCGGCGCGCTCGGCCTCGGCGCCGTGCCGGGGAGCCTGATCGGCACCGTCTGCGAACGGGTTGTGCGGCGCAGTCCCATCGACGTGTTGGTGATCAAGGATGCGGATTTGGCGATCGGCGACGGTCCCATCGTCGTCGCCATCGACGGGTCCGCCAAATCCTATGGCGTTCTCCGCCGCGCTTTTCAGATCAGCCGCCGGGTGGATGCCGAAATCCGCGTCGTCGCCGCCTACGATCCCTACTACCATTATGTCGCCTTCAACAAGATCGCCGGCGTCCTTTCCGAAGAAGCCGGCAAGGTGTTCCGCTTCCGCGAACAGGAACAGCTGCACGAAGAACTGATCGACGAGGGCATCGCCAAAATCTATCAGTCGCATCTGGACGTGGCGATGAAAATCGCCGCCGAGGAAGGTATCGAAATCGCGACCAAGCTGCTCGACGGCAAGGCTTTCAAGGTGATCACCGAATATGCCCAGGGTGCCGGCGCCAGCCTGCTGATGGCCGGCATGACCGGGGTCCATGCGGATAAGTCCCTCGACATCGGCGGCAATGCCGAAAACATCCTGCGCCAGGCCCCCTGCCATGTCTGGCTCGGGCAATATACCTTTACCCCGCCGATGGATGTCGTGGCCGAGGAAACCACATCCTGGAGCACCGAGGCCGAGGAGTTTCTTTCGCGCGCTCCGGATTTCGTCCAGGGCATGGCGCGCAAGGCGGTCATCCGCTACGCCCAGGAAAAAGGCCACACCTTCATCACCCGCGATATTGTTGAAAAGGTAGCCTTCCAGATGATGCCGGGCGGCATATCAACCGATCAACTTGCCGAGGATCAGGCCGTTACCTGGAGCGCCGAGGCCGAAGCCCTGATCGACAAACATGTGGAACCGGCAATGCTATCGGGCATCCGGCTGAGGGCCGAAAAACGCGCCCGCCGGGAAGGCTCGGCCGAGGTTCTCAGCGAACATGTAACGCCGTTCATCGATGGCGGCAAAGGCGACGGTGATTTTACCTGGGCGGCGGCGGCAATGGCGCGGCTATCGAGAGTTCCGGAAGGCATGCGCGAAGCCGCCCGCACCCGCATCGAAGCGGCGGCGGCGGAACGCGGCACAAGGGAAATCACCCTCGATACCGTCGAAGCCGGCTTGGCGGACTCACGCAAAGCCATGGCCGCGGCAATCGATGACGGCAAGCAAGAGAAACCGGCTTTCGCCTGCCCCTTCGCCACGAAGGCCAAGGAAAATCAAGATCCCGCAACATTGCAATGGAGCGCCAAGGCCGAGGCCCGCATGACCAAAATTCCGGAAGGCTTCATGCGCGACATGACCCGGCAAAGGGTCGAGGTGTTCGCCCGCAAAAACGGTGTTCAAACCATCACCGATGAACTTGTGGGGGAGAAATATGCCGAATGGGGCGCCGGATCGGCGAAGCAGAAACGGGCCATGGAATGGGACGATGACGCCGCCGCTAGAGTCGCCAGGATTCCCGATTTCGTCCGCGGTATGGTCGAGTTGGAAGTGGAACGCTGCGCCCGGGAACTCGGGCTGGAGCGCGTAACCGCCGCCGCCGTCGACAAGGCCGGCAATGCGTGGAAAGGCTCCGGCGAGTTCCACTCAGACAGCAAGCCGCACCTCTATAAAGAGGAAGGCTGATCCGTTGAACCGTCTCGCCCCAAAAGCCAAGCCGGTGGCGGCGCCATTCCTGGTGGCGCTTAACCTCACCCGCCGCTGCAACCAGGCCTGCGCCCACTGCTATCTGGATGCCGGTACCCGCCGCGACGGCACCGAGGATGAACTGAGCACCGATGAATTGAAAGCGCTGATCGATGACATCGCGTCGCTCGGCGGCGAAACGATGATCGTGCTGACCGGCGGCGAGCCGCTGTTGCGTCCCGATCTGGACGAATTGGCCCGCCATGCGGCCGAGCGGGAGCTGATGGTGGTGATCGGCTCGAACGGCATGACGCTGGATGCAAAACGCGTCCGCAGGCTCAAACAAGCCGGGGTCAGCGGTGTCGGCATCAGCCTGGATTCCCTGGACCCCGCCTACCACGACGCCTTTCGCGGCGTGCCCGGGGCCTGGGCGCGGACCATGAACGCCATCGATGCCTGCCGCGCCGAGGGGCTTCCCTACCAGCTTCATTTCTCGGTCACCGACGACAATGCCAATGAACTGGACGGCATGATCGATTTCGCCAAGCGCTCCGAAGCCCTGGTGCTCAATGTCTTTTTTCTGGTCTGCACCGGCCGCGGCGAAAAGGTCACGAATATCTCGCGGCAAGTCTATGACCATGTCCTGCGTCAAGTCACCGAAGCCGCGCACCGGGAACAGGAGCTTCTGATTCGGGCCAAGTGCGCGCCCCACTTCAAACGCATGGCGATGGAGCTGGACCCCGAATGGCCGATCACCCTGGCGCAAGGCTACGAGGCGGGCGGATGCCTGGCCGGCAGCCGCTATTGCCGGGTGACGCCGATGGGTGAGGTTACCGCCTGCCCCTATATCGAAGACAGCGCCGGCTCCGTCCGCGACCGTTCCTTCGCCGAAATCTGGGAAACCGCGCCGATGTTCCAGCAACTGCGCAAACCCAGCCTCGAGGGACGTTGCGGCGAATGCGAATACCGCAAACTCTGCGGCGGCTGCCGCGCCCGCCCGCTGGCCCGCGATGGCGAATTGATGGGCGAGGATTTTCTCTGTGACTACACGCCCAAGGGCGAAGCCGTGATCGAACCCCTGCCGGCAACCGGCGACACCTTGAGCTGGACCCGCGAAGCCGAGGAACGGTTCGCCCGCATCCCGCCTTTCTTGCGGCGCATGATCCGCGGCCGGGCCGAAGACTATGTCCGCGCAAAGGGGCGTAGCGTGGTGACCGCCGACGATCTCAGCCAAATGGCGAAGCGGCGCTTCGGCAGTGCCATGCCGGCGCGGCCACAAAGCGGAGCGGCCCCATGACCTTCGATGTCGCCGTCATCGGCGCCGGCATTTCCGGCCTCGCCACCGCCCACGAGCTCCGTTGCCGGGGTCTTGATGTGATCGTCCTCGAGCGCCAGACGCGCGCCGGCGGCAACGCTCATTCCGAGCGGATCGGCGGCTACCTGATGGAGCACGGGCCAAGCACGGTCAATGCGCTGTCGCCCGCCGCCCAGGGCCTGTCGCAACGTCTGGCGCTTACCGATGAGCAGTGTGAATTGGGCGATGGCGTCAAGCGTCGCTATCTGGTCGGCGGTGGATCGCTGCAAGGCATCCCGGCTCACCCTTTGGGGTTCCTGGCCTCCGACTATTTGTCATTGAAGGGCCGGCTCAGGCTGATGATGGAATTTGCCGTGCCCCGTTACCGCGGCGCCGGCGAAGAAAGCATCGCCGAGTTCTCGGGCCGCCGGTTCGGCAAGGAGTTCACGGAAAAGGTGATCGATCCGCTGGTCGCCGGTATCTATGCGGGCCGCGCCGACCAATTGTCCGTCACCGCCGGGTTCCCCAAACTGACCCAGCTGGAGCAAACCCATGGCTCCATCGCCGTCGGTCTTATCAAGCGCCGCCGCAAGGGCGCCAAGATGCCTTCGAGCCGCCTTTTTTCGTGGCGGAACGGCATCGGCACCCTGCCGGCTAGGCTCGCCGCGAACCTCGGTGATGCCGTGAAAACGGGCGTTACGGTGCGCCGTATCCACCGTTCAAGGAATGGGTTCAAGGTGGATGCGGGGGCGGCGGGCAGCGTCCAGGCGCGCGCACTGGTGATCGCCACCCAGCCGCACGTGGCGGCGGCCATGCTGGACGGTGTCGATGATGTTGCCGCCGCCGCCGCCGGCGCCATCGCCGCGCCGCCGCTGGCGGTCGTCTATCTGGGCTATCGGCGGGGCCAGGTGGAGCATCCACTCGACGGCCTCGGATTCCTGTCGCCCGAATGCGAAGGACTGAGCATGTCGGGGGCGCAATTCTGTTCGACCATGTTCCCCGGGCGGGCGCCAGGTGGCCGCGTGTCGTTGGCCGCATATTTCGGCGGCGCCCGGGCGCCCGGGTTGGCGGAACTGCCGGCGCGCGATCTTGTTGGGCTGGCGCGGGACGAATTCGGCGACCTTCTGGGAGCGTCGGGCGAACCCGAAGTGGCACGGGTGCGCCATTGGCCACGGGGCCTGCCCCAATACCGCTTGGGCCACGGACAGCACGTGGCCGATCTTCTCGATGCCGACAGCCGCGTGCCGGGATTGTTCATTACCGGAAACTATTTCAGCGGCCCCGCCGTCGCCGAATGCATCGCCCGGGCCGGCGCAACGGCAGCGCGCGTGGAATCGATTTTCAAGGATCAAATGTATACCGGCGAGCCGAACCTATCGGGCGATAATGATCCGGCCATCGGCACCGGATAGAGGCCACAAGAATACCCCTAATTTTTGTCTGACTTTCTGATCGGGACGCGGGCTGCTAGTCTCCGGCCCGATCGAATCGTGGAGACGGAAACATGGATGGCGGCAGCGCGCCGGTCGGCCTGATACAGCGCTCGGGCGAACGTTCTTTCGCCGAGGAAGTGAAAAAGCTTCAACTCGGCGCCGGCGAGGAGTTCCACGGCGAGGCCATCCTTGCCGTGACCAAGGCATTGCTTCAGGCCGGCGTCGCCTATGTCGGCGGCTATCCGGGCGCGCCGATGTCGCACCTGATCGATGTTTTGGCCGACGCATCCGAGGAAATCCTGGAACCCCTCGGCATCCAGTTCGAACAATCGGCGTCTGAGGCCGGGGCGGCGGCGCTGTTGAGCGCCTCCATCCATTATCCCTTGCGCGGCGCCGTCACCTGGAAATCGGTGGTCGGCACCAACGTCGCTTCCGACGCCATCGCCAATCTTGCATCCACCGGGGTGACCGGCGGCGCGCTAATGATCATCGGTGAGGATTACGGCGAAGGCTCCTCGATCATGCAGGAGCGCACCCATTCCTTCGCGATGAAATCGTCGCTGCCGCTGATCGATCCCCGCTACGAAATGACCAAGCTGGTGGCGATGACCGAGCAGGCGTTCGAGATGTCGGAGGTTTCCAACCTGCCGGTGTTCCTAACATTGCGCATTCGCGCCTGCCACATGACCGGCTCGTTCATCGCCAAGGACAACAAGACGCCGCAATATAATCTCAACAATCCGGTGCCCGAGCCCCGCTACGACGTGTCCAAGATCGTGCTGCCGCCGGCCAGCTACGAGCACGAAGCGGACAAATTCGCCAAGCGCCTGCCGGCGGTGCGGCGCTTCATCCGCGAGCACGGCATCAACGAGGTTTTCGCCGGCGATGGCGGCCGTTACGGCATCATCACCCAGGGCGGCACGCACGGCATGGTGGCCCGCGCGCTGAGGCAATTGGGCGCCGCTGACGGTTTCGGAAATTCCGATGTGCCGATGCTGGTGCTCAACGTTATCCATCCGCTGGTGCCCGAGGAAATTCAGGAGTTCATGGCGGACAAGGACTCTGTGCTGGTGATCGAGGAAGGCAGCCCCAACCTGATCGAAAGCCAGATTGCCCAGATCGCCCATGCCAACCGCATCGATTGCCTGGTGCACGGCAAGGACCTGCTGCCGATGGCCGGCGAATATGTCACCGACGTGGTGCGCGGCGGCCTCGCCGCCTACCTCGCCGATGCGGCGCCGGGGCAGATGCGCGCCGCCGCCGCCGCCAACGTCAAATCCATCGACAATGCCCGCGACCAGGCCCGCGCCTGCCTCGCCGACGCCATGCCCGAACCGTTGCCGCCGCGGCCGCCGTCATTCTGCACCGGCTGCCCGGAGCGCCCGGTCTTCGCCGCCCTCAAATTGCTAGTGCGCGAGCGCGGGCCGATGCATGTCTCCATGGATATCGGCTGCAACCTGTTTGGCGCGCTGGCGCCGTTCCATGTCGGCAACACGGTGCTCGGCTACGGGCTTAGCCTGGCCAGCGGCGGCGCCGTCGGACCGGTCCTCGGCCAGCCGACCATCGCGGTGATGGGTGACGGCGGCTATTGGCACAATGGCCTCACCACCGGCGCCATCAACGCGCAATGGAACCGCTACGATACCGTGCTGATCATCCTCGACAACGGCTATGCCTCGGCCACCGGCCAGCATCGGGTTCCGTCATCGGGCGTGACACCCAAGGGCGTGCAATCGGGGATCAGCATCGAAAGCAGCCTCCGTGGCCTCGGCGTTACCTGGATCGAGCGGGTCGATTCCTACGATCTGCCGGAAACCATCGCCGCGCTCCGAAAGGCCCTGGATGCGCGCGGCCAGGGTCTCCGCGTGATCCTTTCCAACAACGAATGCATGCTCGCCCAGCAGCGGCGCAAGCGGTCGCAAAAGGCCGAAGCCCTGAAGGCCGGCGCCACCGTGGCCGAAGAAAAATTCGGCGTCGACGCGGAAGTCTGCACCGGCGATCATTCCTGCATGCGGCTCTCGGGCTGCCCTTCCCTCAGCCTCCGGCCGAGCCCTGATCCATTGAAGGAAACGCCGATCGCCCATGTCGAAGACACCTGCGTCGCCTGCGGCCATTGCGGCGAGGTTACCCACGCGGCGCGGCTTTGCCCGTCCTTCTATCGGGCCGAGGGGATGGTCAATCCCGGCCCCTTGCGCGCCTTTGCTTCATGTATCAACCGCGGCCTCTTGGCCATGCTGGGGGCGTCATGAGCGGCGACCGCCCCCTCGGCGTCATGATCGGCGCCCTCGGCGGCCAGGGCGGCGGCGTACTCGCCGACTGGCTGACCGAAGCGGCGCGCATCGCCGGCTATCCGGCGCAGGCCACCTCGACCCCCGGCGTCGCCCAGCGCACCGGCGCCACCAGCTACTATTTCGAGCTGTTCGCCGACAAGAACCCGCCGGCGGCGCCGCTGTTTTCCCTGTTCCCGGCCGCCGACGATGTCGATCTGATGGCGGCGCTGGAACCGACCGAGGCGGGCCGGGCCCTGGACCGGGGTTACGTGACCCGGCGCACCACCGTGATCACCGCCACCGAGCGCATCTATTCGACCGCCGAAAAAGTCGCCGCCGGCGACGGTACGATCCCGACCGCTCCGGTCCTGGAGGCGCTGGAAAATGCTTCCGGCAAGCTGCTGGCCCTGCCGATGCGCACCCTATCGGACGGCGCTGCCAATCAGGCCAACGCCATTCTCTTGGGCGCCATCGCCGGTTCCGGCATCCTGCCGATCGGCGCTGATGATTTCCGCGCCGCGATCAGCAACAAAGGCGTCGCCGTCGCCCAGAACCTGGCCGGCTTTGAAATCGGCATCGGCGCTTCCGGCAGTGAGAGCGAGCCGAAGACGGCGCAAACTTTCAACCCGGCGCCGGACGGCTTCGCCGATCAACTCGCCGCCTACGCCGAACCGCTGCGCCTCCTGATCGGCCATTGCCTGGCGCGTCTAGTCGATTACCAGAACGCCGATTACGCACGCCTGTTTCTTGCGCGGCTGGCCCCGGTGCGTGATCTCGACAGCGATGCCGGCGGCGCCCTCACATCCGAAACCGCATCCCGCCTCGCCGCCTGGATGAGCTTCGAGGACGTCATCCGCGTCGCCCAACTGAAGACCCGGCCCGGCCGCATCACCCGTATTCGCGGCGAGCTCGGCATCGACGCCGCCGTGCCGCTCAAGCTCAATGACTTCTTCAAGCCGGGCCACGGCGAGATCACCGGCTTCCTGCCGCCCTGGCTGGCCCGCATGGTACCCGGCGGCAAACAAAAACTGGCCGGCGAAGGCATCTCGATTAGTTGGCCGACCGGCAGCGCCCCCGGCTTCGCCGCCCTCAAATTCCTGGCGGCGCTCAAATTCCTGCGTCCCGGCGGCAGCCAGTATGCCGAGGAACAGGCCGCCATCGAACAATGGCTCGGCGCCGTCACCCAGGCGGCGGGCAAGGATTACAGCCTTGCCCTACAGACCGCGCGGCTGGCCATCTGGGCGCGCGGCTACGGCGATGTGCGCAGCGGCGGATTCACCGTCCTCGCCGAACTGTTCGCCGACTGGGACCGGCGCCTGGAAGCCGGGCTTGCCGAATTGAAGGCTTCGGTCGACCAATCGCTGCTGCTCGCCCACGCCAACCCGGACGCGCCGCCGCCGCGTTAGCCCGGCGGCTGCAGGAACTCGATGACGTTGCCGTCGGGGTCGCGGGTGTAGACCGCGCGCCAGCCGGCCCGGGCGCCGGCTTTTGCGGTCAGCGGCTTTGATACCGGCTCGAAGCCGCCGGCGCGGATGGCGTCGATCACCGCATCGATATCGGCCACCTCGAAGGCCAGATGCACGAAGCCGGGATCGCAGGGGCGCAGTTCCGACGGCCTTCGCTGGCCCGGGATATGATATTGCAAAAGCTCAATGCGGTGGCCCGGCGCCTCGACATCGGCGACCTCCAGCTCGGCGCCGGCGACCCCGGTCAGGGTTTCGAAAAAATCGCCCTTGAGGCGGCGCTTTTCGGTCACCTCGAAGCCGAAGACATCGCGGTAAAAGGCCAGCGAGGCATCGATATCGGAAACGGTGACGCCGGTATGATCGATCTTGTTGGTTTTGAATGCAGCCATCGCGCCTTCCCCCGGTCAGCTCTCGTCCAGTTCGACAACGCAGATGACATCGCCGACCGCCGCCACCTCGCCCTCGGGCACGCGAATTTCGCTTAAGCGTCCGCCCTGCGTGGCCTCCACCTCCTGCGTCACTTTTTCGGTCTCGATCTCGTAGATGGCGTCGCCAACCTCGAACCGTTCGCCGAGCTCCTTATGCCATTTGACGATGGTGGCGTCCTCCATGTTCATGCCGATGCGCACCAGTTTCAAGTTCAGCTTCATGGCCCCACCAAATCGCCCACTGCGGCGACGATGCGTTCCGGGTTGGGCAGCAGCTCGGCTTCGGCATCCGGGGCGTAGGGCATGGCCGTGTCGGGCACGGTGAGGCGCCGGATCGGCGCCTTCAGGTGGCTAAACCCCTTGTCGGCCACCAGCGCCGAAATATAGCTGGCGGCGCTACAGCGGTCGCGGGCCTCGTCGACCACCACCAGGCGGCCGGTCTTGGCCACCGATTTGATGATCGCATCCTCGTCGAGCGGCACCAGGGTCCGGCAATCGATGACTTCGCAATTTGTGCCGGCTTCGGCCAATTCCCCGGCGGCTTCGATGGCGTGGCGCACCATGGCGCCGATGGCGACGATGGTCGCGGCATCGCCCTCGGCGCGCACCGATGCGGCGCCGAAGGGAATCTGGTAATCGCCGTCCGGCACCTCGCCGATTTCGCCGCCGCGCCCGCCGGGCACCAGGAAAAAGGCCGGATCGTCGCTGCGGATGGCGGTCTTCAACAGGCCCTTGGCATCGCCGGCGTTGGACGGCACCGCCACATTAAGCCCGCCCAAATTCATCAGCAGCGGATAAGGCGTGTCCGAATGCTGCGCCGCGATCGAGCGGCCGCCGCCATAGCCGGCCATGATGGTGATCGGCAGAGTGATCTGGCCGCCGGTCATCAGGCGCAGTTTCGCCATCTGGTTGGCGATGGCGTCGAACCCGGTATAGACGAAGTTGGCCATCATCATATGCAGGATGACGCGGTAGCCGCTGGCCGCCGCGCCCACCGCCATGCCGGTCAGGGTGGCTTCGCAAATCGGCGTGTTGCGGATGCGGCTGCGGCCAAACTCGTCAATGAGGCCGATGGTTTCGCCGGACATGCTGACTTCCACATCCTCGCCGAACAGGATGATCTTGGGATCGCGCCGCATTTCTTCGGCCAGCGTGTCGTTGACGGCGTTGGTCAGTCTCTGCTTGGCCATCAGCTTGCCCCTCCAGATATCCCACCGCCTGCGTCCGCGAACATCAGGCCGGGCGCCAGGCCCGGCCCCGCCGGCGTACCCGCCTCGGCGAATGCCGCCGCCTCTTCCACCTCGGCATCGGTGCGGGCTTCGACCTCGGCAATTTCATTTTCGTCCGCGATGCCGGCCTCGACCATATGCTTGGCCAGACGCTGGATCGGATCGCGGCCGCGCCATGCCTCGATCTCGGCCTCCTCGCGGTAGGGGCGGCTCAGCATATGAACTTCCATCTCGAAATGGCCATGTATGCGGTAGGTCTTGGCCTCGATGAAGGCTGGGCCGCCGCCGCCGCGCGCATGCGCCACGGCGTCCGCCGCCGCCGTCCAGACGGCCACCGCATCATTGCCGTCGATCACCTGGACCGGCATGCCGAAGGGCCGCGCCCGATCGGCGATCTCGCCGGAAGTCACCGTCGCCGCCGGCGAAAATTCGGCAAAGCCGTTATGTTCGCAGATGAACACCATCGGCAGCTTCCAGAGCGAGGTGACGTTAAGGGTTTCCATCAGCACGCCCTGGTTGGAGGCGCCGTCGCCGAAAAAACAGACCGCCACTTGGCCATCGCCGTCCAGCTCGGCGGCGAAGGCGGCGCCCGCCGTGATCGCCAGCCCGGCGCCGACGATGCCGTTGGCGCCGATGATGCCTTTCGAAAAATCGGCCACATGCATGGAGCCGCCCATGCCCTTGCAGATGCCGGTCTCGCGGCCATAAACCTCGGCCATCATGGTCTTGGGATCGCCGCCCTTGGCCAGGAAATGGCCGTGGCCGCGATGCGTGCTGGCGATCTTGTCGGCGTCGGTAAGTTGCGCGCAGACGCCGGCGGCGACGGCTTCCTGGCCGATATAAAGATGCACCCCGCCGGGCAGCTTGCCGGCATGAAAATCGGCGCTCAACCGTTCTTCCATCTTGCGGATCAAGAGCATGCGCCCATGCATGGCGCGGACCTGATCCGGGCTCGGCCCATTACTGCTCATTGGCTTGCCTCCCCTATTATTTGCTCCGGCCTTTCGACCTGGCCGGATCATACAGCCCGACTTGATGATGCGAAAGCGGACCGGGCTTCGAAATTTTCAAAAATTGCGACACTTTTCGGGAAAAAATCTCATAGGGTTTTATAGGGATTTATAGGGTTTTATGGGGTTATTTTCGGAAATTCGAGAGGCGTTGAACAAATTTTGAGGCCTGCGCGCGACACCTGAAAAACGGCTTGGATGTTAGGGATATAAGCCGTTTCAGGCAGGGCGCAACAGCTTTTTCAGCCGCTTTCTGGATGCCACGATCAAGTCGTGGCATGACGATGGATTTAGCAGAAAAGACTCTCCCCTCGCGCCATTACGCGACTTGATCGCGTGATCCAGCATTACTCAAACAATATGCTCCGGCCCATCGAGCGACTCCGCGACATAGCGGTCTGACCATTGGGTCGTCACCCGGTCGATGGATTTCCCGTCGACCTTTATGTCGTCGACGTTTTCGTTGAAGAAGCAAACGAGGCCCTTGATCTTGGGGCATTCGGGGATCGGCTCGGCGTAGCTCCAGGCGATGTTTTCGAAAATCTGGCCGCCGATTTCGGCGGACCAGTACGATGCGATGCCCTTGTAGGGGCAGCGGCTGGAATGATCGGTGGCGGTCAGGAGATCGAAATTGACGTCGCCCCGCGGCAGGTAATAGCGCACCGGCATGCCGGTTTCGAACAGGAAGTGGGCGTTCGAGGACCGGGCGATGGTTTCACCGCCGAGGATCACCTCGACCGGGCGGCTCGAGGCGATCACGTCGACCCGCTTGTGGGGGTCGCGGGGATGCACGAAGATTTCCTCGTCCTCCTCGAACCAGTGATCCATCTTGTTCCAATAGAAGGCCAGGTAATCCTTGATCTGGCGGGTTTCGGTGAAGGGATCGGCGTAGGACCAGATCGCGTTCTCGGCGGACCGGTCGCCGACCGCCGCCGTCCAATAGCTGGCCTCGCCCTTGAACGGGCAAAAGGTGGAAAGCCCGGTCGGCTGAAGCAGATCCATGCGCACGTCGTCCCGCGGAAAATAATAGACCGGCACATGGTTGGATTCCAGAAGCACACGGCCAGCCAGCGTGTCGGCGATGGTTTCGCCGTTGAATTGGACCCGGAGGCGTCTCGGGCAAGGCTCGAACCCGACGTGGTAATCAGGGTTTTTCTTGAAGCCGGGCGATGCTTTGCCGTCGGCGGGCGTTTCTGGCATGGGCTGGTCCTCCCTTGGCAATGAATTTAGCCACACGCTTTTTGCGCGGGCAATACCCGGGCAACCCGGTCGGTAATACCAACCCGGAAACAAAACCGGCCCCACATGGGGGCCGGCTAGTCTAACAGGGAGTTCCGGTTCGGCGGGCAGGCCTGGGAGCCTTATGCGGGGGAGGGAAGCAATCCCGTCGAACCATGGATGCAAATTTAGCAAACCTATGTAAATGGCGTATGTCGGCCCTGTTGCAGTTATGTGAACAATTGTAAATGGATTTTCAGGCGTGTGGATTTGGCCGGGCAATGGTTTAAGCTAACGCCATGAATGCAGATTTGCATAGATCGGACGGCATCGGCGTCTATGTGATTACCGGTTTTTTGGGCAGCGGCAAGACGACGCTGCTCAATCATCTGGTCAACGATGCCGGCATGCAGGACACCGCCGTCATCATCAACGAGTTTGGCGAGGTCGGCATCGACCACGCGCTGGTCGAATCGGCGTTCGAGGATGCGCTGCTGTTAAGCAATGGCTGCCTTTGCTGCTCGATCCGGGGCGATCTTCTGGACACGCTGGAAACCCTGGTGGTGCGCCGTGATATGGGCCAGATTCCGGAATTCAAGCGGGTGCTGATCGAAACCACCGGCCTCGCCGATCCGGCGCCGATCATCGAAAGCCTGACGGCGGAGGTGGTGACCGGGCGCGGCTTCTCCTTGCGCGCCATCGCCGCCACCGTCGATGCGCTGCATGGGGGAAGGCAGTTGGACAGCCGGTTCGAAACGCGCAAACAGGCGGCGATCGCAGATCTGTTGCTGCTGACCAAGACCGATTTGGCGGCGGCGGAAGAAGCGGCGTCCCTGAAACGAAGGCTGCGTGCTCTCAATCCCGGCGCATGCGTGCTCGACGTGGTGGGCGGCGTGATCGCGCCGGAAGCCATATTCACCCTCGACGGTTTCAATCCCAGCGCGGCCGAGGATTGGCTCGGCGAGGCCGAGACCCACGGCCACGCCGATGACCACGACATCAACCGCCATGGCGACGACATCCGCGCCATCGCCATCAGGCGCCAAGGCCCGCTCTCCTGGTCCGCCGTCCGCCACTGGCTGCGCTCGCTGGCGAGCCTGCGCGGCGGCGATATTTTGCGCATCAAGGGAATCTTGCATCTTGAAGGGTGCGCCGCGCCGGTCGCCGTGCATGGCATCCAGTCGATGCTGCACCCGCCGCAAGTCCTGAAAGGCTGGGGCGCGGAGGAACCGGCCAGCCGCGTCGTTTTCATCGGCCGTGATCTGGATGCGGGCGGTGTTGAACATGCCCTCGACAAGGCGCTTGCCGCCCATGGGATTGCTGCCGGGGGGGATGCCCTTTAATAGAAAATCCAGGCAGCCTAAAAGACAATCAAAGTATCAGGCCAATAATCAAGGGGAGCAGAGATGTCCGGTCACCAATCTTTCAATATGAAACTGATCGCCCACGACACGCTGGTCGGCTGGGGCGGCATCGGCGAAGGCATGTCGATCCAAGAGGCAGCCGGTGGCCGGCGCATCATGTGGCTGGCCCACGAAGGTCCGCCCAAGAATTTCACCGGCGTCGATGTGACCGACCCATCAAGCCCCAAGGTGGTGGTGCAGCGCGACATCGAGCATGACTGCGTGCGCTCCAATTCGCTGGAGGTGTGCGGCGATATCATGGCCGTCGCCTACCAGACGCGTTCCGAGCCCGGCACCCTGGACCCCGGTTTCGGGCGCGACCCGGCGGGCATCGAGCTGTTCGATATATCCGACCCCGAGGACCCCAAGACCATATCCTTCTTCGATTGCGCCGGACCCCATTCGATGGGCGTGCATCAATTGTGGTTCGTCGACGGCGAATACATTCATTTCGCCGGTGGGGCGCCCGATTTCCAGCCGCGCAACCCGTCCGATTGCCAGATTTACCGCTGTATCGATGTGCGCGACCCGTCGAAGCCGGAGGAAGCCGGCCGCTGGTGGCTGCCCGGCACCGCCGAAGGCGACGCTGAAGACCCGCCGGCGCGCCACCCCGTTTTCGATAGCGGCTTTCGCGCCCACAACACCAACGTCTATCCGGAACGGCCCGACCGCGTTTACCTGGCCTATCTGGACGGCGGCATGTTCATTCTGGACATTTCCGACAAGGCCAATCCGAAACCGGTCGGCGCCTGGAACCCGCACCCGCCCCATAACGGTTTCATGCACACGGTGTTGCCGCTCTTGAGCCGCGATCTGATGATCGTCACCGACGAATGCGTGCGCGACGCCGGCGAGGATTGGCCGAAGCTGACCTGGGTGGTGGACGCCCGCGACGAAAGCAACCTGGTGCCCCTCGCCACCCTGCCGATGCCGCCGGTCGAGGAATTCAGGAACCGGGGCGGGCGCTACGGCTCGCACAACCTGCACGAAAACCGGCCGGGGCCCAGTTACCGGTCCGATCGCATCGTTTTCGCCACCTTCTTCAACGGCGGGGTGCGCGCCTATGACACCGGCAATCCGTTCCAGCCCGTCGAAATCGCCCACTTCATCCCGGAAAACCCGCAAGGCAGCCGTGCCGGCGCGGTGCAGATCAACGATGTCTATGTCGACGAAAACCGCATCGTCTACGCCGTCGACCGCTCCACCGGCGGCCTCTACATCTTGGAGATGGAGGTGGAGATTTAGGAAACGATACAGCCCGGCTGGGGATGGCCGGGTCGGCCAGCCGGGCGTAAGACAAACTCTGTAATTCGGTGTGTAATTCGGTGACAGTTTACTTTTAGGCAGCAGCTGATTTTTGGCCACCTAAACGCGTCACCTAAAAGTAAACTGTCACCGAATTAGTCACCGAATTAGCCGGCTCCGACCATATGCGATAGCCCTCCCACCAGGGGGGAAGAGGGAAGGCTTCAGGAAATCACCTCCGGCAACTCAGGCGCGAAGGGGCCGAGGGGCGGGTGTTGGCCGCGCCAGTAATATTTGACCGCGTCCGGCAGGGCGGCGGCGAATGCATCCGCCGAAGCCAGGTCGTCCTCGCCCAGTTCTAATATTTCGATGCCGGCGCCGCGCAGACTTGCCTGGTCGCTGGCGGTTTTGCCGCCAACCGTTTCGGACCCTGGAAAATAGACGGCGATGCCAGCCGTATCGGTCCACAGTGCGGCCGGCGCCAACACGAACCGGTCGGCGCCCACCGCTCCGGCCGCGCCGGCATATATATGCGCCTGCGGCAGCGGCGCGAAGGCCGAGAACAGCCAATGGTCTGGCCTGTATAGGCCGGAATATTCCGCTGCCATGGCGTCCAACTCGGCAACCTGTTCTTCCAGGTGGGCGGCGATGAATTCGAAATAGCGCTCGATGAAAACCGCTTGCCGATTGTTCCAGATATCGCAAAGCCCGCCGGCGCGATTCTTGAGGAAAGCGAACATGCCGGCATGGTCGCCGGCTTCAAGATGGGCCGGCGCCGGCAGGTTGTGGCTGGCGTCCGACAGGCGATGGCCGCCCTGCCCGGCGACCGCATAAGCGACTGGACAGTCGTGCACCCAGCCGCCGTCCGGCTGGGGCTCGAGCCGCATCCGCTCGGCGGTCCAGCTGGTGGTGCCGAAGGGCAGTACCATGGTTCCGGGTTTGAGGACGGCTTCGCTCATGACGCTGGGGTGTACTAGATTGCGTCAGTTGGGTAAAACCCAGTTACA
>NZAK01000020.1 GCA_002687515.1 Rhodospirillaceae bacterium
CCAACCCCCTATCCGCTTTACGCCCACCCTAGATGTAGTGGGTGTGGGTGTCAAGCGGATAGGCACGATTTAAATTTTGGCTTCCACGCCGGACCCAATGTGTGCATAGTGCGCGCGATCAAGTATAAACGGGAGCTTTTGGGGATATGCCGGGGAGAGACGCGCGCGTCTTAATCTACAGCCACGACAGTTTCGGCCTCGGCCATTTGCGCCGGTGCCGGGCGATCGCCCATTCTCTGGTCGGCCAGCACCATAAGCTTTCGGTGCTGATATTGTCTGGCTCTCCGATCATCGGCAGTTTCGATTTCCGTGCCCGTGTCGATTTCGTGCGCGTGCCCGGCGTCATCAAACTGCGCAACGGCGATTATACGTCATTGAATTTGCACCTCGATATCGAGGATACCATGCAGTTGCGCGGCTCCATCATTCAGCACACCGCCGACGTTTTCGATCCGGACATCATGATCGTCGATAAGGAACCGCTAGGTCTCCGCGGTGAAGCCAGCGATACCCTGTTGATGCTGAAGGAGCGGGGCGTCCCCCTTATCCTGGGCTTGCGCGATGTCATGGATGAGCCTGGCCTGCTGGTCCCCGAGTGGGAGCGCAAGAAGGTATTGCCGGCCCTTGAAAACCTCTACGATGAAATCTGGGTCTACGGCCTGCCGCAGGTTTATGATCCCTTGTCCGGCGTCGAGTTGCCCGATTCGGTCGGGCGCAAGGTCGTCTACACCGGATATCTGCGTTACGGCGTTCCCGACGCCACCAGCGTCACCCATCCTTCGATCTTGAATAATCCCTATATTCTTGTAACCGCAGGCGGCGGCGGTGACGGTGAAGCGGTGATCGATTGGGTGCTCAAGGCTTACGAGGCCGATCNNGGCATTCCGCATTCCGCGTTGATNGTATTCGGCCCCTTCATGCAGACCGAGGCGCAGGAACAATTCCTGCGACGGATCGAAAGCCTTGATATGGTCGAGGCCATCACCTTCGATGCGCGTATCGAGCATTTGATGAGCGGTGCCGTCGGCGTTGTCGCCATGGGTGGCTACAACACGTTCTGCGAAATCCTGTCCTTCAACAAACCGGCGGTTATCGTGCCCAGAACCAAGCCTCGCCTGGAACAGCATATCCGCGCCGCGCGGGCAACCGAGTTGGGTCTGATATCGATGCTCGAGGACGACGAAAAACACGATCCGCAACTGATGGCGACNGCGCTTCGCCANTTGACCCAGCAGCGGCGCCCTTCGGAAATCGTCCTGCCCGGCGTGCTCGACGGGCTCGACAACATCAACCGGCTCGCCGGCCAGTGGCTTTCCAGGGGGCGTGCCGCCGAACTGGCCGTCGTCGGCCAAAAAAACCTGACGGGTGGCGCGGTGGGCCAATCCACGGCGATCATCCTGAAAGGTTATCCCCGTTTATCGGAAACCTTCATCGCACGGGAACTCTGCGCGTTGCAGCGTGACGGCCTTGATTTCACCATCGTATCCCTGCGCCACCCCACCGAGGCCAGGGTTCATCCGGTNCACCGCGAGATCACGGCGCCAGTCCTCTACCTGCCGGAATATCTTTACCAGGAACCGCGCCGCGTGTTCGCGGCGTGGCGGCGGTTGCGCAGGATGCCCGGTTATAAACCGGCGCTAGGCGTTTGGTTGAAGGATCTGTTGCGCAACCCAACGCCCAACCGCGTCCGGCGCTTTGGNCAGGCATTGGTGATGGCCAGCGAATTGCCGGCGACGATCGAACACCTGCACGCCCATTTNCTGCATACGCCGGCGTCCGTGACCCGCTATGCGGCGNTGATCCTGGCTCGCAAATGGAGCNTNTCGGCCCACGCCGTCGATATCTATACGACGCCAAGCTGGGAGATCAGGGAAAAACTGGCCGCATGTGAATGGTTGGTCACCTGCACCGCCGCCAATCGCCGCCACCTGCAGGGGCTAACCGGTGAGGCGGACAAGATCAACCTCGCCTATCACGGCACCGATGTNGCGCGCTTTGCCGATGTCTGGACGGTGCCGAGCCGCCGCGATGGCACCGACGCTGGCGATCCGGTGCGCATACTTTCGGTCGGCCGCGCCGTCCCGAAGAAGGGTTATCCCGATCTGTTGCGTGCCCTGGCCAATCTGCCGGAGGGCCTGCATTGGCGATTTACCCATGTCGGCGGCGGCGAAAGGCTCGATCAATTGAAGCGGCTGGNAAATCGCCTGGGATTGGAGGATCGCGTTACTTGGCTCGGCGCCTTGCCGCAAAGCCAAGTGATCGAAGCCTATACCGAGGCCGATATCTTCGCCCTTGCCAGCCGCATTGCCAGCGACGGCGACCGCGATGGTCTGCCCAACGTGTTGGTGGAGGCGCAGGCTTGCGGACTGGCGGTGGTTGCCAGCAATATTTCCGCGATCCCCGAATTGATCGAGCACGGGGTGAGCGGGATTCTGACCGGCGAAGGGTGCGTCGATGAAATCGCCGGCGCCATCGAAAGCCTTGTCCGCGATCCGGATCGCCGGCGGCAATTGGGCGCCGCCGGCGCCGACCGTGTCGTTCAGGATTTCGATTTCAAGCATTGCATCGAAAAAATTCTTCCCCGTTTTGGACTTAGGCNGCCGGCGAAGGTAGAAAAGGTGGCATGAATGTCGCCTTCTATGCGCCGCTGAAACCGCCGACCTCGCCGGTCCCATCGGGGGACCGGCGCGTCGCCCGATTGCTGGTGGCGGCGCTTGAACAAGCCGGCCATCAGGTCGAGCTGGCATCTATATTCCGAAGCCGCGAGCCGGCTGGCGACGCCGCCCGCCAGCAGCGCCTGGCCGAGGTTGGCGCCCGCCTGGCCGAACGCCTGATCCGCCGTTACAAGGCCGCCGGCGGCCAAAACCGGCCCGATGTCTGGTTTACCTATCATCTTTATTACAAGGCACCCGATTGGATCGGACCCATTGTCGCGCGTGAATTGGATATTCCATACGTGGTCGCGGAAGCATCCTTCGCCCCAAAACGCGCCGGCGGGCCGTGGGATGTTGGGCACCGGGCCGCCGGCGCCGCGATTGCCGGCGCGCGCCTGATATTCGGGTTGAATACGGCAAACGCGCCTTGCGTGATTCCCTTGCTTGGGCCTGGCGCGCGCTATGTGCCGCTGAAACCTTTCCTGGAGNCAACGCCGGATTTTGCAGAGACGCGCGAAACCGTCCGCCGCNGCCTGTCGCGCGCGCTGGACATGGACGAAAATTGCGTCTGGCTTTTGGCCGTCGCGATGATGCGCGATGATGCCAAGCTGCAATCCTATCGCCTTCTCGCCGAGGCNTTGCGGAAGCTGCCGANCGGCGGCTGGCGCCTGTTGATCGTCGGCGGCGGNCCGGCCGAGGCCGGGGTGCGCGCCCTCTTTTCCGGCATCGACGCCGTCTTCACCGGTCAGAAAACCCCAGGCGAGCTGGATCAATATTACCGGGCGGCGGACATTTTCGTCTGGCCGGCCATCGAAGAAGCCTATGGCATGGCGATTTTGGAAGCCGCCGCGCGCGGCCTTCCGGTGGTAGCCGGTGACGCCGGCGGCGTCGGCGATATCGTCCGTCATGGCGAAACCGGCCTGTTGGCCGAAACCGGCGACGCCCGAGAATTTGCGGATGCCGTTCAGAATTTGCTGGACGATCCCGGCCTTAGAGCGAAGATGGGCGCGGCGGCGCGGCGCGTGACTTCGGCTGAACATGGCCTCGATGCGGCGGCGCGGCTGCTGGATCTGGAATTGCGAAGGGTCGTTGCGTGAGTTCAATAGCCTTTATCCGCCACGGTATCACCGATTGGAACATCCAGGGGTTGGTCCAGGGCAGCACCGATATTCCCTTGGGCGAGGAGGGCCGGGCGGAAATCGCGGCCTGGCGCGTGCCACCCGAATTTGGCGGTTTCGATTGGCTGAGCAGCCCGTTGCGGCGCGCCCAGGAAACCGCGGCTACGCTTTCGGGCATGACGCCGCCGACCGATGCGCGCCTTGCCGAAATGGCGTGGGGATCATGGGAAGGGCGCACGCTTGAGGATTTGCGCGCCGAGCTTGGCGATCTGATGGTTGCCTGGGAAGCCAAGGGTCTGGATTTCCAAGGTCCGGGCGGCGAAAGCCCGCGTCATGTGCAAGCCCGCCTTGGTCCGTTGTTCAAGGAAATCGCGGCTACCGGCCGCGATGTGATTGCCGTTACCCACAAGGGTGTGATGCGCGCCGCCTATGCCATGGCGATCGGCTGGGACATGGCCGATAAACCACCGGATAAAATGCATGAAGGATGCATGCACCTGTTCAATCTCGGCGGCGACGGCGCGCCGTCGGTGGCCCGGCTGAATATACCGCTGGTGCCGGAATGAGCGCACCCCGCGTCCTCTTTTACGTCCAGCATCTATTGGGTATCGGTCATGTCAAACGGGCCGCGACCCTGGCGCGTGCGATGGCCGGGGAAGGGCTCCAGGTGACCGTCGTTTCGGGCGGCGAGGATGTCCCGGTGCTCGACGCCAGCGGCATGACATTCCAGCAGCTTCCGCCGCTGCGCGCTTCGGACCGCACCTTTCAGGGTCTGGTGGATGGAGCCGGAAACCCGGTGGCCGAGGCGCAAATGAAGGAGCGGCGCGATAGGCTGCTGCAAATATTCGAGGAACTGCGGCCGCAAGTCCTATTGACCGAATTGTTTCCCTTCGGCCGGCGCCAACTGCGCTTCGAGTTAATTCCATTATTGGAAGCGGCGCGCGCCGCCACGCCGCGCCCCCGCATCATTTCATCGGTGCGCGATATATTGGTCGAAAAAAACCGGCCCAAGCGCGATGCCGAGATGGTTGAAACCGCGCGCCGCTATTTCGGCGAAATTCTCATCCATGGCGATCCAGGTTTAATTCCGTTCGACAGCACCTTTCCGCGCGCCGGCGATATCGCCGACATGTTGCATTACACCGGATATGTCGTCGAACACGAAAAAATCGCCGAAGCCACGGGCGATCAGGGCATGGGTGAGGTCGTTGTGTCGTCGGGAAGCGGTGCCGTCGGTGAATTGCTTTTGAATACGGCGTTGGAAGCACGGCCCGGCTCTGTATTGGCCGATATTCCTTGGCGGCTTCTGGCCGGCCATTCGCTGGATGGCGAAGCCTTCGATAAGCTGAAATCGAGGGCGGCCGACGGCGTTGTCGTCGAAAGGGCCCGTCCCGATTTCATCAATCTCTTGAAAAACTGCACCCTTTCGATCTCGCAAGGCGGCTATAATACGGTGATCGAGGTGCTGGCAACCGGCGCCCGCGGCATTGTGGTTCCCTACGCCGGCGGGCAGGAGACCGAGCAAACCCTCAGGGCCAGGTTGCTGGCGGAGAAAGGCCTGATCCATCAAATTCCCGAAGGTGAACTGACGGCGGCGCGCTTAACCGAATATATTTCTCTAGCCTTGCAAGCGCCGGCACCCGGTGAAGCCGGCATTGACATGGATGGCGCGAAAAAATCGGCACGACTGATTGCCGCGGAACTGACGGCGTGACGCCCTTGGCGGTTTGGAATTTGGAAAAAATCAGCTAGGCTGCTTTGCTTTTCCGGAGAACCATCCAACCGTTGCACATGCAGCGGAAGATAATCGCAGGGGGCCAGGGTTATGGAAAAAGGGATTTTCCAATTCGTTCTGCGCTACAGCAAGAAAGAACAAATATATCTTCTTGTGATGGCGCTGGCATCGTTGCCGTTTTATTTTTTCTCTTTGGACCTGCCCAAACAGATCGTCGATAACGCCATCAAGGGCAAGGAAAAGGGAATCACTTTCCCGTTCAATTATTATGGGTTGGAACTTGAACAGGTTCCGTTCCTTCTCGTTCTCTGTTTCCTGTTCCTTCTGCTGGTGTTCATCAATGGCGGCATCAAATATTTCATAAACGTCTATCGCGGGGCGGCGGGCGAACGCATGCTGCGCCGGCTGCGCTATCAGCTTTTGCAACGGATCATGCGCTTCCCGCTGCCGCAGTTCCGCAAAACCTCGCAAGGCGAGGTGGTGTCAATGGTGACCCTGGAAACCGAACCCTTGGGCGGTTTCTTCGGCGATGCACTTTCCTTGCCGTCCTATCAGGGCGGCCTTCTCCTGACCCTGATGGTATTCATGTTCGTTCAGGACTGGAAACTGGGGCTGGCGGCGATTGCCCTCTACCCGATCCAGGGTTGGCTGATTCCGAAATTCCAACGCAAGGTAAACGCGCTCGGCAAGGAGCGGGTACAGGCCGTGCGCCGATTGTCCGAGCGTATCGGCGAATCCGTCACCGGCGCCGGCGAAATTCATGCCAACGACACCTCGCAATACGAACTGGCTGATTTTTCGGACCGGCTTGGCAAGATTTACGGCATTCGGTTCGATATCTATAAGAAGAAATTCTTCATCAAGTTCCTGAACAACTTCCTGGCGCTGATGACCCCGTTTTTCTTCTATTCGATCGGCGGTTATCTGGTGATCCGGGGCGATATGACGGTTGGTTCGCTGATCGCCGTTCTCGGCGCCTATAAGGACGTGTCGGCACCTTGGAAAATGCTGCTGACCTATTATCANCGGCTTGAAGATGCGCGCATCAAGTATGGACAACTTATAGAGAAATTCGAGATTAGCGACCTGTTGGACGAAAATAAAATCACCGCCGATGTGGAAGATGATGAGCCGCTTACCGGACAGCTGACAGCGGCCAATATCAGTTATGTCGAGGATGATGGGCTTCGGGTTATCGACAGCACCTCGATGGTCATACAGCTGCCCAGCCATTTTGCATTGCTCGGGCCCGGCGGCAGCGGCAAGGGCGAATTCGCACAGATGACGGCGCGCTTGCTGAACCCGTCGGCCGGTAAAATCACGATCAACGACAAGGATATCGCCGAGCTTCCCGAAGCCGTGACCGGGCGGCGCATATCCTATACCGACCAGAACCCCTATATTTTCGGCGGCACCATTCAGGACAATCTGCTTTACGGGCTGAAACACCGGCCCTTGCATGATGCCGATTACGATGAAGATGGCGCGGCGGAGCGCGAAAACGCGCTCAAGGAAGCCGAGGAATCGGGTAACAGCATTTTCGATTTCAATGCCGATTGGGTCGATTATTCCAAATCGGGCGCCGATAGTTCCGACGATGTAACGGCGCGCGCCGTCCATTATCTGGACGCCGTCGGCATGGAGGAAGACGTCTACCAGATCGGCCTTAGGCGGACCATCGATCCCAATCAGCGCGCCGAGCTTGCCGCCGCGATATTGCAGGCGCGCGGAATTCTACGCGCCCGGCTCGAAGAGCAGAAGATTGCCGACTTCGTTGAATCCTTCGACAAGGACAAATTCAACACCAACGCCGCGGTCGCCGAGAACATCCTGTTCGGTACGCCCGTCGGCGCCCAGTTCGAGATCGATAATCTGGGTGAGAACGAATACGTCCTTGGCGTTCTGGAAAATGTCGGGTTGACCGATGAATTCCTGGATAAGGGGCAACGGCTGGCCGAAATCATGGTCGATTTGTTCAAGGGCTTGCCGGCGGACCACGAATTCTGGGAACGGTTCAGCTTCATCGGTTCGGACGATCTCCCAGATTTCGAATCGATTTTGGCGCGCATCAGCCAAGGCGGGTTGGATGTGATTGCAGACGAGGACCGCAGCCGGCTTCTGGCGCTTCCGTTCAAGTTAATCCCGGCGCGCCACCATATAGGTTTGGTCGAGGAGGATTTCCAAGATCGCCTGCTTGAAGCCAGACGCGAGTTTGAATCCGGGCTTTCGGACGAGCTGCGTCAATCCGTCGAGTTCTTCGATGCCGAGGGATATAACGCCGCGGCATCGATCCAGGACAATATTTTATTCGGCAAGCTGGCCAGTGAACGCGCGCAAAGCGCCGAGCGCGTGGGTGTGGTATTGGCCGAGGTGGTCGGTGAAGTGAATCTCAGGAATGAGATCATCAGCCTCGGCCTGGCCTACGACGTGGGAATTGGCGGTTCCCGGCTGTCGCCGGCACAGCGCCAAAAGGTGGCGCTGGCGCGCAGCCTGATCAAACAGCCCGATCTCATGATCGTCAACGAGGCCATGTCGAGCCTGGACGCGGAAAGCCAGGCGGCCATCACCAAGCGGTTGCGCGAGGAGCAGGCAGGCCGAAGCCTCATGCTGTTGCCCAGCGCTACCGAAGTGGACGACGATTTCGATCAGGTCTTCAACATGGCCAGCGGCAAGATTGCTGGCGGCGATGGAGCCGAAGCGGTGCCGGACGAAGCCCGCGATGCGGATGACGCCGAAGGCGGCTTCGGCGAGGAAATCGATGTCCTTGCCAGCATCCCGATGTTCGCGAGCCTGGATCGTTCGCGGCTGAAACTTCTGTCATTCGCTTCCGAACGGTTTTCATTCGATACCGGCGACGAAGTATTCCATCAAGGTGACATCGGTGATGCGGCCTTTGTCATAATCGATGGCGAAGCCGATGTGGTGTTGGAAACAAACGGAGGGCCGAAGACGTTGGTCACCATGGGACGCAACGATATTTTTGGTGAACTTGCGCTGCTTTGCGATGCGCCGAGAACGGCGACCATCCGCGCCGCAACCGATCTTTCAGTGATGAGCATTTCCAAGGATATTTTCTTCAAGCTGATATCCGAGGATCAGAATGTGAGTGCCCAATTGACGCGCTCGGTCGCCGACCGGCTCGAGCGCACGACGCGTGATCTCAGCGATGCGACAACGGTGCGTGACGTGGTTACGAACCTGCCCGATGGGCGGCTGTTCGCCGACCGCATGCGCTATATCATCGCCCGTAAAAAGCGCTTCGAAGACGGCGCCGGACTTCTACTGTTCAATGTCGAAAAGAACTTTGGTCTTGACGGCCTTCTGTCCGTGGAAGATCACAATTCCCTCTTTCGGACGATTGCTGATCGAATTGTCGCATGCGCGCGCGATACCGATATGGCGGCCCGCGTCGACAATGCCAGTTTTGCCATCATCGTTGCCCCCATCCCCGATGACGACAGCCCTAAACTTCTTGCACAAAGAATAACAAACTCGCTTGTGACGCCGATCGAGGTGGGAGAACACAAGGTTCAATGCCAAGCGGACTGCGAGTTTATTTACCGGCCGTTGGAGGAAGGTGATCCCGAAGATCAGCTAGCCGACCTGATTTCCGGCGGAGGCCAGCAGCTGTCGCTGAAAGGAACCGCGTAAACAGTCCCTACATAAGCCCCCACCATTATGACTGCCCAATACGGATATGCGTTCGGCGACCTTGGCGGCGATTATTTTCGCGCGATTGTTGGACTTTTTCTATGTGCCTTACCATTTGTGTATGTGCGGCCCGTAACCGTCGTGGCTGTCATAATTATATTGGTCGGTGCGATGTTCTTGGCATTCCTGATTCAAACACTGGCAAGGCATATGACAAAGATCATCGTGGATGGAGATGGGATAAGCTTGGTGACGATATTTGAACGAAGGCTGCAATGGAACGCGGTCGAGGAGTTTTCGCTGGCCTATTTCTCTACCTGGCGAAGCGGCGGCAAGGGTTGGATGCAGCTCAAATTGAGGGGTGCCGGCAAAACCATGCGCATCGTCTCCAAACTTGATGGCTTTAGCGAGATCGTAGGCTCGGCGGCCCGGGCGGTCTCGAGAAATGGTCTTGCCTTTAACGAGGCAACCATCCAGAACTTGCACGCGCTCGGCGTTGGCGTTCCTGGGGAGCATGCGGCGACATGACCGATCTGTTAAAAGTCGAGGATCTTGCCGTCGAATTCCGCGTTCAAGCGGGTACGGTGGTGGCGGTTGATGGTGTTTCATTCCGGGTCAGGCCGGCATCGACCGTGGCTATCGTCGGCGAATCCGGTTCTGGAAAATCGACCATTGCCCAAGCCATCATGGGTATTCTGCCAAATGTGGCCGAAGTTACGCGCGGGCGCATTATGTTCAGGGATCCGCAACCCAAAGTTTCGGGACACGATGGGAAGATGATGGATCCGGTTGTCGATATCGCCGCCCTGAAACCGGACAGCCGGCAAATGCAGAACTTGCGCGGCGGACGCATGTCGATGATATTTCAGGAACCCATGACCTCGCTGTCGCCGCTACACACCATCGGTGATCAGATCAGCGAAGCCATGCTGTTGCATACAGATGTCACAAGAAAAATCGCCATGGAAGCGGTCGAGGAGATTCTCGGTACCGTGGGTTTTCCGGACCCGGGGAAAGGCGTCGACAATTATCCGTTCGAACTGTCCGGCGGCTTGCGTCAACGGGCGATGATCGCGATGGCGTTGGTGTGCCGGCCGGCGCTGCTGATCGCGGACGAGCCGACCACCGCGCTCGATGTCACAATACAAGCGCAAATCTTGAAGCTGATCGCGGATTTGCAGGCCGATTTACAGATGGCGATGCTAATTATCACCCACGATCTTGGCGTCGTGGCGAATGTCGCCGAAGAAGTGGTGGTGATGTATAACGGCCGGGTGATGGAAGCCGGAACCATCGACGATATCTTCCGCGATCCTTCCCATCCGTATCTGAAATCGCTTTTGCGCGCGGTGCCCAATTTCGAATTGGCGCCGGGCGAGCGGTTGAAGCCGATCCGCGAGATCCAGTTGACCACTGGCCATTTGATGGCGCCCAAGGAAATTGCGCCCGGCGAGGCTGGTGAAGACGGTCCGTTATTAAGCGTGCAAAACCTGACCAAGGAATTTTCGCGACGCAAGACCACGCTTTTCGGCGGGCGCGGAAACCGGTTCAAGGCGGTCGACAATGTCAGTTTCGATATCAAGCGTGGTGAAACGCTCGGGCTGGTTGGCGAGAGCGGCTGCGGAAAAACGACGCTGAGCAAGATAATCATGCGCGCGCTTGATCCCGACGAGGGCAAGATCCTGTTCAGGGATAATGGCAAAGTGGTCGATCTGACCGCGATCACGGGCCGCGCACTGATCCCCTACCGCACCAAATACCAATATGTATTCCAGGATCCGTTCGGCGCGCTCAACCCGCGCATGACGGTCTACGATATCGTTGGCGAGCCCTTGGTCATCCACAATATCGGTGATCAGGAATACCGCATGGAAATGGTCAAGGAATTGATGAATTTGGTCGGCCTCGATCCAAGATTCCTGAACCGATATCCGCACAGCTTTTCGGGCGGGCAGCGGCAACGGATCAGCATCGCGCGCGCGCTGGCGCTGAAGCCGGAACTGTTGCTGTGCGACGAGCCGGTATCCGCCTTGGATGTGTCGGTGCAGGCGCAGATATTGAATTTATTGAAGGATTTGCAGTCCGAGCTCGGCCTCACCTATCTGTTTGTGTCCCACAACCTGGCGGTGGTCAATTATGTCGCCGACCGTATTGCGGTCATGTGCGCCGGCAAGCTGGTCGAGGTGGCGCCGCGCGAAGTGTTGTTCCATAATCCCGTGCATCCCTATACCAAGGCGTTGTTGAGCGCCGTACCGTTCCCCGATCCGGACCGCAAACTCGATCTTACCGCCCTGATGGAAGGCAAGGCATCGGAACCGGCCGAATGGCCACACCCTTTCACCGTAACCGACGGCGGCAACGCGACCTTGACCAAGATCGCCGCCGACCACTTTGTCCGCATCGATGGTGACGGATCGGCGCTGCGGGAGGCATCATGACCGACCACAAGATATTCGTTCTCGCCTCCCTGGCGGCGAGTTTGCTTTACGGCGCGGATGCCGCCGCCCAGGTACAACCCAGCAATCTGATCGAGACGCCGTCGCTTCGAAAGGCGGTTGCGGCCGGCAAACTGCCACCGGTGCACCAGCGCCTGCCGCAGGAACCGGACGTCGCCGTTTTCGACGGCAAGAAACTGAAGAACGGCCGGCATGGCGGTTCCCTGACATTGCTGATGGGCCGCAAGAAAGATATCCGGCAGATGGTTGTTTACGGCTATGCCCGGCTTGTCGGCTATGACACCAACTTCAATCTTGTTCCCGACATACTGAGAAAGGTTGAGGAGAAAGAGGGCCGGATTTTTACCTTCCATTTGCGCAAGGGTCATCGCTGGTCCGACGGCCAGCCCTTCACGACCGAAGATTTCCGTTATTATTTCGAGGAATCGGCGACCAACAAAGCCGTCAAGAACATGTCCCTGCCGGTCGATATGCTAGTCGACGGAAAGCTCCCGATATTCGAGGTGATCGACAAATACACGGTGCGCTACACCTGGCATAAACCGAACCCGTTTTTTTTGCCCCGCTTGGCCGGCGCGCGGCCGATGTACATCTATCAACCGGCCCATTACATGAAGAATTTCAACGCCAAATATACCGATATGGCGAAGCTCAAGGCATTGGTCAAAAAGCGTAAGCAGCGCAATTGGGTGGCGCTGCATTACGTGCTCGGCCAGCAATACAAGAACAACAATCCGAAACTGCCCTCGCTGCAACCCTGGATATTAAAGACCAAGCCGCCGTCGAAAAAGTTTCGTTTCGCGCGCAATCCCTATTTCCACCGGGTCGATGCCAACGGCCGCCAGCTTCCCTATATCGACGAGGTGAAGCTAAACATCACCAGCAGCAAACTGATTCCCATCAAATCCGGTTCGGGCGAAACCGATTTGCAGTCGCGCGGCCTGAACTTCAACAACTACACCGTCCTCAAGCAATCGGAAAAACAGTTCGATTATATGACGCGCTTGTGGCGGACGGCGAAAGGTTCACGCTGGGCGCTGTTCCCGAACTTGAACGTCAACAATCCGGTTCAGCGGCGGCTGTTCCGTGACGCGCGCTTCCGCCGGGCGCTGTCCATGGGCATCGACCGTCATGAAATCAATCAGGTCATTTATTACGGCCTGGCGCGTGAAACCGGGAACACGGTGCTTCCCGAAAGCCCCCTGTATGATGCGAAATTTGCCAAGCGGTGGACCGAGTTTAATGTGGAACGGGCAAACCGGTTGCTGGACGAACTGGGCCTAGTGAAGCGCACTTCGCAGGGCACGCGCCTGATGGCGGACGGCAAGCCACTGGAATTGACCGTGGTGTTCTCGACAGAGGAATCTGAGCCTCCGGATCTATTGGAATTGATCCGCGATTCATGGCGTCGGATCGGCATCAAGGTGTTTTCAAAGCCACTCAACCGCGAAGTGATGCGCACCCGCATCTTCAGCGGCTTCGTGCAGATGGCGTTATGGTTCGGTCTGGAAAATGGCGTTCCCAGTGACAGTTTCACGCCGAAGGAACTGGCGCCAACCTCTCAGCAACAGCTGCAATGGCCGAAATGGGGCCAGTGGCACGAGACCCGGGGCAAGGCGGGCGAGCCTATCGACATGAAATTGCCCAAGGAACTGTTCCGCTTGAATGACGATTGGCGCAACGCCCGCTCGCCCGAGGAGCGCAAGAGGATCTGGCGGCGGATGCTCGATATCTATTCCGATCAGGCCTATTCCATCGGCCTGATCGCCAGCGTTCCACAGGTTATCGTGGTTCGCAAATCATTGCGCAATGTACCTGAGAAGGCGATTTACAACTGGGATCCGGGCGCCCATTTCGGCGTCTACCGGCCCGATACCTTTTGGATTGAACCTAAGAAAAACCAAAGCTGACCCGAACCCCGTAGAATAACCCGCATAAAGAACCCCCAAATGGTTGAATTTCTCGCCCGGCGTATTTTTGTAATGATCCTGACCTTGATTGTGGTCAGCGCGCTGGTATTCGTCATCATCCAACTGCCGCCGGGTGACTACCTGACCAGCTACATCGCCGAACTTCAGTCCCAGGGAGAAAGTGCCGATCCCCAGAAAATCGAATTCCTGAAACAGGAATATCATTTGGACAAACCCATGTGGCAGCAATACCTCATCTGGGTCAGCGGTATTGTCCAGGGTGATTTTGGCCGTTCCATCGAACATAATCTGCCGGTGTCCGAGGTGATCGGCGATGTCTTCGTGAACTCCCTGATCCTGAATTTTTCGATCATCGTTTTCATCTATGTCGTTGCCTTTCCCATCGGTGTCTATTCGGCGACCCATCAGTACAGTTGGGGGGATTACGGCTTGACCTTTGTCGGCTTTATCGGCTTGGCGACGCCAAATTTCCTGTTGGCGCTGATCCTGATGTTCCTGGCCAAGAAATTCTTCGGCACCAGTATTGGCGGGCTGATGGACCCGGTTTTTGAAAACCAGGCCATGTCCATCGGCAAGGCGCTGTCGATCCTGGAACACCTGGTGGTTCCAGTGGTCGTTATCGGCACCGCTGGAACGGCTGGTATGATCAGGCGCCTGCGCGCCAATCTCTTGGACGAATTGCACAAGCAATATGTCATAACCGCGCGCGCCAAGGGCCTGCCACGCGGCCGTCTGTTGCTCAAATATCCGCTGCGCATGGCCCTCAATCCGTTCATTGCGGATATCGGCAATCTGTTGCCGCAGGTAATTTCCGGATCGGTCATCGTCGCTGTCATTTTGGATTTGCCGACCACTGGCCCGATCCTTCTCGACGCGCTGCGCGCCCAGGATATGTTCCTGGCCGGCTCGTTCCTCCTGTTCGTGTCGCTGTTGACCGTGGTCGGGATGTTCATATCCGATCTTTTGCTGGCGGTTCTCGACCCGCGCATCCGGCTTGAAGGGGGAACCAACCGTTGACCGACAAGCTGGCCCATTTCGTTACCCCCGAGCCCTTCGATCCGCTTGAGGTCGAGGCCCTGACGCCCGAGCAGGAACGCTTCTACCTGGCCTCCCAGTGGCGGATGATGTGGTGGCGTTTGAAGCGCCACAAACTTGCGGTTTATTCCGGCGTTATCCTGTTTATCCTTTATTTTTCGATTTTAATTACCGAGTTCCTGGCGCCCTACGCCCTGACGTCGCGCCACACGGACCATATTTTCGCGCCGCCGCAGAGCATCAATTTCTTCCACCAGGGTGAATTCGTCGGGCCGTTTGTTTATGGCCTCGAATACCGGCTTAACATGACCACATTGAAGCGCGAATATACGGTCAACAAGACACAGGTGCAGCCGCTGCGCTTCTTCTGCCGGGGCGATAAGTATGGCTTTTGGATGGGCTTTGGCAGCGATAGGCACTTCGCTTGCGCGGCCAACGGCGGCACCCTTTTCTGGCTCGGTACAGACCGGTTGGGCCGCGACGTGTGGTCGCGTATCCTATATGGCACGCGCATATCCCTGACCGTCGGCTTGGTCGGCATCACTCTCAGCTTCATCCTCGGGCTTTCCATCGGCGGCGCCGCCGGCTATTTCGGCGGCTGGGTCGACAATCTGTCGCAGCGCGCCATCGAAGTGCTGCGCTCGTTACCGGAATTGCCGCTCTGGCTGGGGCTGTCGGCGGCGTTGCCGGTGACATGGTCGCCGGTTGCCATCTATTTCGGCATCACCCTGATATTGGCGCTTCTCGATTGGCCGGGCCTCGCCCGCGCCGTCCGCTCCAAGCTATTGGCGCTGCGCGAGGAAGATTTCTGCACCGCCGCCGCGCTCATGGGGGCGCCGCCCCGGCGTATCATCGCGCGCCATTTGCTGCCCAATTTCATGAGCCATTTGATCGCCTCGGCGACGCTTTCAATTCCGTCGATGATCCTGGCGGAAACGGCGCTCAGTTTCCTCGGCCTCGGCCTCAGGCCGCCGATCACAAGCTGGGGCGTACTGCTGGTGGAAGCCCAGAACCTGGAAGCCGTGGCCCTTTATCCGTGGCTTTTGCTGCCCGCGGTGCCGGTGATCATCACCGTGCTGGCCTTCAATTTCTTCGGCGACGGCCTGCGCGACGCCGCCGATCCTTATAAATAGGTTTTTTTCAGCGAGGGCCGCACATGCGGCACCGGTCAAATGACCTTCGAGCAAATTAGGCGCATCGTCGGCGAAACCCCATATATGGGAATCGATGAAGGCTGGGAACTTTATCGGTTCGTGACCGAAACCAGGCCGCAAGCCTGCCTCGAATTGGGTCACGCCCATGGTGTTTCCAGTGCCTATATCGCCGGCGCGCTGGATGAGGTCGGCGACGGCCGGCTGGATACGGTCGATCTTCTTGGCTCCGCCGGCCGCGAGCCCAATGTCGAAACCCTGCTGGCGGGAACGGGTCTCGAATCCCGAGTCGTGATTCACCGGGAAAAAAGCTCCTATACCTGGTTTTTGAAGAAAAAAATCGAAGAGCAAAGCGATAACGGCGTCTGCGTCCCCTGCTATGATTTCTGTTTCATCGACGGGCCGAAAAACTGGACCATCGATGGGCTGGCCTTTTTCCTGGTCGATAAATTGTTGCGGCCGGGCGGCTGGATTTTATTCGACGATTATACCTGGTCCCACGGCAAGCACGCCGGGCGCGACTCCACGGATGGGATTTCGATCCGCGGCCTGAGCGAGCAGGAGATCAGCGAACCGCACATCGAAAAGATATTCAAGCTTCTGGTCATGCAGCACGCCGACTATTCGAATTTCCTGTTGCAGGACGGATGGTGGGCCTGGGCGCAGAAAACGCCCGATGGGCATCGCGCGCTTGCCGAAGGCCACAAGGCGATGGACGGCAAAACCGGCCGGTTGAGGGATAGTTGATCCCGGTTAAGGTGATGGCGCGCATTGAAATATTACCGTGCGATTCCCATTTCTTATAGATGAGCGAACGATTGATTATCACCGACCATTGCCCGGTCCCCGCGGCCAGGCCCTACGCGCGGCCGCTGTTGATCGCCTTCGGCTGGCTGTGCGTGGCGCTCGGCGCCATCGGCGTGGTTACGCCGGGCCTGCCGACCACCATCTTCATCATCATTGCCGCCTGGGCCTTTGCCCGCTCTTCGCGCCGTTTCCACGATTGGCTATACAGGCACCGGGTGTTCGGCCCGGCCCTCTTGGATTGGGAACGGCACCGCGTCATCCCGGTCAAGGCCAAGGTGATGGCGGTGTCGATGATGGGCCTCAGTATTGCCGTGGTGGCCGTTCTCGGGGCCGGCAGCTGGATGGCGCCGGCGATCATGGCGGCCTGCCTGAGCCCGGTGGCGCTTTACATCCTCACCCGCGCCAGCCGCGCCCCTATTTAGAAGCACTCTCTACAACGTAATACCCGGATAATGCGCCTAAGCGGTTTTCTTCAGCCAGAGGCTGGTTTCGAAGGCGCCGTCACCGAGCGGCATGGCGGAAAGCGGCGTGCCGGCGAGGCATTCGGGGTGGTAGGTCATCATATAGCGGCTGGAGAAGACGATTTCGTAAGCGCCGCCCTGGATCAGCGCGGCAACGCCTTGTTGTTCGTTGTAGCCCCGCCATGCCCAATCCGCCGGGTAGTCTCCGGGTAGGAAAATCCTGGAGTCACGGATATGGACTGGCCGATTCATGACATCGACCGGTGCGGCAGTATCGAAAGGCCGTGCGCGTGGGATATGGATGGCGACGGTATTCTGGAGATTGTCCCCAACTGTCCCAAAGAACCCTTGAGCATATACAAGCTCGACACGGACGAAGACGGCCGGGGAACCGGATCATTCAGCAAGAC
>NZAK01000021.1 GCA_002687515.1 Rhodospirillaceae bacterium
TGTTATGATGTGTGTATAGCATTGATTCTTATAGCAGAATCACCCAAACAGGTCATCAATTTAGTAATCCATCTGGGCAATCCGGGTTGATGTTTGCTTGTCGAGGCTTATTTGCAATCGATCCTGGATGCAGCCACCGTTGACAAGCGGCATCGGAGCCGCCACTTGTCACATCCATGCTGGCAATCCGCGATCTTTCCTTTTCCCTCGGCGGGCGTTCCCTGTTCGAAAATGCCACGGCGGCCATTCCGGGCGGCCACAAGGTGGGCATCGTCGGGCGTAACGGCACCGGCAAGACGACCTTGTTCCGCCTGATCCAGGGTGAATTTCAACTCGACGGCGGCGAGATTGAAACGCCGCGTAATTTCCGTATCGGCGGCGTCGCCCAGGAAGCGCCGGCGGGGAGCGACAGCCTCTTGGATACCGTGCTCGCCGCCGACGATGCGCGCGCCCATCTGTTGGCCGAGGCGGAAAGCGCCACCGATCCCGGCCGCATCGCCGATATCCAGACCCGCCTTGCCGATATCGGCGCCCATACGGCGGAGGCCAGGGCCAGCACCATCCTCGCCGGTCTCGGCTTCGACCAGGCGGCGCAGGCGCGCGCTTGCGCCGAGTTTTCCGGCGGCTGGCGCATGCGCGTCGCCTTGGCCGGGGTTCTGTTCGCCGAGCCCGACCTTTTGCTGCTCGACGAGCCGACCAACTATCTGGATCTCGAGGGCACCCTATGGCTGGAAGGGTTCCTCGCCAAATATCCGAGGACGGCGCTGGTTATCTCCCACGACCGTGATCTTTTGAACCGGTCGGTGAACGGCATCCTGCATCTTGCCGGCGGCAAGCTGACCTATTACGCCGGCGTCTTCGACCAATTCGATGCCGTGCGCCGCTTGCGCCAGGAACAGCAGCAATCGATGAAACGCCGGCAAGATGCCCAGCGCGCCCATATCCAGGCCTTCGTCGACCGTTTCCGCTACAAGGCGACCAAGGCGCGCCAGGCCCAATCCAGGCTCAAGATGCTGGAACGGATGCAGCCCATTTCGGCGCTGTCGGAAAGTCCGGTGGCGCCCTTTACCTTCCCGGAGCCCGATCAACTGCCGTCGCCGGTGATGGCGCTGGATAAGGCCGCCGCCGGCTATCATGGCAGGGCGGTGCTCAGCGGCCTCGATCTGCGACTCGACAACGACGAGCGCATCGCCCTTCTCGGCGCCAACGGCGAGGGCAAATCGACGCTGGCCAAATTGCTGGCCGGGCGGCTGCAGCCGATGGCCGGCGGGCTGACCAAATCGACGAAGCTGCGGGTCGGCTATTTCGCCCAGCACCAGTTGGATGAATTGGACCCCGAGGACAGCGCCTATCTGCACATGGCGCGCCGGCGCTCCGATGAACCGCCGGCCCGCCTCCGCGCCCGTCTGGCCGCCGTCGGCATCGGGTCCGAGATTTTCGAAAACCCGGTGGCCCAGCTATCGGGTGGTCAGAAAGCGCGATTGCTTCTGGCGCTGGCCAGCATCGATGCGCCGCATGTGCTGGTCCTGGACGAGCCGACCAACCATCTCGATATCGAAAGCCGCGAAGCCTTGCTGCATGCCCTCAATGAATATTCCGGCGCCGTGATCCTGATCAGCCACGATGCCCATCTGATCGAAACCGTTGCCGACCGGTTGTGGCTTATCAAAGACGGGCAGGTTGTCATTTTCGAGGGCGACATCGCCGAATACCGCCGCCTGATGCTGGCCGAGCGTAGCGGCAAGCGGACTTCCGATAGCCCGCGCCGGACCCGCGGCGGCGCCAAAAAGGACCGCAAGCTCGGCGCCAGCCTGCGCGCCGAGGTGCGCTCCGCGGAAAAGCGTATCGCCGAATTGGAAGCCGAAAAAAAGGACATCGAAGCCAGCCTCTCCGATCCCGATTTTTACCGCAACTCGGACGCCGGAGAATACGAACGGATGAACCGGACCTTTGGCGAGATTAGCGGAAAGCTGGCCGAGGCAGAGGAACGCTGGATGGCGGCGCAGGATAAACTTGATGCGGCGCTGCGAGATTGAAATTATCGTAAGACAGATTGAGTTCAGTTATCGGCAAAGCTTGCCTTCGTTACCTTTAGCCAACACCAGGGAAACCATTCCATGCTCAAACTATATCTTTCGCCCAATTCGATCTGCACCCAGAAGGTGCTTATCACCCTCGACGAAAAGTCCCTCGAATACGAGCCGGCGGTGGTCAACCTGTTCACCAACGAGCAGTACGATCCTGAGTACCTCAAGCTCAATCCCAAGGGCGTGGTGCCGACCCTGGTGCACGATGATCATGTGATCCCGGAATCCAGCCTGATCTGCTAATATCTGGACGAAGTGTTTCCCGATACGCCGCTGGTGCCCCGCGACGCCTATCAAAAGACCCGCATGCGCATGTGGTCGAAGCTGGTCGACGAACAGATTTTCGAAGCCACCCGCGAGATCAGCTTTTCCGCCCATTTCCGCGCCCGCATGCGGGGTATGACCGAGGAACAGCGCCAGACCCGGTTCGAGAATGTGGGCGATCCGGAACGCCGGGCGCGTTTCATCGATACTTTCGAACATGGCACCGACAGCCATTATGTTTTGGAATCGGTGGCCGATTACGAAAAGGCCTTCAAGAAAATGGAAGCCGATTTGGGCGAAGCCGGGCCCTGGCTGTTGGGCGCCGATTTCAGCCTCGCCGATATCAACATGATCCCCTATGTCGGCCGGCTCGATTTCCTGAACCTCCTTGATATCTGGCTGGACCACCGGCCTTTGACTCAAGAATGGTGGGCGCGGGCGCTGCAGCGGCCGAGCACCAAGGCGGCGATCCTTGATCCGATGAGCGAAACGGATTGGCGGGAAATGCGCAAATACGGCACACAACTCAGGGCCGACATCGAGCGCATCCGGGGCGAATATCTGGAGGCACTGGCACGTTAAGTGAACTTTCGCCGAAACGCCTTCTCTAATTCAGGAAACTGTCCATCCAGTGGACGAAATCGGCTGAAAACCAAGTCGCGGCCAAGAACCCGAGGAAGATCAGGCCGACCCAGACGATCGCCACCTTGAACATGCGTTTGCGTTTTTGGATACGTGCCGCCGCCTCTTTCTTGAGGCGCTGCTGGCGGCGGATTTTGATCCGCCGGGAGCGATCCTCGGCTTCATGATCGAGGAGGTCGCGGTTCTCGCGAAGCTTGGCGTTGCGTTCGCGCCGGCGCTTAAAATCGGATGCTTTGCTCTTGTCCGCCATTGCTTAACGAAGCCCGTTGTCGTTGAAGGTTTTGCTGTATTTCTTATCCGCCTTGAGGATGTGATTGGTCCACCATTGGTTCAAAAAACCCATTAACTCCTCATATACCTTATCCTTCTGATCGACCTGATCCTGGGTCAGGTCTGCGATGGTCTCGATATAGTGGATATGTTTCTCAAGATGGTCTTCAAGGCCTTCGTAGTCGAAGCGCTCCATATATTCTTCTTCGAGGGCGAAATGGGTGATCACGTATTCGGTCAGCCGGTCCAGGATGCGGTCCACTTCATCCGGCGCGTTCCGCAGCCGCTCGGTGTCGTTCAACTCGTTGATAAACTGAATGATAATCTGGTGTTGAACGTCAAGTTCCTTGACGCCGACCGAGTATTCATCCCGCCAAACCAATTCTGGCATAAATTAATCCTCGAACAATTAAACCCGACCACAATTATAGCATATCAATAATTGTGTCGGAATTGATGCGCGTCAGTACAATGGGCTAGCACCGCCACATGTGCAATGCTGGCGTGTTGTCGTTGCCGCGGCCGTCGGCGCGGAGCAATCGCGTCGTTACAGGGCCGCGACCTTGGGAATATCTTGATCGAGGGATTCTATTACACGATCCCCAGGAATGCGGAGGGTCACGGTGGTGCCGGCGCCGGGTTGGCTTTCGATATCCAGCCCGCCGCCGTGCATTTCCATCAGGGCGACCGATAGCGGCAACCCGAGGCCGGTGCCCTCGTTGCCGGTTCTCAAGGTGCTTCCCACCTGGCCGAACGGTTTTAACGCCAGGGCGATGCCGTCCGCATCCATGCCGATGCCGGTGTCCGCGATGCCGATTTCGAAGGCGCCATCGGCGGTTAGAGCCGGGGTAATTTTAATATTCCCGCCGGCCGGCGTGAATTTGATGGAATTGGCGATGACATTGATAAAGACCTGTTTGAAGCGCCGTTCATCCACGAAAAGGCGGGGCAGGCCATTCTTGTTCACGACATCCAGACTAATGTCCCTAGCTTCGGCGCGCGGTTTCACGATGCGTATGACCGAGGCGCAGCATTTATCCAGATCGATTTCCGATTCCTGAAGTTCGAGCTGCCCCGATTCGACCGCCGATACATCCAAGACATCGTTGATAATTTCCAACAGGTGGCCGCCCGAATTGTATATGTCTTCGGCATATTCCTCATATTTGGGGTTGGCAAGTGGGCCGAATATCTGGCTGCGCAGGGAATCGGCGAAGCCGATTATGGCATTGAGCGGCGTGCGCAGCTCGTGGCTCATATTGGCCAGGAATTCTGATTTTGTCCGGTTGGCCAGTTCCGCTATTTCCATCGCCTTGACCATTTCCTGTTCCGCCCGCTTGCGCCCACTGATGTCGAAATGGAAGGCGATCATGCTGCCGTCGTCGAGCTTGATCTTGCGAATAAAATAGGTGTGTCCGTCATGGGTGGTGCTCTCGTGATCATCAAAATCCTTGTCGAAATCCTTAACCCGCGTGGCCACCCATTCCTCGGGATTTTCGAGCGAGTTAAGTACAATGCCGCTATCGGCGATCAGGCGGATATAATCGTCATAGGGCATGCCCGGATATAGTTTTTCGGCCGCTGGGCCCTGGCACTTGGCGAAAAAGCTGTTGCAGGCGATGAAGCGCCGGTCCGCATCCCACCAGCTAAAGCCGGCCAACAGATGTTCCATGGCGTCGATGAAGCGCTGCTGGGTATTCTTGATTTTTTCCCTGGCTTCCATCTCGGCGGTTTCGTCGTGGATGATCGACAGGGAATAGGTGCGCCCGCCCATTTTGAACAGGCTGGTGCGGATGGTGATTGGAAATGTGGTTCCGTCCTTTCGCCGATGCGTGCCATTCAGGGTTCCAACGGCTTTGCCGTTCCTCAACTCATCGTAATTTACAATGCGCGTCTCTTCGCGCAGTTCGGCCTCGATGTCGGGCACGTCCATGCCCAGAAGTTCATTTTTGCTGTAGCCGAGGCTTTCACAGGCCGCCCGGTTGACATCGACAATCCTGCCGGCGGCGCTGTCATTGATGTCGAGAACGTAAATCGGATGGGCGGCGTTTTCGAAAATCGCGCTGAATTTCTCCGCCGCCTCGGCCTGCTTCTCCTCGCCCCGGCGCATGGTTTCGAAGATCGGATCGCTGAAGCGCAGCAGGAAAAACACGCCGGCGCCGATAGCGGCGAGGGCGATAGCGAAGGCAAACAGGGCGGCGGTGATGAAGGGCGCGCGCACCTCGCTCATGTCCACCTTGGCGACGATGCCGAGGCTCAGCGCCGGCAGGGGCCTGTAGGCGGCCAGAACCTGGGAGCCCTGATAGTCGCGGCCGGTCATGGTGCCGCGCTCGCCCTTCAATGCCCGCTGCATGGGTTGGGCAAGATTCGAAGCGAAGGGAACCGTCAGCGGCATCTTGAAGGAAAATGAATTACCGCCGCCGGCGCCGGACCGCCTGTTGGAAAGGACGAAATTAATGTTGTCGCCTTCAAGCCGAGCCAGAATAAACTCGCCGGATCGGCCGAACCCGGAATATTCTTTGCGCGCATTTTCGATTTGTTCGATGGTGGCGGCGCGAGCCTTATCCGGGTCTTGTTTCATCACCTCGACGAAGTGGAACTGATTGAACTTGGCAACGGTGCCAATGAGCGCCGACTGGCTATCGACAAGCTCCGTCAGGCGGGCTCGGCGTTCCTCGATGGCGGTGGAATAAAGCGAAAACGTGGCCACCGCGTCAACCGCCAGCGCGACCACGATCATGGTCGCCACAAGCGGCATGATCCGGGATTTCCGGTGCGCGCCGCCGAACAGCTTCGCCAATGTCTTCATCGCCAACTTTTGTGCGGACACCCCAGAAATCTAAGTTTTACAGTGCTTTCAGTAGATTTAGAGGGTCCGCATTTCTCCCCAGGCCACTAATCGGGATAGCTCCACCATAAAATATGGGGATAGTCGCACCCAATTCAATCAAAATTGGTGCCTTTCTCCCCAACAAATTCGGCAACCGGTAGCCAGCCATGCGGGGACCGGTGATCATGCGGCCGGCGCCGGCGGCCTCAAAAGGCGCCTTAAGCTTTAGACGCGTTCCGCCCGATCTGCTATGTAGCCGGGAGATGCACGGGAGGAGGCGGCATGCTAGCTAAGAAGATAGGCGATGCGATTATCGAATCGGTTCTGGAAATGCGCGTGCCGACGCGGACGGCGCAGGAAATGTTTCCGGACGCGACGCCCGATCTTGTCGACAAGCACCGCGACTGGCTGGAACCCAACTGCGTGCAGCCAGACACCGGCCTTTTGATCTTGACCCACCAATCCTACCTGATCCGCTTCGCCGGGCTGACCATCCTGGTCGATACCTGCATCGGTTCCGACAAGACCAATCACGCGCGGCCCGATTTCCACCAGCAGAAGATGCCGATGCTGGATAACCTCGTGGCCGCCGGTGTGCGCCCGGAAGAGGTCGACCTGGTCCTCTGCACGCATCTGCACATGGACCATGTCGGCTGGAACACGCGCCTCGAAAACGGCGCCTGGGTGCCGACCTTCGCCAACGCCCGTTACCTCTTTAACAAGACCGACTTCGAATATTGGGAAAAGGAATATACGCGGCTCGACTGGATGGGCGCGTCATTTGCCGAAAGTGTGTTGCCGGTGATGGAGGCGGGCAGGGCCGATCTTGTCGCCGGCGACCATCAGATTCGCGATGGCCTGCGCCTCGAGCCGATGCCCGGCCATTCCCCGGGCCTGGTCTGCCTTTATCTGGAATCGGGCGGCGCCATGGCGGCTTTCTGCGGCGATGCCATGCACCATCCGATCCAGGTGCCGGAGCCGCAATTAAGCTCCATCTTCTGCGACGACCCGGTGCAATCGGCGGCGACGCGGACGGCCTTCGTCGAACGCCACGCCGATACCGAAACGCTGATCCTGCCGGCGCATTTTCCGGACGATTCGGCCGGGCACATCGTCTCCGGCNCGGACGGCTGTATCTTCAAGTTCGGCGGTTAGCAATTTTTTTCAATCCCGGCGCCGGTTGATTCCTCCGCTTCGCGCATCTTCAATTCTTGGAGAGGTCCGCTTGACCGGCGCGCCGCCGGGCGGCATTGAAGCACATTAGGTTGTTGTAATTAGACGTGAGACAGAATTTATCATGCCCCATTATTCATTTATTCGGCGCATTGGCTTTATTGTTCTGATCGGCCTTGCGGTCATCTGGCTGTCCGAAGCCCCGGCGGCGCAGTTGAAGCCCAACGGCATGCACCATCAGCCCTGGATCAAGGATCAGCCGAAATTTGTTCTTAAGGAAAGCCTCAAGCAGGCCGAGCAAGCCGGCAAGGGTTTGGTGATCCTGTTCGAACAAAAGGGCTGTGTCTATTGCAAGGCTCTGCACGAGAAGAATTTTACCGACAAGGGGCTGGTCGAATTCATCACCAAGCATTTCAATTTTTTGCAATTGGATCTCTGGGGTAAGCGTCAGGTGACGCTGCCGGGTGGTGAAACCATGGCTGAGCAGGATTATGCCCGCTCGATCACCGTCACCAACACGCCGACCGCCCTTTTCTTGAACGCCGACGGCGGCGTACGTTTTCGCCTGCCCGGCTTTGCCCCGGCCCCGGTTTATCAGGCCGCTTTCGAATTTGTCGTCGAGGGCGGCCCGGAACAAAACCTCAGCCTGATGCCCTGGCTGCGCGAACGCCTCAAGAAAAAGCAGGCCGAGGGCGGCTAGCAGTTCAGCCGCAGCAACTGGCGTCCGCCTCGCCCGATGCCCGCGCAATCTGGATCGGCGGGCAGGGAACCGTGCCGTAGGAGCAATAGACGCAGCAATCGCCGGGCAGCGGCTTCAGTACTTCACCGCAACCCTTGCAGTCGTAGAACCATTGGCAGGAATCCGTCGGCATGGTTTCGGTTTCCTGATGACCGCATTCGGGACAGGTGATGGTCGAAGCCGGCTCGATTTTGAATGCGGTATCCGGTTCTTGGTTCTTTTCTGGGTTCTTTTCTGGCGTTTCCATGCTGTCATGCTACAATCTGTAGCGGCTACAGATACAAGCAATAAATTCAATGGGATTAAATTCAATGGCAAATCGGCAACGGGCCTTGGGCATCGGCGCATTGTCGCAGCGCACCGGCTGTAATATCGAAACCATCCGCTATTACGAAAAAATCGGCTTGATGAATCCGGGCCGGACGGCGGGCGGCCACCGATTGTTCGATCACGGACAGCTCAAGCGCCTGTCGTTCGTCATGCGCTGCCGCCGGCTCGGATTCTCGGTCGGCGAAATCAGGACCCTTTTGGGCCTGGTCGATGGCGGCTCTTTGAGCTGCGCCGAGGTCAAGTCGGTCACCGAGGCGCATCTCGGCGAGGTCCGGCAAAAGATCGCGGATCTGCAAAGCCTGGAAGGCGTGCTGGCGCAGATGGTGTCCGAATGCAGCGGCACCGAGGTGCCCGATTGTCCGATCATCGACACCCTGTACGCCGCCGCGTGACTCCGGACATGAGCGACAGCGACCAAGACCTGCCCGCAACCCCGCCCCCCTTCAAGGCGCGGGACTACACCGAATATTGGCTCGGACAGAACCCGACGCCGGTTGAGCGCGCCGACGTCATCGTCAAGCGCCTGGAACAGTTCATCCGCGAGGGGCGCAGCCAGCGCGGCGGCATTTCCTTCAAGCGCTGGCAGGAACTGGCGGTGCACGAGGTCGACAACGCGATCCGCGATGCCGAACGCCACTGGCGCAATGATCAGCGCTTCATCACCCGTGGCCTTGCCGTCGGCGCCGCCTGCCTGATTACCATTGGTTTCTGGGGCACGGTGCTGGCCGCCGAGGCGGCGCCCGACCGGCAGACGGCGGCGGTGATCCTGATCGTCGCCGGCGGCATCATGTTCGCGGTCCTCGGCGCCTGGGGCGTGCGCCGGCTCGACCGCTATTACCAGCTCGGCCGCCGCAAGGATCATTTTGCCCGGGTTTACCTGTTTGACCGGCAACTGGCGCAGCTAGACGTCGATCTGGAAAAGCGCCTCAAGGAGATCGAGGAAACCCTCGATGAAATGGCCAAGGGGCCGTTGGACCGGCTGTGAACGGCAAACGACATNGCGCGCGGGGGGTGGCATGGTCGGCCCGCGCGCGTACAGGCAGGCCCGGCGGTTTCGGTGATCAGTAGCCGAAAGGCTTAAAGCACATAAATCAGGCCCGAGCGTATCGCTAGCACGGGCGGGTTTGAAACCCGCCCCTACGGTACAAACCAACCAAGCATCATGATTCGTGTAGGGGCGGGTTTCCAACCCGCCCTGATGCCATTGTTCAGGCGAATATCGTGCCGGTCATTTTTGATGTCCGAGCGTGTTTCTCGCCCGGCTGGCCGACCCGGCCATCCCCAGCCGGGCTGCGTCGTTTTGGCCCCAAGAAATGTGGGGTGGAATGCGCCGCCCGGCGCGGCTATGGTCACGCCCGCAAATAGCCTAAGGATATGCCATGCCCGAACTTCGTTCCAAGACATCCACCCATGGCCGCAATATGTCAGGCGCACGCGGGCTGTGGCGCGCCACCGGCATGAGCGACGATGATTTCGGCAAGCCGATCATCGCCGTCGCCAATTCCTTCACCCAGTTCGTGCCCGGCCATGTGCATCTTCAGGATTTGGGCCAGATGGTGGCGCGCGAGGTCGAGGCCGCCGGCGGCGTCGCCAAGGAGTTCAACACCATCGCCATCGATGACGGCATCGCCATGGGCCATGACGGCATGCTCTATTCGCTTCCCAGCCGGGAAATCATCGCCGACAGCGTCGAATATATGGTCAACGCCCATTGCGCCGACGCCATGGTCTGCATCTCCAACTGCGACAAGATCACGCCGGGCATGCTGATGGCCGCCATGCGCCTCAACATTCCCGCCATCTTTATTTCCGGCGGGCCGATGGAAGCGGGCAAGATCGTGGTCGATGGCGAGACACGGAAAATCGATCTGATCGACGCCATGATCGAAGGCGCCAACCCCGATGTCAGCGACGAGGTGGCGCTGCAATATGAACGCGCATCCTGCCCCACTTGCGGCTCATGCTCGGGCATGTTTACCGCCAATTCGATGAACTGCCTGGCCGAGGCCATGGGCCTGGGGCTGCCCGGCAACGGCTCGATGCTGGCCACCCACGCCGACCGCAAGGATCTGTTCCTCGGCGCCGGGCGCCAGATTATGGAGCTTTGCCGCCGCTATTACGATGACGGCGACGAAACCGCCCTGCCGCGCGGCGCCGGCAAGGCCGGCTTTGAAAACGCCATGACCCTTGATATCGCCATGGGCGGCTCGACCAACACGGTGCTGCATCTCTTAGCCATCGCCCAGGAAGGCGAGATCGATTTCTCGATGGCCGATATCGACCGCCTGAGCCGCAAGGTGCCCAACATCTGCAAGGTGGCGCCGTCGAGCCAGGACTATCATCTGGAAGACGTGCACCGGGCCGGCGGCATCATGGCGATCATCGGCGAGTTGGACCGGGGCGGGCTGATCGAGCGCGATGTGCCGACCGTCCATGCGCCGACGCTGGGCAACGCCATCGACATCTGGGACGTGCGCCGCAACAACGATCCCGAGGTGCATAGCTTTTACCGCGCCGCGCCCGGCGGCGTCGCCACCACCCAAGCCTTCAGCCAGGCGGAGCGTTACGACAGTTTGGACCTGGACCGGGAAAATGGCTGCGTCCGCGATGTCGAACATGCCTACAGCCCCGATGGCGGGCTCGCCGTTCTTTACGGCAACATCGCGCTCGATGGCTGCATCGTGAAGACCGCCGGCGTCGATCAAAGCAACCTCAAATTCTCCGGCCCGGCGCGCATCTTCGAAGCCCAGGAAGATTCCTGCAAGGCCATCCTCGGCCGCCAGATCAAGGCCGGCGATATCGTCCTCATTCGTTATGAAGGTCCCAAGGGCGGCCCCGGCATGCAGGAAATGCTGTATCCGACCAGCTATTTGAAATCGATGGGCCTCGGCAAGGACTGCGCGCTGATCACCGACGGCCGTTTTTCCGGCGGCACAACGGGCCTCTCGATCGGCCATGTCTCGCCCGAAGCCGCCGAGGGCGGCGCCATCGGCTTGATCGAGGAAGGCGATATCATCGACATCGATATCCCCGGGCGCGGCATCAATGTGGCCGTCGATGACGCCGAATTGGAACGCCGCCGCCAAGCCATGGACGCCAAGGGCGCCGGTGCCTGGAAACCGGCGGGCCCAAGGACGCGAAAAGTTTCGCCGGCCCTGCGCGCCTATGCGGCGCTGACCACCAGCGCCGCCATGGGCGCCGTCCGCGACGTCACCCAGGTCGAGCGTTAGGCCGCGGGGCCGCCGGGGTTTTGTCGGGGGAGGCGCACCATGGATGATCTGGCCATTGCCCGCGCCCTGCATGTCATCGCCGTTATCATGTGGATCGGCGGCGTATCGTTCGTCACCATGGTTTTGCTGCCGTCGATCCGGCGTCGGGGTGAGGGCTCCGGCATCGATCTGTTCGAGGCGCTGGAAAGCCCCTTCGCCCGCCAATCCCGCTACACCACACTGATCGCCGGGCTCACCGGCCTTTACCTGATTTACCGGTTCGATGCCTGGGACCGTTTCCTCGATCCCGCCTATTGGTGGATGCACGGCATGGTGCTGATCTGGGTACTGTTTTCATTGATGCTGTTCGTATTTGAGCCCTGGTTCCTGCACGCCTGGTTCCGGCGCCGGGCCGAGGCCGCGCCGCAAGCGACTATGGTCTTGATCCAGCGCCTGCACATTGTGCTGATTACCCTGTCGGTGATCGTCGTATTCGGGGCGGTCACGGGTGCGCACGGTTAATTCGGTGACAGTTTACTTTTAGTGGCCCGCGTAACATACGTCCGAGTTTGCCGCACGCCCGGCTGGCCGACCCGGCCATCCCCAGCCGGGCTGCATCGCTGCCCTACCGCCATTCATCCACGCCGAAGATGCCGCGGTGGCGGGCGCCTTGGATTTGCCAGTAGCCGTTGGTTTCGCCGCCGACCACGATGATGTTGATCTCGGCCTCGCGGAATATGTGGACCATTTCCTTCTCGCCGGCGGCCAGCATCGAGGCGAACGGTTCCTCGCCGAATGTGGCGCGCGGATAGATATAGTTCTGAACCAGTTGCAGATCGAAATAGCGCCCCGACGGCATGGTCGCGTTTTCCCATGCCCATTTGATCAGCTTTTCCTTGGTATCGAAGCCTTCCCGCTCGGCGAACAGGCGGGCGGTGATCGGATCCAGTAAGAACACCGGCGGCGTGTTGGGCTCGATGCCGAGCAGCATATCGCGCACATGTTCCTGCCAAAGCCCGCGCACACCGAGGCAGAAGCTGGTCGAGCGCAGGCCGAAAAATACCGAGACCGTGCTTTGCGATTCGTCGAATCCCTTCTCCACATGCAGCGGCTGCCAGGGGCTGCGTTCCTCGTTTTCGGCGAAGGTGATGGAGTTGTAGCAGTAGTTGTTGCCTTGCGAGCCCATGAAGGTGGTGCCGGAGACCGAGCCGCCCTGCAAATTCTGCGACAATAATCCATAGGCGCGGCCGATGGTGGCGTTGGCGTGGGCGTGGGGGCCCATGGCGCCGATGCCGGAATTCATGCCGATCTCGTCCCGTACCGGGCCGTTAACGACGACCATCGCGGCGGCCGAACTGGAGGTCGATCCGCGCGCCGAAATCCCCGATGACGCCAGCGCCAGGAGCACCGGGAAATATTCCGGACGGCAGCCGGCCATTACCGCGTTCACCGCGACCTTCTCGACGGTATATTCCCAAAAGCCACGATTGTGGGTCGGCTGCATGCGCCCGACGACTTCATCGGGGGCGCGGGCAGTGTGGGCCAGCATCTCGGCGACCCGGTCCTCGGTCGGCAGGATGATCGGCAGCTGGTCGGTCCAATGGTTGTCGAGGAACAATTGATGCAGATTGTCTTCGCTGTCGGGTTCGACCAGACGCGGCGTGGTGCGCGGGAAGGCGCCTTCGCTGGTGCTGCTCACGCTCTCGGTCAGGCCTTCGATGACTTCCCGCATAAACGGGCGGCCGGTGACCGGATCGTCGCCATCCACATAGGCGCGCAATTCGGCGGCGCTTTTGCCCATCACCGGCTGCGGCACGAAGGCGTGCGGCGCTTCCGGCAGACCCTTCACTTGGCGCACCGATTGCACCACGGCGTGGAAAATATCCGTATGCAGCGCCATGGTCGGGACGTTGTATTCAGTCTCTAGCTCAATTGCGTGCGTGCTCACGGCAGGCGCGCAGGTGGATCAATGGCCGACGCCAAGGATCGCGGCGTCGCCGTTGGCGCCGATCTCCTTCCAGGTTTCCGGATCGTCAATCTGATAGGTGCTGCTTAAGCTAATCATGCGGGTTTCGACCGCCGCCATGTTGTCGGCGAACCAGGCTTCGACCTGTTTCAACAGCTCGATCGAATCGTCGAAGCGGCAATCGACCAGGTAGACGGTCTTGCCATCCAGGGTGCCGAGGCGCGGCGCCGGCGTTTTGGCCTTGATCTCCGGCGGATAACCGACCGGGTTGAGGACGGTTAATTTTGAATTCCGGCGCGCGCCGGTTTTGATCTCGTTCATGGTGTCGGTCTCCTGACTGCGTGCGGTGTCAAAAGCCTAACCGGAACACTATTTTCATGCAATGCAGCGAACGGAAAACGGTGACGGAAAACGGTGACAGTTTACTTTTAGTGGCGGCCGCAGTTAGCGGCCGGTCCGGTTTTTAGCTCGACCGCGACACCAGGTCGTCGTGCACCATCCGCACCAGGCTCAGGAGGTCGTCGCGCGGCATTTCGCCGGTCAAAGCGTAGGTGAGCGGGCCGTTGGTCCAATAAAAGGCGACCATCTCATGTTCGGCGATGAAACGGAACTTGGCATCGCCGCCGCGCATACCCGGGCGCACGTAAAGGGTGATGCGCCGGGCTTTAGAATCTTCGTACATGATCAGCCCGGCGGCATCGCCCTTGTCGGCGACCAGACGCCCGCCCATCAGCTTGAAGCCGGCGCCCTTCAGGTTGGGGATCATCAGCTTGTGGCCGAGGCGCCCGGACAGCCAATTGACCAGGCGCTTTTCATCGCCGCCGCCGACCTCGACCGGGCGGTTGTCGTCATGGGCGTAGACGACATGGGCGCCCAACGCCCTTTGTACGAACTGACTGCCGGCATTGGGCGCCTCGCCGGTGAAACTTGCCCCCCACCAGCCGCCGAGCCCGCCGAACAGCAGCAAGACAATCGTCGCCGCCAGCCTTTGCCAGCCGGGCAGCCAGGCCGAGGGCCGGTCGGCCTCGATCAGCGCCAGCACATGGTCCGGCACCGGGACTTCGCCAGCGTGGTCATAAAGCCCATGCAACTGCCTTTTTTGCAAATTGTAGGCGTGCACCTTGGCGGCGTCTTCGGGATGTTCGGCCAGCCAGGCCTCGACCTCGGTCAGCGCGGCATCGTCCAGTTCGCCGTCCACATAAGCGTGCAGGTCGCTGTCGGATATGAATTCCGGCGCCGTCATTTGACGCTCCTTAAGTTCGGTTTGCCATTGCCGTCCATGGCCTGGCGCAATTTAGCCCGTGCCCGCGCCAGGCGCGACATCACCGTGCCGACCGGTATTTCCAGAACATCGGCGGTTTCCTGATAGGACATGTCCTCGAGCCCGACCAACAGGATGACATGGCGCTGATCGTCCGGCAGTTCGCCGAGGGCGCGCTCGAAGTCGCGCAGCATCAGCTTGTCGTTCTGGTCCGCCTCGCGGCCGATACGCTCGGCCAATTCGTCCGTCAGGCTATCGGTGCGCGGGCGGCGCGACGATTGCCGCAAATTCTGCCGGTGGATGTTGTGCATGATGGTGAACAGCCAGGCGCGCATATTGGTGCCGGCCTCAAACAGATGCAGGCGCGACAAAGCCCGCCCAACGCAATCATGCAGCAGATCCTCGGCCGTGTCGGCGTTGCGCGTCAGGGCGCGGGCATAACGCATCACATGCGGCAGCGTTTCGGTCAGTGCGGCGCGTTTATCCATTCCTTATTCCGTTTGGCACCATTTCCATTTTTGGCGGCGCCGGGGAAGGGCGCTTCCCAACCCCGGCGGCCGGCGCAAAAAAATAGCGGCTACTTCTTCATGCCGCGGTCTTTCATCATAGCGTCTTTTTTCATCATGGCGTCCTTTTTCATGGCATCGCCCTTGTCCATCATGGCGTCTTTTTTCGCCATCGCGTCTTTTTTCATCTCGTCTTTTTTCATCATCGCGTCTTTCTTCATGGCATCGCCCGTCGTCATGCCATCTTTTTTCATGCCCTGGGCATTGGCGTCGCCCGCCGCAAGGATTAGCGACAGCGCGGCCGCTGCAAACAATTTCATCATCTCCGATCGCTCCTTCATTGAATGCCAAATGGTGCCGGAAAACTTCCGGCAATCATCTTAATCAATGCGGGCGCGCCGGATTTATTCCGAGCGGGATGAAAAATTTCACCAGCCGGAAAGGGCTAATCGGAGGCGAGCAGGCGGGGAAGGATCAGGGTAATGATTGGGAAGGCGAGGATGATGACGACGCGCACACCGTCGGAAATAAAGAACGGGATGACGCCCTTGAAAGTCTCGATCATCGGCACGTCCTTGGCCATCGAGGAAATGACAAAAACGTTGAGCCCGACGGGTGGTGTGATCAAGCCAACCTCGACCACGATCAGGGTGATGATCCCGAACCATAGTTTGAGATCATCGGGGCCAAGCCCGAAATCAAGTCCGGCGATGATCGGCCAGAATATGGGAACGGTCAGCAGGATCATCGACAGGCTGTCCATGACGAAACCAAGGAGAATGTAAAGAATGACCATGCCGAGGAGAACGGTCATCGGCGCCATTCCAGATTCCCTGAAGAAATCGGCGGCCAGATTGGGCAATTCGGAAAAGCCCAGGAAGGCGTTGAAGATGGCGGCGCCCAACAGGATCAGGAATATCATTCCGGTGGTAACGGCGGTTTCCAGAACGGCTTCGATAGTACCGCTGAGGCGCATGCCCCCCTTGGTCACGGCGATCAGGAAGGTGCCGACGGCGCCCACGGCGGCGCCTTCGGTGGGGGTGAAAATACCGCTGTAGATGCCGCCCATGACGAGAAGGAAAATCAAGAGGACCGGCCATATTTCCAAAAGCGCCGACCATTTCTCAAGCCGGGATGCGCTCGCCCCCGCCGGTCCGGCTTTGGGGTTGATGCGGACGACGATGGCGATTGCGATCAGGTAACCGATGGCGGCAAAAATGCCGGGGATGAAAGCGGCCTGGAACAGGGTCGCGATGTTGGCTTCGACCATGATCGCATAGATGATCAAAACGATCGATGGCGGGATGAGTATCCCAAGTGTGCCGCCGGCGGCGAGGCAGCCGGTGGCCAGCGATCCGGCATAGTTGAATTTTTTCAACTCGGGCAATGCCACCTTGCCCATCAGCGCCGCCGTCGCCAGCGACGAGCCGCTGATCGAGGCGAAGCCGGCGCAGCCGCCGATGGCGGCCATGGCGACGCCGCCCCGGTAGTGGCCCAGCCAGACATTGGCAGCGCGGAACAGTGCTTGGCTGAGGCCGGCCTTGGCGGCGAACTGTCCCATAAGGATAAACAGCGGCGCCACCGACAGATCGAAGCTGGTGAAACGCCAATAGGTTTCGGTCTTAAGATAGCTCAAAAGCGCCGACGGCCCGGCGATCGTCACATAGCCGACCATGCCCACCGACAGCATGGCGACGCCGATCGGAATACGCAGCGCCAACAGAACCAACAGAATGGTAAATCCGGTGACGCCAATTTCGAAGCTGCTCATAGGAATTTTACCGGGACTTATTCGTGAAGCATGGCCTGTTCCCCCGATTCCGGATCGTTATGGAACAGCGTGTAGATGATGACGAAAACCAATGTGGAAAGACAAACAAATGCGTAGGGAAATGAAATCCAGCGGGGGAAGGCTAATACCCCGGTGGTTTCGGCGGCGTTGTACAAATCGATACCGCCGAAAATCAGCCGCCAGGTCAGCATCAAGGCTACACCCAGGAACAGAATGCCGCCGATGACGTCGAAGAATATCTTCACCTTCCGGGATGCCCAGCTTAGAAAGAAATCGACGATGACGTTGCCGCGCACCATTTGGCAGTAGGGCAGGAAAGCGAAGACGGCGGTGCTGGTGCCCAACTCGATCAATTCGATATCGCCGGGAACCGGGCTCGACAAAAAGGCCCGGCCGAAAATGCTGGTGGTCGTCATAATCGCCATGGCGGCGACCACAANCCCGCCGAACAAGGCCAAAACCTGGCTGATCGCATAAAGAATCCGGCCCACCTTATCGGTGGGCCGGACCATTTGGACTGAAGCTTCAGACAATTTCGCTACTTCCTTTTCTAAGAAAGGATTGCGATACGAAACAGCCTATTTGGCGTGCTTGGCGATCATCGCGAGGGCATCGGCCAAGAGGGCCGGGCCATCGACGCCCACCTTTCCGACAACACCAAACCAGCGCTTATAGACACCCTTAGCCGCGTCTTTGATGCGCTTGGATTCGGCCGGGTTGATCACATGGAACTTGTTTTTGGACTTGGAGCGCATGACCTTCTCGCCCGGTATTTCGATATTTTCCCAGGTCTGGCCGATGGAACGGGCGATGTTGCGGCCCGAATTGTCGTCGATGACCTTCTTCAGATCGGGCGGCAGTTTGGCATAGGAGTTCTTGTTCATCATGAAGGTGAACACCGCCGTGGCCATCCTCGGCTGATCGCCGGACAAGGTCGAGAAATGGCTGGTCAGTTCATGCATTTTGACCGCCGGCGCGATCTCGAAAGGCAACATCGAGCCCTGGATCACGTTCTTGGACAGCATCGACGGGATGCGGCCCAATGGTGTCGCGATGCCGGCCGTGCCAAGGGCTTGCAGGAACCAGACGCCGATCCGGTTATGACCACGGAGGGTCATGCCCTTCAGGTCCTCGATCTTGAGCACCGGTTTTTTAGTCATGAACATGACCCCTGCATGGGCGTGCATGATCAGGACGTGGAAATCCTTCATTTCGTTTTGCAGGTGCTTGTCCTTAAAGTCCTGCATCGCCAGTGTTGTCGAAATCGCATCCCGGTGAACAAACGGCAGTTCGAAAACTTCCGCGCGCGGCATGCGGCCGGCGGTGAAGCCAGGCAGGGTCCAGGCGACATCGACGACGCCGTCCTTGACCTGATCTATCAATTGCGGCGCCTTGCCGCCGAGCGCCATCGCCCAGAACGGTTTCACCTGGATGCGCCCGCCCGAAGCCTTGCCGATCTTCTTGGCCCACGGCGCCAGGAAGTGTTTGGCCGGGTTGGCCACCGGCGGAATGAAGGTGTGCATGCGCAAGGTTACCTCGGCGGCGCTTGCACCGTTTACCCCGAATGCGCCCAACGCCAGGGCGGCGCCGGCGGCGGCGCTCAATAAAGTCTTTTTCATGGATTTGGTCTCCCCAGAGTAATGAAATTTGCCAATTAGCGATTGGATGCTAACAGGTTTGGCTGGTGCCCGTAAACGGGTCTGTTTGCCGGCCGCACCCGGTATCGCATCGAGCGTGTATCACGGAATAGTGATTGTAGCAAAACCTGCCCCGCCAGCCCTGCCAGGTCCGCGGCGGGCATGGCAATTCGCCGAACGCTTGGGGTCTATTCGCGGGTCTGTTTCTCAGCCCAGGCGAGGACGCCCATGAACGCCACGAAGACGACCAGGACCATGAGTAAATAGGCGACATTACCGTCGGTCATGATACCCAACCTCCTTGTTGTTTGGTTGGGCGATGATGGCCGCCGGGATTTTCCCGGGCCTTGATATTGATCAAGGCGGTTGCGGCAAGGTTGGGTGCGTTAAATGTCCAATTCGCACCAGACCGGCGTGTGGTCGGACGGTTTCTCCCAGCCCCGGGGGCCGCGGTCGATGCCGGACCCGGTCAGCCGGTCGGCGGCCTGCGGCGACAGCAACAAATGATCGATGCGGAAACCGTTGTCTTTTTGCCAGGCGCCGCGCTGGTAATCCCAATAGGAATAGAGCCCGATTTCCGTATTCAGGGCGCGGAATGCGTCGGTCAGGCCCAGATACACGATCTTGCGCCAGGCGGCGCGGGTTTCCGGCCTGTAGATGGCGTCTTCGGCCACCGCTTGCGGATCGTAGGCGTCGCCGGGTTCGGGAATGGCGTTGTAATCGCCGCCGAGCACGAAGGCATCCTCGGTCGCCAGCAGCCCGGCGGCGTGGGCATGCAGCCGCTCCATAAAGCCGAGCTTGTAGGGGAATTTATCGGAATCCACCGGGTTGCCGTTGGGCAGGTAGATGGAGGCCACGCGTAACCCCCCGGTGAAGGCTTCGATATAGCGGGCCTGCTCGTCGGATGGATCGCCCGGCAGTTCGGTCAGTTCCACATCGATCGGCGATTTCGACAGGATGGCGACGCCGTTATAGGTCTTCTGCCCGGCGACCGCGACATTGTAGCCGGCGTCGCCGACCTCGATCTCCGGAAACGCCTCGGTGACGCATTTCAATTCCTGCAGAAGGACCACATCGGGCGCGAACTCGCCGAGCCAGCGCAACAGGTTCGGCAAGCGCACTTTCACCGAATTGACGTTCCAGGTGGCTATTTTCATCGATGCCCCAGGGCAAAAAGCCCGCATCTTGCGGGCCGCAAACTAACACATAATTTTTTGCGCGTCAGACGGCAAAGGAAACGCCGCAGCCGCAGGACGAGGAGGCGTTGGGGTTCGATAGGCGGAAATAGGCGCCGATCAGGTCGTCGACATAATCGACCTCCGAGCCGTCGACCAATTGCAGCGACATTTCATCGATCACCACGCGGACGCCATGATCCTCGAACACCAGGTCGTCATCATTTTTGGCCGCATCAAGATCGAAGCCATACTGGAAACCCGAACAGCCGCCGGATGACACGGCGAGGCGCAGCATCAGGCCTTCGCCGCCCTCGCTGGCGATCAGATCATTGATCCGCTTAGCGGCGTTTTCGGTGATCGTGAGCCGCGGTGATTCGGTCATTGCAGCCGATTTCCGTTATGGTCAAAAAGTAATAACGATTCTCAATATCTACTTATCTAGTATTTCCGGGGAATTTGTCAAATGCATGGCGCGCGCGTTGCGGTGGCCGGCGCGCATGGGTAATTTGAAGTTTATGGAGACCTATTCCCATATTAGCCGAGCGGATCTCGCGCCCTTTGCCTGTGATCCCGCAGAAAGCCGGGGGCGGCTGCATCCGGAGGCCGACAGCGCCACGCGCACCTGCTTTCAGCGCGACCGCGACCGGATCATCCATTCGGCGGCCTTCCGGCGCCTGGAATACAAAACCCAGGTTTTCGTCAACCATGAAGGCGATCATTTCCGGACCCGCCTGACCCACACCCTGGAAGTGGCGCAGATCGCCCGCTCCGTCGCCCGCTGCCTGGGGCTGAACGAAGATTTGGCCGAGGCCCTGGCGCTGGCCCATGATCTCGGCCATCCGCCGTTCGGCCATGCCGGCGAGGATGCGCTGGCGGAGCTGATGCGGGATTTCGGCGGTTTCGATCACAACGCGCAATCGCTGTCGGTGGTGACCCGGCTGGAAAGCCGCTATCCCGAATTCGATGGCCTCAACCTCACCTGGGAAACCCTGGAAGGCGTGGTCAAGCATAACGGGTCGCTGCATGGCGGCGGCGGCGATGGTGCCAAGGAGGGTAATGGCATTCCGCGCGATGTCGCCGAATATGTGAAAAGCCACGATCTCGAACTGCAAACATTCGCCGGCGCCGAGGCGCAGGCGGCGGCGCTGGCCGACGACATCGCCTACAACAACCACGATATCGACGACGGCTTGCGCGCCGGGTTGTTCAGCATCGAGGATCTGGCCGGGGTTCCCCTGATCGGTGAAATTCTCGCCAACGTCGGCGCCGAATATCCGGGGCTCGAGCGGGGGCGCATCCGCCACGAAGCGATCCGCCGCATGATCGGCGAAATGGTCGATGACTGTTTGACAGAATCGTGGGCGCGGTTAAAAGAAGCGGCGCCGGCGAGCGCCGATGATATCCGCGCCCTGGGATCTCCGGTGATCGCATTTTCAGGAGATATGATCGAGGTCGACCGGGGCATTCGCGGTTTTTTGTTCGAAAACATGTACCGGCATGAAAAAGTGAACCGCATGACCAGCAATGCACGCCATGTCATCAAGGATTTGTTTAAAGTGCTGATCGAAGATCCCGGCAACCTGCCGCCGGAATGGTGCGCGCGGGCCGGCGCGCCGGGCAGCGCCGAGACGGCGCGCGTCGCCGCCGATTACATTGCCGGCATGACCGACCGCTTCGCCCAGGATGAGCACGACCGGCTGGTCGGCGTGCGGGCCAGGACTTCGTGAGCACCTCATGAACACCTTCGAATATTTCAACGGGCGCATCGGCGACATATTGGAAGGCCTTGCCGCCGCCGGCGTTCTGCAACATGTCATCGATGCCGGGGGCGTCACCGTGGAGCCGCCGCGCGACGTCAAGCATGGCGACATTTCCACCAACGCGGCCATGGTCCTGGCCAAGGCGGCGGGGCTCGGCCCCCGCGAATTGGCGGAAAAGATCGCCGCCGGCCTCGAAGCCATGGACGAAGTGGCGTCGGTGGAGGTGGCCGGGCCCGGTTTCATCAACGCCACCCTGGCGCCGCAATTCTGGTACGCGCGCCTGGGCGAGATTCTGGCGGCGGGCATCGCTTATGGCGATTCGAACATCGGCGCCGGGCGCCGCGTGAATGTGGAATATGTGTCCGCCAATCCGACCGGCCCGATGCATGTCGGCCACGGCCGCGGCGCCGTCGTCGGCGATGCGCTGGCCGCCATCCTGGCCAAGGCCGGCTACGATGTGATGCGCGAATATTACGTCAACGACGCCGGCGCCCAGGTCGAGGCGCTGGCCCGCTCGCTGCATCTCCGATACCGCGAATGCCTGGGCGAGGTGGTTACCGAATTTCCCGAAGGGCTTTACCCCGGCGCCTACCTGGTTCCTGCCGCCGAGAAACTCAAGGAGCGGGACGGGGATAAATGGCTGGGCATGGCCGAAGAGGAATGGCTGCAACCGTTCAGCGCCTTCGCCACCCAGGAAATGATGACGCTGATCCGCGGCGACCTTGCGGCGCTCGGGGTCGAGCATGGCGTTTTCTTTTCGGAGCGGGACCTGGTGGAGCGCGGCGGCGTCGACGAAGTTGTAAGCGTGCTCGAAGGCGCCGGCCTGGTCTACACCGGCACCCTGGAGCCGCCCAAGGGCATGACGCCCGAGGATTGGGAGCCGCGCCCGCAGCTTTTGTTCAAGGCCACCGAGTTCGGCGACGATGTCGACCGGCCGCTCAGGAAATCCGACGGTACCTGGACCTATTTCGCCACCGACATGGCCTACCATCTCGACAAGCACCGGCGCGGCTTCACCGATCTGATCGATGTCTGGGGCGCCGATCATGGCGGCTACGTGAAACGCATGAACGCCGCGGTGACGGCGCTCACCGGCGAAAAAGGCGGTTTGCATGTGATCCTCTGCCAGATGGTCAATCTTTTGGACCGGGGCGAGCCGGTGAAGATGTCGAAACGGTCCGGCACATTCGTTACCTTGGCCGAGGTCATCGATCAGGTCGGCAAGGATGTGGTCCGCTTCATCATGCTGACCCGCAAGAACGACGCGCAACTGGATTTCGACCTGGCCAAGGTGGTCGAGCAAAGCCGCGACAACCCGGTTTTCTACGTGCAGTATTCACACGCCCGATGCTGCTCGGTGCTGCGCCATGCCGCCCGAATGTTCGACGCCGCCGAGCTTTCACCCGATTCGCTGCAATTGGCCGATTTCAGCCTCCTCGCGGACCCGGCCGAGCTGCAATTGATCAAATCGATGGCGGCCTGGCCGCGCATGGTCGAAGGCGCCGCCGAGGCGCTGGAACCGCACAGAATAGCCTATTTTCTGAACGATTTGTCGGCATCGTTTCATGCCCTTTGGACAAAAGGCGCGCGCCAGGACGAAAGTCTTCGCTTTCTCGTCGAATCTGATAAAGAATTAAGCCGCGCCCGCCTGGCGCTGGTGAAAGCGTTGGAATTGGTGATTGCGTCCGGCCTTACCGTGATGGGGGTGACGCCAGTCCAGGAGATGTAATTGATGGCAGCCGAAGACCGCCCAAATAACGGTCAAGTTGACGGCCCGGTTGAAGGCCCGGGTGACGGCCCGGGTGACGGCCCGGGTGACGGCCCAGGTGACGGCCATCCGGACGCCCCGTTGGATGGTGGGCCGCCCTTGGCCGATATCCCGGACTTCGATCGAGGCGAGTTGCAATCGGATACCCTTGAGTTTGAGCGGGTAAGGCGCCGCCCGCCCGGACGCCGGCGCGGTATTTTGGTTTTGATCGTTCTCTTAATCCTGGCCGGTGCCAGCTATGGCGGTTGGCTGGCCATGGGCGGGCAGTTGTTCGGCACCGGCGCGGACGATGTTCCGGTGATCCAGGCCGCCGCCGGTCCGCTCAAGGTGCGCCCCGACAAGCCCGGCGGCATCGAAATCAAAAATCGGGATATCGAGGTTTACAAGCGTATCGGCGGCGATCAGCCGGAAAGGTCCGCCGAGACCCTGCTGCCGCGCCCGGAAAATCCGCTGCCATCGCCGGCGTCAACCGGAACCCGGCCGGCAAAACCGGCGGCCAAGGACACCGCTGCCGGCGGGCCGGCAAAGAGCGCCGAGAAACTGATCGCCGCCAGCGAGGCCGAGGACGTTCAAAAGCCCGAAACCAGCGCCGCCAAACCCGCCCAAAAAAGCCAGGATGCGGGGGCCGAAGCGGCGGCGAAGCCATCGCCAGCAGAGCCGTCCCCAGCAGAGCCTTCCCCGGCAAAACCTTCGCCGGAAAAAGTAATCGCCGTGCAAAAACCGCCGCCGGCGCCACCGCCGCCCGAGGTCAAGACACCCGAGGCCGCGCCCGAGGCCAGCCTCGCCAGCAAGCCTGAAATTCAATTGCCGGCGGCGACGCTTCCGGGGTCCGGCTACAGTGTCCAACTGGCGGCGGTGCGCGACGAAAAAGCGGCGGGCGGCGAATGGCGCCGGCTGCGCGGCCGCCATGCCGAACTATTGGGCAAGCTGTCATTGAGCGTGGTGCGCGCCGATCTCGGCGCCAGGGGCATATTCTACCGTCTGCGCGCCGGAACGCTGCCGGACAAGGATACGGCGCGTCAACTGTGCCGGGCGCTGGCCAAGAAAAAGGTCGGCTGCCTAGTCGTCGCGCCCGGCGGATGAGCGACAATGGACATGGCGCGCCGTTACCGCCGAGGGCGGTCATCTTTGGCTGCGCCGGTCTTGAGCCGAGCGCGTGGGAGCGGTCATTTTTCGCCGAAACCGATCCCGCCGGTTTCATCCTGTTCCAGCGCAATTGCCAGGACCCGGATCAGCTGCGCGGCCTGGTCGCGGCGCTGCGCGATAGCATCGGCAGGCCCGATGCGCCGGTGCTGATCGATCAGGAAGGCGGCCGCGTAGCGCGGCTGCGGCCCCCGCATTGGCGCTTGCCGCCGGCCGCCGCCGTCTTCGCCGGCCTTTATGCCGCCGATCCCGAGCGCGCGCGGCAAGCGGCCTGGCTCAGTGCCCGCCTGATCGCGGATGATTTGGCGGCCCTCGGAATCACCGTCGATTGCGTGCCGGTCCTCGATGTCCCGATTGCCGGCGCCGATTCGGTTATCGGTGACCGCGCCTTCGGCGAGATCCCCGATCAGATCGCCGATCTGGGCCGCCAGGTATGTAACGGAATGATCACCGGCGGCGTGCTGCCGGTGATCAAGCATATTCCGGGGCATGGCCGCGCCCTGGTCGACAGCCACACGGATTTGCCCGAGGTGGATTCGCCGCTGGCGGAATTGGATGCCACCGACTTCGCGCCGTTTCGCGAACTTTGCGATATGCCGGTGGCGATGACCGCGCATGTTGTTTACAAGGCGGCCGATGCCGAGGCGCCGGTAACCTTGTCGGAGGCGGCGATCCGGACCCTGATCCGCGAACGCATCGGTTTTCAGGGCCTGTTGCTGTCCGACGATTTATCCATGCAGGCGCTGGCCGGCGGCTTGGATGACCGCGCCCGCCGGGCCATCCAGGCGGGCTGCGATATCGTCTTGCACTGCAACGGCGAGCAAGAAGAAATGGAGGCGGTGGCGCCGGCGGTTCCGCGCCTTGGGCCGGAGGCCGCCGGGCGCTTGCAATCCGCCCTCGATCGGATACCGGCGCCGGAGGGACAGCAAGGTTTCGATGCCGCCGCCGCCCTGGCGCGGCTGGATGAATTGCTCGCCACGTAATGGATGAACATTCGCTTCTATTCCGGATATCGATCTGGGTGGTGCCGCTCCTGTTCGCGATTCCCCTGCACGAAGCCGCGCATGGTTGGGTAGCGTCAAAGCTGGGCGACGACACGGCGCTGCGTGCCGGCCGCGTCACCTTCAATCCGTTCAAGCATATCGATCTCTTTGGCACCATCATCTTGCCGGCGCTGTTGTTGATGGCGTCGGGCGGGCGCATGGCCTTCGGCTACGCCAAGCCGGTGCCGGTGAATTTTTTGAATTTACGGTCCTTCCGCCGCGATATGGTGCTGGTTGCCATCGCCGGGCCGTTTTCCAATCTGATCCTGGCGCTGGCTTCGGGGGCATTGCTGCACACCGTCCAATTCCTTCCCGAAGCGGCGTGGGCCTGGGCCATAACAAGCCTGCGCATGTCCATGCTGCTCAACATGATTCTCTTTTTTTTCAATCTGATTCCCTTGCCGCCGCTGGATGGGGGGCGCGTTTTGGTAGCTGTATTGCCGCGTTCCTTGGCTATAATGGTGTCCCGGTTGGAGCGCGCCGGCTTTGCCATTATCCTTGGCGCATTGTTCCTGTTGCCCTGGCTGGGCGATGCGGTGGGGATGGATTTGAACATATTCTGGTGGCTCATCGGCGTGCCGGCATATTGGTCGATGGAACTGATCACCGAACTGGTGGGATTGGGCTAGAGAATGGCTGACGAATTTGACGATTTCGAGATGCAGGAACGCGCCGACGTCGCGGAGGGCCAGGAACTGGTGGTCGATCTCGGCGGCTTCGAGGGGCCGCTCGATGTCTTGCTGACCCTGGCGCGCGAGCAGAAAGTCGATATCACGCAAATCTCGATCCTCGAGCTGGCCGATCAATACCTGGTTTGGGTGGCGCGGCTNCGCGGCACCAATCTGGAACTTGCCGCCGACTATCTGGTGATGGCGGCCTGGCTGGCCTATTTGAAATCGCGCCTGTTGCTGCCCGATCTGTCGGAAGAAGACGAGCCCAGCGGCGAACAGATGGCCGCCGCCCTCGCCTATCAGATGCGCCGCCTGCAAGCGATGCAGGAGGCCGGCGAGAAGTTGATGGCGCGGCCGCGCCTGGGCACCGATTTCTTCGCCCGCGGCGCCCCGGAAAAATTCGGCTATGATTCCACATCGGTCTACGAAGTCAGCCTGTTCGATCTTTTGAGCGCCTATGGCGAGCATACCCACCGCTCCAATATCCGCACCCTCCGGATCGAACCGTCGGAGCTTTATTCGCCGGAAGAAGCGCTAAAGCTGTTGACCGGAATGCTCGACCGGATTCCCGACTGGTCCAGCCTGATGCAATTCCTGCCGCAAGAATTGCAGGGCGGCCTGGTCGGGCGCTCGATGCTTTCATCGACCCTGGCGGCGGCGCTGCAACTGACCAAGGACGGAAAACTGAGCCTGCGCCAGAACCGGCTGTTCGATCCGATCTATGTCCGGGCCCCAGGCAAATGAATATAAGGCAAATGAATATAAGGCGAATGAAAATAATCGGAATGCAATATGACTGATTTCGACCCTCACCACCTGCGTCTTTTGGAAGCCCTGATCTTTGCATCCGCCGATCCGGTGCCGGCATCGGTGATCGCCGACCGGCTTCCAGATGGCGCCGACATCGATGCGCTGATCGGCGCCCTATCGGACCATTACGCCGAGCGCGGGGTGAATTTGGTCAAGGTCGGCAAGGGCTGGGCGTTCCGCACCGCCGAGGATCTGGGNGCCCAATTGATGGTCGAACGGACGCTGATGCGCCGCCTGTCGCGCGCCGCCGTCGAAACCCTGGCGGTGATCGCCTACCATCAGCCGGTGACCCGTTCCGAGATCGAGGAAATCCGTGGCGTCGGGCTAAGCAAGGGCACCATGGATGTCTTGTTCGAAGCCGGCTGGATACGCCCGCGCGGCCGCCGGCGGACACCGGGCAAGCCGGTCACCTGGGGCACCACTGACAGTTTCCTCGGCCAGTTCGGCCTCGAGGGGCTCGACGATCTGCCCGGCATGGACGATCTGAAGGCCGCCGGGCTGTTGGATAAGCGGCCCGCCGTGCAGACCATCGGCTCAAGGGCGGCGCCGTTCCCGGCGCCAACCGATGTAAGCCAGGATAGCGAAGAAGACGAGACCGGGGCCGATTTGGAAAGCGGGGCGCTGGATCTGGAGCCCCTTGACCCCGGTGACGGCGATCCGCTGGCCGGCGCCGGCGCCGAATCCGACTAGGCAGCGCCTTGCGTTTCGACGTGTTCCTGACGCTGTGGGGCGAGGCTTACGTCAACAAGTATCTGGAATTTTCGCTGGCCAGCCAACTGTCGCCCGGCAATATCCCGGCCGCCGCCGAAGACGCGGAACTGGTTTTCCATATCTTCACGGATCGCGATTCGGAAGCCTATTTTCATCCCGGCATCGATCCGCTTCGCGCCCTCGCCGAGGTCCGCTTTCGTTATTTCGAGGACACCCCCTATCGCGGCGGCAGCCTGGCCGAGGCGATGAATAATTCCGATCCGTCCATCTTGAAGCATAACGTGCAGCGCTTGACCTCGCGGATATTGATCGAGGAAGCGATGGCCGGCGGAGCGTCGGGCGTCATCCTCTTGGATTCCGATTTCATTTTTTCCGACGGTTCCTGGCCGGCGATGATGGCCCGCTTCAAGGATGGCGCCGCTGCCGTTTGCGCCATGTTCATGCGCCTCGAGGAAGAAGGCGCGGCGGGGCGGCTGCGCGGCGCGCTCACCGGCGGCATCGATGCCCGCCAACTGGTCGATATCGGGCTCGAAGCCATGCACCCGGTGGCGGCGCGCATGTTTCTTGATGCCGAACCGTTCACCGGCTATCCGTCGCAAATCAACTGGCGGGTCGGAAGCCACGGCTTTTTGACCCATTGTTTCTTTCCCCATCCCTTGCTGGTGGCGCCGCAAACCGGGGGCAATTATTCCGGCACCATGGATTACGAGTTTGCCTTGCGCGCCGTGCCGGGCGACGCGGCGGTGCATCTGATCCGCTCTTCCGACGAGTTGCTGGTCTGTAAGATGTCGGCGCGCGCCTATCTCGCCGACCTGCCGCCCGGCCCGGCGCCGACGGTGGGAAGCCTGGCCGGCTTCGCCCTCAACAACAGCAACCAGCGGCACCGGTTGTTCATGGCGCAGCCGATTCGCTTCCAAGCCGGCGGCGATGAAACCGAATGGCTGGCGGCGGAGGAGGGCGCGGCCAAGTTGATCGAGGCGATCTACAAGACCGTCGAGTTGATGGTCGCGAACGCGGGATCGGAAAACGCCGAAACCCTCGTGCGCCTGAAATCCTATCTCGGCCCGATCGAGGATTTCATGTCGCCGCAAACCCGCGCGCGGCTCAAGGGCTGGCTGCCGGGGTGAGGCGGGGGCGGGGGGCGGAAAACCAATGGTTTCCGGATAGGCTAAAATGTCGGGCCTGATCGCTATGGGCGCCCAATTTTGACACTCGGTGCCTATCGGGCAGGAGGGTGGCTTCAGTCTGTTTTTTCGTCAGTGGGATACCTGATCTCGTAATCTCCGGGAATACCGAGCCACTCTTTCGCTTTCATCATGTCTCGAAAGGGTCTCCGTTCAACATGAGCATCGAGGCGCGTCGTGGCGGACCACCGATGAACAATCGCATAGTCTGCGGCAGAACCAACGACCCAAGCGAACCGGCTGCTTTGAAAATTCTCGGCGTAACTCTTCATTTGCTCACGGGCGTTTATCAATTCCCGTGTGTCGGCGTAGATGTCAGGAATTGAGACTTGGCGTGTGTCGCGCAAGATATTCAGGCCTCGATGAAACTCGGGATCTGCAAGAAGAACCATTATGGAATCGAACCCTTCGCCAACGCGCATTTCGTCAAAATGCCTGACAAAGATACAATTGACGTCGGGATCGATATAGAAATCGTGCGCCACAATTGGCTACCTTACCAAGATCAACAATGCTTTGAGCATTCGATGGGAGCCTTCAATAATCTACCAAAATGGGTAATTCTTGGATTTGACGGCGGTCAAAACAATTGACGGCGGAGTGTTAGGAAATTCCTGCGGCGGTTCGATAAGGGAGATATGCGGACACCCCCAATCTATTCAACCGGACTAGGATATCTAATCTCCTATTCCGCCGCCAGACCGAGCCATTCCATCGCTTTCGACATATCCCGGAACGGTCTTGGTTAAAAATTTTCGCTAAAGCGCATATTGACGGTCCAACTATGACGGATATTAGGGGATGTTCCGAAATCGATCTTTCCAGTACAACGGCAAATGGGTCAATCGTGAGACAGTTCCGGATTCCAGCCGCCACCTCCACGCCTCCGACGCCACAATCACAAGGGATTGCCACATGTCTGAATTTTCCATAGCAGACGCGGAAACCAGGCTGAGGGAAGAGTTTTCCCCCTGGATTCACGAATTGGGTATTTGCTTCGAAAAAATTGCATCGGGTACCGCGGTTCTCAGGGTCCCGCGCTCGGCCAGACTGAACCGCGGCGGCGGCACCATTTGCGGACAGGCGATTATGTCCTTGGCCGATACCGCCATGGCCTTTGCGGTGGCCGCGTCGGTAGGCGAATGGGTGCCATTGACCACGGTCAGTCAATCCTCGGCCTTCCTGCGCCCGGCCGGCGACGAAGACCTGATCGCCGAGGCACGCATCATCAAGCCGGGCCGGACTATCATGTATGGGGAAGTGAACTTGCATACCGGACTGCCGGAAAAATCCATCGCCCACGTGACCAGCACCTACATGCTGCTTTGAATTTCCGAAGCCCGGTGACCGGACCGCCAGGCGAAGCCCGGCGAAAATGGCATCACCATGATGATCGACTGGGGCCTGTCCCTCCTTTTAAATCGGTGACAGTTTACTTTTAGCGAGGCGGCATCGGTTGGCATCCGGAACAGCGCCGGAGTTCCCTGGATCGCGCGCCGGAAAATCTTATGAATTCCCCTTGACCGGTTCGTAATTTGTTCTAAATAAAAATCCTGGACATTGTGAATGGGAAGAACGATCAGCGCCCGCCAATGACGTCGAAAAGCGTTATAAAAGCACATAAAACGGTAGGAAACGGTATGAACCGGTATGAACCGGTAGGAACCGGTATGGTGGATTTAGCCAAAAAGTGTCGCACCATCTGAGCAGCCCGCGTGGGGTTGGTTGGGTCCAGCCTGCGCAGCCGCTCCCGCCTTCGCGAAGCCCGCTTCGGCGGGCGGAGAGAGGTCGGCGGAGCGGGCTCGGCCACGTGGGCGTCGATCTTGGCACTGACCAGATAGCCCGCGCGGGGATTGCCGGGCTCGGCCATGCGGACATCTTGGTTGGCACCGAACCGGCGAGAGTTAAGCGAAATTTCGACGCTCCGGCGGCGGTGATTGCCCTTGGCGGCCGATTCTGCCATTATGGGCGTCAATTGACCTAAGCATTTGTGCGAGAACAATAATTATGGGTACTTTTAGCATTTGGCATTGGCTGGTCGTCCTGGCCGTTGTCCTGGTTCTGTTCGGCGGCAAGGGAAAAATATCGCAATTGATGGGCGATTTTGGCAAAGGCCTGAAATCGTTCAAAAAGGGCATGAAGGACGAGGAAGCGGTCGAGGATCAAAAATCCGAGTTCAAAGCCGAAAGTTCGGTTACCGATGCCAGCAAGGAAGAAGACAAGAAAACCGCCGAACAGGCGTGATCTTTTCCAGATCGGTCAAGCATCTGCTCTTATTGAAGGGGCGATAGTCCGTCATGTTTGATATTGGCTGGCCGGAACTGCTTATCGTCGCCGTCCTGGTGGTGGTCGTCGTCGGGCCAAAAGACCTGCCGCGCGTCATGCGCACCATCGCCCATTGGGTCGGCAAGGCGAAATCGATGACCCGCGAATTTCGCGGCTATGTCGACGACATGGTGCGCGAATCGGAATTGGACGAGGTCAAGCGCCAAATCGAAAACGGCGCCGATCTGGACCCCGCCAGCCTGCTGGAAAATTCCATCGATCCCGACCGCGAGATCAAGGACGCCTTCGAATTCGGCGGCGAGGAATTCGATATCGCCAGCGATGATTTGGGCGATGATTTGGGCGATGATTTGGACGATGATTTGGGCGATGATCCGGGCGATGATTCTGAAGAGGACGAGACCGCCGCCGACGCGGCGCCCGCCGCCAGTGAAGGTCACCAAGACGCGGATGACGGGGACGACGGCGATAACGGGGCCGGCACCGATAACGGCGCCGGCCGGGGTGAAAAGGTGGCGCCTTGAGCGACGCTCCGGACGAGCCCCAGAAAATGCCGCTCCTCGAGCATTTGACCGAGTTGCGCTCGCGGCTGGTCAAATCCTTCATCGCCGTCATTCTTTTGTTTTTCGTCTGCTACTATTTCGCCGAAAACATATACGCCTTCCTGGTGCAGCCGCTGGCCGATATCATGGCCGAGGAAGGGCGCAACCGGCGGCTGATCTACACCGCCCTGCACGAAGCCTTCTTCACCTACATTAAGGTCTCGTTTTTTGCCGCCCTGTTCCTGTCGTTTCCGGTGATCGCGGCGCAGTTCTGGAAGTTCGTCGCCCCCGGCCTCTATGCCAAGGAAAAGCGCGCCCTGCTGCCCTACCTGGTGATGACGCCGGTCCTGTTTTTTACCGGCGGCGCCATCGTCTACTACTTCATCTTTCCCTTGGCCTGGAAGTTTTTCCTGAGCTTCGAAACGGCCGGCCTGCCGGGCAGCCTGCCGATCCAATTGGAAGCCAAGGTCAACGAATACCTGTCCCTGGTGATGCGCCTGATCTTCGCCTTCGGGGTCAGTTTCCAACTGCCGATCTTGCTGACCCTGTTGGCCCGGGCCGGCTTCACCACCGCCGACGGGCTGGCCGGCAAACGCAAATACGCCATCGTCATCGCCTTCGTCGCCGCCGCCATCCTGACGCCGCCGGATGTGATCAGCCAGGTCGGCCTGGCGCTGCCGATCATCGCGCTTTATGAAATCTCGATCATCGCCGTCCGCATCGTCGAGCGCAAAAAAGCCGAAGCGGCGGACGAAGAAGACGACTATGCCGAGGAAACCGACTTCAACATGAGCTAATGCGGCCCGGCCGAAGCAGGCGGCTCTTTTAAGGATTTCGATGTTCGATATCAGATACATTCGCGACCAGCCGGATGCCTTCGATGCCGCCATGCAGCGGCGCGGCCTCGGCCCGCAGGCACAAACGCTGATTGAAATCGATGCCCGCCGCCGCGCCGCGCAGACGGCGGCGCAGGAGTTGCAGACAAGGCGCAACGAGCTTTCCAAGCTGATCGGCCAGGCCAAGTCCAAGGGCGAGGATGCGGCGGCCGAGATCGAGGAAGTGGCGCGCTCCAAGGATGCCCAGGCGGAAGCCGAAAAAACCGCCGCCGCCGTCACCGGGGAACTGGACGCCGCCCTGGCTTCACTGCCCAACATCCCCGCCGATGATGTGCCGGGCGGCGAAGACGATGACGACAATGTGGAAATCAATCGCTGGGGCGAGGCCAGGGAATTCACCTTCGAGGCCAAGGAGCATTTCGAGCTTGGCGAGGCCCTGGGGCTGATGGATTTCGAGACGGCGGCGAAAATGTCCGGTTCCCGCTTCGTTATCCTGTCGGGCGCGTTGGCGCGCATGGAACGGGCGCTGGCGGCCTTCATGCTCGACATGCACACCGGCGAGTTCGGCTATACCGAGGTCAACCCGCCGGCCCTGGTCCGCGACAATGCTCTCTTTGGCACCGGCCAGTTGCCCAAATTCGCCGAGGATTTGTTCCGCACCGACAACGATTATTGGCTGATCCCCACCGCCGAGGTGCCGCTGACCAATATGGTCGCCGATCAAATCCTGGGTGAGGACGATCTGCCGCGCCGCTATGCGGCGATGACTTGGTGCTTCCGCTCCGAGGCCGGTTCGGCGGGCAAGGATACGCGCGGCATGATCCGCCAGCACCAGTTCACCAAGGTGGAACTGGTCGGCGTCGTGCATCCGGACCAATCGGGCGCCGAATTGGAGCGCATGACCGGCATCGCCGAGGAAGTTCTGAAACGGCTGGGCCTGCCGTTCCGCACCGTGGTGCTGTGTACCGGCGATATGGGTTTCTCGGCGCAAAAGACCCATGACCTCGAGGTTTGGCTGCCGGGGCAGGGACGTTACCGGGAAATTTCGTCGGTCTCCAACTGCGGCGATTTCCAGGCGCGGCGCATGCAGGCGCGCTTCCGCCCGAAGAAAGGCAAAGGCACCCGCTTTCCGCATACCCTCAACGGCTCCGGCCTGGCGATCGGGCGCACCCTGATCGCGATCATCGAAAACTACCAGCTGGAAGACGGCTCGGTGGAAGTGCCCGAGGCCTTGCGCCCCTATATGGGCGGGCTCGAAGTGATTGCCAAGGATGTTGCCAGCGATGTTTAAGGCGCCGCTCAAGCTTTCCTCGGCGCGTATCCTGATATCCAACGACGACGGCATCGGCGCGCCCGGCCTGAAAAGGCTGGAAAAGATCGCCCGCGGCCTGGCCGCCGAGGTCTGGGTGGTGGCGCCCGAGGAAGAGCAATCGAGCACCGGCCATTCGCTGACCCTGCGCCGGCCCTTGCGCATCCGCAAGGTTTCGGCGCGCCGTTTCGCCGTCGATGGCACGCCGACCGACTGTATTTTACTCGCCGTTAACCAGATCATGAAAGACTCGAGGCCTAATTTGGTGCTTTCCGGCATCAATCGGGGCAGTAACCTGGGTGAGGACATGACCTATTCCGGTACCATCGCGGCGGCCATGGAAGCGACGCTTCTCGGCGTTCCCGCCATCGCCTTGAGCCAACGCGTGCCATACGAGATTCTCAGTAGCGGCGGCGCGGTCGACTGGTCGGCGGCCGAAAGCTACGCCGCGCGCGTGGTGCGCCGCGTGACCCGCATCGCCTGGCCCCGGGATGTGCTGATCAATGTCAATTTCCCGCCGCTTCCCGCTGGCGAAGTGACCGGGATCGAGGTTACGCGCGAGGGCCGGCGCAAGGTGGGCGACGAAATTCTGGAAGGGCGCGACCCCCGGGGCGAGCCTTATTACTGGATCGGCAATCAGAAAATGTCGGCCACCTATGCCCGTGGCACCGATTTGGCGGCTGTCGCCGAAGGCAAGGTATCGGTGACGCCACTGTCGCTGGATTTGACGCAGCGGCCGATGATACGCGCCTTGAAGGGCCTGTTCGCGCCGGCCAAGGGCGGGGGTAAAAAGTGAATTTCGACGATCGCAAGGCGCGCCTGGTGCTCGGCCTGCGCCAGGCCGGGGTCACCGACCGGCGGGTCATGGCGGCGATGGAATCCCTGCCGCGCGAGCCGTTCGTGCCGCTGGCGCTGCGCGCCTCGGCCTACGAGGATACGGCGCTGCCGATCGGCCATCAACAAACAATGAGCCAGCCCAGCGTCGTCGGGCTGATGACCGAGGCTTTGCAAGCCGGCGAACGCATGAAGGTTCTGGAAGTGGGCACCGGGTCGGGCTATCAGACGGCGGTGCTGGCGGTGCTCTGCCGCCGCGTCTATTCGATCGAGCGGCATGCCGAACTGCTCAAGATAGCGCGCGCCCGATTCCGCGAATTGAAGCTGCACAACATCGTAGCCAAGGCCGGCGACGGCACCCTCGGCTGGCCCGAACAGGCGCCGTTCGAGCGCATCATCGTCACCGCCGCCGCCGCCGACGTGCCGCCGATCCTCGCCGATCAGTTGTCGGAAGGCGGCTCCATGGTGGTGCCGATTGGCATCGATGATGAACTGCAGACAATCTTGCGCGTCAGCCGCCTAGGCGATGCGTTCGAAACCGAGGAGCTGCGCGATGTTCGCTTCGTGCCGCTGATCCCGGAAGAGGCCGGGCAATCGGTCCGCTAAGAACGGCGGCCAGCATCGCGGGCAAGGCGAAACCGTGCGTGACCATGCAGATTTGCGCGATTAAATCATATCCGGCCCTGATCCTTCTTGGGGGCCTGCTCGCCTTGGCCGGCTGCGGCGGTTTGCAATGGCCGCCGCCGGGCGAAGCGCCGCCGTCCGGCGCGCGCCTGTCCAAGCAGCAGAGCGCCAAGGCCCGGCGTCCGGTGCGCGCCGCGCCCGCCCGGGCGGCGGCGCGGCAGGTTCGGGTTGGAAAGGACGAGACCTTATTTATCCTGTCGCGCCGCCACGGCGTCAGCGCGCGCGCCATCATCGAGGCCAATGGTCTGCGCCCGCCATATCGGCTGACCCCTGGGCGGAACCTGAAAATTCCGGCGCCGCGCCAATACCGCGTCGTTCACGGCGACACCCTCTATGGCATCTCGCGGCGGTTTTCGGTCGATACGTACGAGCTGGCGCGCCTCAACCGCCTCGGCCCGCCCTATAATATCTTTGCCGGTCAGAAACTGTCCCTGCCGGGCGGTGAAGCGCCGGCCGCCAAACCGGCCACCGGCAACAAGCCCGTGACTTCGGTCCGCCGGCCGCCGCCGAGCGCCGCGCCACCGCCCAAGTTCGTGGCCCGAACCGGCAAGGGGCGCTTCATCTGGCCGGTCAGCGGCCGCGTCGTTTCCGGTTACGGGCCCAAGGGCGAGGGTTTGCATAATGACGGCATCAACATATCGGCGCCGCGCGGCGCCCAGGTCCGCGCCGCCGGCGCCGGTGTCGTCGCCTATGCCGGCAACGAGTTGCGCGGGTTCGGAAATCTATTGTTGATCCGCCATGCCGGCGGCTGGGTTACCGCCTACGCACATAACGCAAAGCTGCTGGTCCGGCGCGGGCAAAAGGTCAGCCAGGGCCAGCTCATCGCCCGCGTCGGCAGCACCGGCAGCGTCATCAAGCCGCAGCTTCATTTCGAAATCCGCCGCGGCCGGCGCGCCATCAACCCGGCGCGGCAACTGGCCGCCGCTCCGGCGGCGTCGTAACCGCGGGCGGGAAAATCAGCTTGCATCGGGTTCGATCCGCTTGCCCAGGCGGCCGGCCAGATCCTGGACGAATTGCCAGGCGACGCGGCCCGAGCGCGAGCCCCTGGTCATCGACCATTCCAGCGCCTCGGCGCGCAATTGTTCGGCGTCCATATCCAGGCCGAAGCGCTCCACATAGCCGTCGATGATCTCGAAATAGGTGTCCTGCTTCACCGGGTGGAAGCCGAGCCAGAGGCCGAAGCGGTCCGACAGCGAGACCTTCTCCTCGACCGCTTCCGACGGCGAGATGGCGGACGAACGCTCGTTCTCGATCATGTCGCGGCGCATCAGGTGGCGGCGGTTGGAGGTGGCGTAAAAGACGATGTTGTCGGGCCGGCCCTCGATGCCGCCCTCGAGGACCGCTTTCAGGGATTTGAATCTGGCATCCTCGCCCTCGAACGACAGATCATCGCAAAACAGGAGGCAGCGCCGGCTGGTGCCACGCAGCACGGCCAGCAGGCGCGGCAGCGACGGCACATCCTCGCGGTGGATTTCGACCAGTGCCAGCTTCTCCTTGGCGGTGGCGTTAATTGTCGCATGGACGGCCTTGACCAGCGAGCTTTTGCCGGTGCCGCGCGCCCCCCAAAGGAGCGCGTTGTTGGCCGGCAGGCCGTCGGCGAAACGCCGGGNGTTGGCCAGCAGGATATCGCGCTGCTGTTCGATACCGCGCAAGAGATCAAGATCGATGCGGTTGACCTGGTGCACCGGTTCCAGCGCTTCGGGCGCCGAATGCCAGACGAAGGCGTCGGCGCGTTCGAAGTCGAAGTCATGGACCGGGGCCGGCGACAGGCGGTCGAGCGCGTCGGCGATTCGTTGCAAAAGGGGGCGAAGTTCGTCTTCGGCCATGATTATCCGGTCCCAACGGCGAAGGTCGCGGGACACTATCAAAATCCATGCCGCCGTCAATGGCGGAAAGGTTTACACACAGCGGATACTCGGCGAAGCGCATATTCAGAACGGGTAAGATTTTACTTGCATGATGGGCAGAATCCGGCAGAATGGCGTTAGGGGAAACCACAATAAGACTAGCCCAACCCCTGCGCGGTTCTGCCGTAGCGAGGTGCGGGCCAAGAATTAATTTAGCTGGTGGTTGGTATTCAGACCGAGTCGCGCTTCTTGAGGAATAGCACTCTTTTGTGCCATAGGAGGTCGTCATCTCGGCGCTACCAAAAGCAAAGGTCGATTTCTCCGACATCAATATTCTGGTCGGAGAGCCGCGAGTCGACAGCGGCAGGGAAATCAAACGCCAGTTCGATATTCTGGGCGTCAAGCGTGTCCGCGTGATGGGCGATTTCGATCTCCTGAAACAAAAGGTCGCCAACGACGAAGCGGATTTGTGTTTGTGCAACATGCAAACACAGACCAATGCGGCGCATAAAGTCATGCGCGGCGTTCGCGAACAGGAAATCGGCAATAATCCATTCATGGTGCTGGTCAGCATGGTGGGATCGACCCAGCGTGACGTCCTGGCAAATACGATAGACGCTGGGCCTGACGATCTGATGGTGCGGCCGTTTTCGCGCGATACCTTCGTGCGGCGCATGAACGAACTTGCCTCGCGCCGCAAGAAATTCGTCGTGACCTCAGACTATGTGGGTCCAACCCGGCGCGGCGAGGGGCGCGACGAGGAGGAGGAGAATACCACCGAGGAATTTGAGGTGCCGAACCCGATGCGGGTCCTCGGCTATGGCGGCGACCGGGATGAATTATGGAAGGATATTCGGGCAGCTTCGACGCAATTGAACGCCCGCAAGCTGCGCTCCGACATCAGACTGATCGACACGTTGGTCCGGGAAATCCTGCCAGATTACGAAAACAGCGCCATTGGCGAGGAATTTTTCGACAAGATCGAGAAGCTGCTGGCTACGATCGGCGGCGTCAACCGGCGTGGCCGCCGGATGGGCGATGAGAATCTCGCCGAACTGTGCGAACTTTCACAAAGCATCCTGACCGAAATCAAAGAGCGGCCAAGCCCGCCAAACCTGCGCAATATTTCGGCGCTGCCGAAGATCGTTGCCGGTTTCAAATCCGTCTACGCCGCGATCAGCTAATTCATGGAACGCCGGTTCCACCCCGTCCCGATCATCTGAGCAATCGTTGAACTCCGAATTTTAGCATTTCATGCGGCTAACCGTTTGCATTGGACGTGCGGCGGACTATATTCGCGCGCATCACAGGGTTTAAGGAGTTCCCGATGTTTATTTCTCCGGCTTTCGCCCAGGGCGTTGGCGGCGGCGATGGATTTACCACGTTAATCCCGCTGGTTCTCATATTCGCGGTCTTTTATTTCCTTTTGATCCGGCCGCAGCAGAAGCGCGCAAAAGTGCACCGCGAAATGCTGGGCGCCATCCACCGGGGCGACAAGATCGTTACCGGCGGCGGTATCATCGGCAAGGTGATGAAGGTTAGGGACAATGACGAGCTTGACGTGGAAATAGCGGAGGGCGTCAAAATCCGTGTCCAACGCGGCATGGTCTCGGGCGTAATGTCAAAGACCGGCGTACCGGGCGGCGGCCAGCCGCAAGGGCCGGGCCAGCCGCCGGGCGGCTTGCTCGGCAAATTGTTCGGCGGCGGCCGCTAGGCGGCCTGAAGGGCGGCGCTGGCGGCACTCGGTCCGACATGGTCTATTTTTCCAAATGGAAGATCGCCTTCGTTCTGGGCGTATTGGCGCTTGGCCTGATTTTTGCCAGCCCCAACCTTTTGGACGAAAAAACCGCCGAGGGATTGCCCACTTGGCTGCCTCATAAACAAGTGAATCTGGGCCTCGATCTGCAAGGCGGCTCACATCTCTTGTTGGAAGTTGACGTTAAATCCGTGTTGCGTGAACGGTTGACGGCGGCGGTCGAGGGCGCGCGCGCGGGATTGCGCCGCGAGCGCATCCGTTACACCGGGCTTGGGGTTCGCGGCGATGCCGTTTCCGTCACCATCCGCGACGCCGGCAGCGTGGAAAAGGCGCGCCAACTGATCGCCGGCTCGGAACGCGGCATGGAAGTGATCGCCGAGGGTAACCGGATCACGCTTCGTTTCGGCGAAAAGGAAATACGCGATCAACGCGTTGCCGCCGTCGAACAGTCCATCGAAATCGTCCGCCGGCGCATCGACGAGACGGGCACCAAGGAGCCCACCATCCAGCAGCAGGGTGATGACCGTATCCTACTGCAGCTTCCCGGCGTCGACGACCCCGAACGGGTGAAACGGTTGCTTGGGCGGACCGCCAAAATGACCTTCCACCTTCTCGATAACCGGGGATCGATGGATGACGCCCTGCGCGGACGCGTGCCGCCGGGCGCCATGCTGCTGCCATCGGCGGATTCCACCCGCGGTCCGAACTCGCCGTCTCAATACTTGGTGCGCCGGCGGGTGGCGGTCAGCGGTGACCGGCTGGTGGATTCGCAGCCTTCCTTCGACAGCCGTACCAACGAGCCGGTGGTCAACTTCCGTTTCGATACTCTGGGCGGCAAGAAATTCGGCGACATCACGGCGAAAAACGTGGGCCGCCCGTTCGCCATCGTGCTCGACAAGGCGGTGATCAGCGCGCCGGTGATCCGCGAGCCTATCCTTGGCGGTTCCGGCCAGATCAGCGGCAACTTCACGGTTCTCGAGGCACAGGAGCTTGCCTTGCTGCTGCGCGCCGGCGCCTTGCCCGCGCCGCTGACCATTCTCGAGGAACGCACCGTCGGGCCCGGGCTCGGCGCCGACAGCATCGCCGCCGGCAAGGTGGCGAGCATTGTCGGCATGATCCTGGTGGTCATCTTCATGGCGCTTTCCTATGGCCGCTTCGGCCTTTATGCCGACGTCGCCCTGTTCGCGAACATGATTTTGATTCTTGGCGCGCTTTCCCTATTACAAGCAACACTGACGCTACCGGGTATCGCCGGTATTGTTCTGACCATCGGCATGGCGGTCGATGCCAACGTCCTGGTATTCGAGCGTATTCGCGAAGAGGTGCGGGCCGGGCGAACGCCCATTTCGGCCATCGATGCCGGCTACAGCCGCGCCATCACCACGATCATCGATGCCAACCTGACCACTTTGATCGCCTCCACCATCCTGTTCTTCTTTGGATCGGGGCCGGTCAAGGGTTTTGCGGTCACGCTCACCATCGGTATCATCACATCGCTGTTCACGGCGATCATGCTGACCCGGCTTTTGATCGTCGTCTGGCTGCGGCGCAAGCGGCCGGCGGCACTGCCGATATAGGAGCCCGCCGATGAAACCGCTCAACCTGGTACCGGTCAAACCGAACCTGAACTTCATCGGGCGCAAAAAGGTCTTTTTCGTTTTTTCCACGCTGCTCGTCCTCTTTGCCGTCGGCCTCTTTTTGACGCGCGGCCTCAATTACGGGATCGATTTCCAAGGCGGTATTTTGATCGAAGTTCGCATGCCCGAAGCGGGCAAACTTGCCGAAATACGCTCTAATCTTTCCGGCCTCGGCCTCGGCGAGGTGGCGCTGCAGGAATTCGGTCAGCCGACCGATATCCTGATCCGTGTGCAGAAACAGTCGGGTGGCGAAAAGGCGCAACAAGCGGCGGTGGAAAAGGTCAAAACAGCGCTCGGCGATGGCGTCGATTACCGGCGCACCGAATTTGTCGGCCCTCAGGTGAGCCGCGAATTGTTCCGCGACGGGGTGATCGCCGTGGTGCTCGCCATGCTTGGAATCCTCGCCTATATCTGGTTCCGCTTTGAATGGCAGTTTGGGTTGGGGGCGATCGTCGCCTTGCTGCACGATGTGTTGACGACCATCGGCATTTTTGCGCTGACCGGGCTGGAATTCAATCTATCGACGGTTGCCGCAATTTTGACCATTGCCGGTTATTCGATTAACGATACCGTTGTCGTCTATGACCGGGTCCGCGAGAATCTGCGCAGATACAAGACCATGCCTCTGCCCGAGCTTCTTAATAACAGCATCAACGAAACCCTGTCGCGCACGGTGATGACCAGTGTGACGACGCTGATTGCCCTGCTTTCGCTCTATATTCTGGGCGGCGAGGTGATCCGCGGTTTCAGTTTCGCGCTGATCTGGGGGGTGCTGATCGGCACCTATTCCTCGGTCTGCGTCGCCGTGCCGCTATTGCTGCATCTGGATGTGAATCGCGGCGTCCAATCGGGCGGCAGCGGCGAACAAGCCGCGCCCGCGGAATAAATCGCGGGATAACAGGAGGCGGCCTCGGGCCGTAACCACATGTCTTTGGACATCACTCCCTTGGTGCCCGCCGGCCGCCAGGTCATTCAAAGTTACGGGAGCGGCCGATTCCTGATTAGTGATGTTGAATATTCCGGACCGGTCCTGGTTTTTCCCGAACGCAGCCTGGAATGGGGTGTCGGCCCGTTGGCCGAACTTGCACCCGATAGCTTCGCCGAAATCATTGGCTCCGAGCCCAAAACCGAGATTCTGCTGCTTGGCTGCGGGGCACGCATATCGTTGCCGCCGGCAAAGGTGAAATCCGAATTGAGCGCCGCCGGCATTGTCGTCGAGCCGATGGACACCGGCGCCGCCTGCCGGACTTTCAACGTGTTGATGGGCGAAGACCGCAGGGTGGCGGCGGCCCTTTTTCCAGTGGCTTGACCGGAGCCCGGCCGGCATCATGCAGATCACCGAGGACAGCATCGATCCGCGCCTGGAACCGGGTATATTTCCGAACCATTATGAGAGCGCCGATGCCGCCTTCGATGCCGGCAATTATGCTCAGGCCTTTCTGAGCGCCGGCGCCGCGTCGACTGAAATTGGCGCTCTCGCGGCGATCATGTGCGGGGCCGTGGCGCTGGGCCTGAAAAATCTAGGCGCGCCCAAGGATGACCGCGCGCGGCTGGCAGCGGCGTATGGCCGTTGGAGCCTGGGTGATGCGGATGCCGCCCTGGCACATCTCGGCGTCATCACCAACGGTGCCTATGACGGTCCGGCCGGGCGGCTGCGGGAAATGATTTCGGCGCCATCGATTGCGGCCGCCGTGATCACCATGCCGGGCGGCGAAAAGGGCAGGGCCTTTGCCGATGCCGCCGGCTTCAAGGTCACTGAAATATCGGTGGGCCCGAATGATTTTGGAACCCCGTGGCCGGATATCTGGGAACAAGCGGGCGGCGGCGAAGGCCCAAGGCTGATTATCGGGATCGATGCATTCGGTCCATACCTGCCGCCGGGGCTTTACCAGCAGCCGGCGCCGGTGGCCCTTTGGTCCTCGGATCATGATTTTTTCCTGGCGACGCGGCATCACGACCATGCCTCGGCTGATCTGATCATCGTCAATGCCGCCGGCGAATGTGCCGAGATGTCGGAATTCTACGGCGGCCGCGTCGCCAGCCTGCCGGGGCACGACACCTATGCACAAGGTTTCGGGGCGCGGAACGGCCGGGCGCGGGATGTGGATATCCTGTTTACCGGGCGGGTCTTCGCGTCCTACATGCGCGACAAGGCACAATTCCTGTTTCGTCTGGCATGCCTGGAAGACGCCGCTTTAAAAATCGAGTTTCTAAACGGTTATCTGGGCGAAGAAGAATATGCCGAGCGTATTGCCGGGGCGCGTTTCGTGCCGACCACCTGGCGCTATCCGGGGGGTATTCAGACCCGCTGCGTCGATGCGTTTCGCGGCGGCGCCCGTGTATTGGAATCGGACGCGCAAAGTCTGGGCGGTCTCCTCGGCTATGATCGGGATTGGTTCGTCAATGCCTCAGATGGGGTGGTGCGCGAAATCCCGGAAACCGATGCCGCCATGGACGCGGATTTGGACGCGCTGTTCTGGCCATCACCGGAGCGCGAAGAGCGGTTCCTTAAATTCTGCCTTTTTCAAAGCTTGTTTACGGGCGAGCGGCCGCTGCATCGGGCGCCTGCCGCCATTCCGGTCGAGCTTCGCGGATATATGCGGGAACCGGGCCTTCAGGTCTATACACGCATCGCCAGCCTGAACGCCAGGGAACCGGGATCGGCGGCCGATTACAATTACGCGGCGGCGGCGGCTTTTTACGCCGCCATCCTGGTTCCGGAAAAATCCGAACTGACAGAGTTGGCGCTACAATTTTACCGGACCGGCGTAGAGACTTTCCCGGGGAATCTGGTGCTGCGCTTCAATGCTGCCTCAGTGCAATGGTCGGTGGGTCTTAAGGGCGAGGCGTCGGCCAACTTCATGGCCGTCATCGACCGGGAATCGGAACTTGAATTCGATGCCACCAAGGATGCGCTGATCAGCCACCGGGTGCGTGCCATTTCCGATCTTTTCCCGTTCGGTGATTACCATGCCGCATGCGCCGGCCACGACAGCGGCGGCGCCAATCCGAGGAGCATATTAAAATGCGCCGCGATGACATTCCTGGGTGCCGATGCCTTGGACGAAGGCCGGATTGATCAGGCCATTGAGTTGTTGGAAGCGGCGGCGCTCCTGTTTGGCCGCTCGGCGCCGGTCTGGCGGTTGCTTGCCCGCGCCCGTTTGGCTGACGGTTCAGACGCGGCGGCGGTGCGCCAGGCATTCTACCGCGCGGTTAATCTTTATCCCGGCGAATTGCCAGGCCTTTTAGAAATAGGGCTCGAGGCCGAATTGGCCGATGGCCGGTCCGATCAGGCCGCCGACATTCTTCGTAAATGGACGCTGCTGGCATCGCGGGTGACATCGGAGGATGGGCAGGGATACGGCATATCTCCTGAAACATTGGCGGTTGCACAAACCCATTGCGGTCTGCTCGGTGATTGGACGCGGTCCCGCCTGGACAGTATCCTAAGCGCCGATCAAGACTAATTCTCACACAAAGCCCAAGGAGCGGCGGTGAATTTCACGGTTACCATCACTACATGCAATCGGGCGCAAAGCCTCGCCCGGACGCTGGATGCCGTGCATGGCCAGGATTTCGATCCCGGATCGTTTCAGCTGATCGTTGCCGATAACGGGTCCACCGACGAAACCAAATCGGTGTGCGAGCGGGCGCAAGCACGCTTTTCCGATTTCACCTATATCTACGATGCCCGGCCCGGCCAGATGGTTGGCTGGCACTTGGCCTTGGCGCGGGCGTCGGGCGAGATAACATGTTTCATCGACGATGACGTGTCACCGGAGCCGACCTGGCTGTCGGCGCTGGCGGACGCCTTCGCCGCCGCCGGCGTCGGCTTGGCCACCGGTCCCATCCGCCTTGCTTATGAAACGTCGCCGCCCGATTGGCTCGAGCATATGACATTGGGCGAACCGGGCGGGCAGACGCTTCCGTTCCTGGGGCTCTTGGATGCCGGGCCGGATATTCGGGAGATACCCCACAATATGGTGTGGGGTGCGAATTTCGCCATTCGCCGGGCCATTTTGATGGAAGTTGGCGGTTTTCATCCGGGCGCCATGCCGGCCAGTCTTATCCGCTTCTATGGCGATGCCGAAATTCATGTCGGCCGGGCGGCGGGCGCGGCGGGTCACAAGGCGCTGTATCATCCGGGCGCGGGTGTGACGCATCATATCCCGGCGGCAAGACTTTCCCTCGATGCGGTGCATGCCAAGTTCGTTACCTCGGGCTGTGCGCGCGCTTTCCAGACCCTGCGCGAGACCGGCCGGGCCTTCGACGTGCCCAGCGATGCGGAAATCAAGGCCATTGCCGACCGCTATTTCCGCGAGCCCGGTGACGCGCCGGCGGAATTGGCCGAACGGGTTGAAAAAGGCTTGAAAGAGGGTATTACGGCCCAGCTTGACGCGTTTAAAAATGACGCCGAATTCCGGAATTGGGTGCTGATGGACAATTACCTGGATATCGACCGCTGCTACACGCATCCCGATCTGCTGGCCTACCGCCCGGGCGCCGCCGCCGATTGGCGGTCGGGCGAAAGCGCGGGTTAGGTTCGGCCATGCGCGTATTGGAAAACCGGACCGGCCAGACCCTCGCCCGCCCCTTGCGCATTTTGTCGATGCTGCGCGGCCAGTGGGATGCACAGCGCCTGCCGGCCCTCGAGGCGCTGGCCGATCTCGGCCACGAGGTCGTCTATGTCGACGAGGTGCTGCCCGCCGACGGTTACCGCAAGCTGGTGGCCCGGCTGGATTTCGATATCGCCGTTCTTTGGGGATCGAGTTTGCAGAACTTCCTGATGACGGCTGGTGAGCCGTTTTTCCTGGACGAGTTGGAAATTCCCTATGTCAGCCTGTGGACCGACAATCCGGTCAAGCATCTGTTCCTTTTGAAGGACGTGATGACGCCGATGCACAGGGGCATGTTCATCGCCGATACGCGGGTGATCGAACAAATGACCGGGTTGGGCTTCGACAATCTATTTTACCTACCGCCCTGGCATATAGACCCGAAGATTTTCCACCCCGTCCCGCCCGAGCCGTCATTGCAAGCCAATGTCGGGTTTGCGGCCACCGTCAACGGTTATGATGCCGAGCGCGGCAAATGGCGCATGTTCTGGGACTACCATATGAATGCCGCCGCCGATACCATCATCGAGGGCTTGCGCGCCGCCGGCGACCATGTCGATGTCTTGGATTCCCTGCCCGATGATTGGGATGCCTTCTCGCTGCCGTTTTCGCTTATCTCGCACGCCATGTATTTCGAACAAAAGGCACTGATCCGTGAATTGGTAATCGAAGCGATGGGCGGGCGCGATTTGCATATCACCGGCATTGGCAGCGGCGTCAGCCACCGGCCCAACATCCACATGCGCCAGGGCCGCGCCTGGAACGAGCTATCGCCGCTGTTCTGTTCGAGCCGCATTAACTTGAACTGCACGCCGTGGCCGCGTTCCTGCCACCACCGGGTATTTCAGATCGCCGCCTGCCGGGCGCTTGCCGTGACCGACTGGCGCGACGATGCCGCCGCACTGTTTGAACCGGACCTGGAAGCGGTTTATTTCCGGTCCCTGGATGAATTGCCTGAAATCATCGATCGATTTTTGTCACACCCGGCGGAAGCCGGCGAAATCGCCGAAGCCGGGTATCGGAGGTTCTTGGCCCATCATACGGCGGCGCACCGGATGGCGGAACTGAGCCGCATTTTGGATCAGCTTGTTTGAGGCGTGAAAGGTGACTGCATGAAAGCGATGGTTCTGGAAGCTCCCAACGTAATAGCCGAGCGGGAAAGGGATATTCCAACGCCGGCTGCCGGCGAGGCCCTGGTCAAGATTACCCATACCGGCATCTGTGGCACCGACGCCAAGATTTACAGCGGCGCCATCCCGGCGCGGCTGCCGGTCGTCATGGGCCATGAAATTGCCGGCGAAATAGTGGAGGGCAAGGCCGCCGACGGCAGCGGGCCCGGCACAAGGGTGCTCGTCGATCCGGTTTTGTATTGCGGCGACTGCTTTCACTGCCGCGGCGGGCAAACCCATCTTTGTCCCTCGGGCGAGCTTATGGGCCGCGAAATAGATGGCGGTTTCGAGGAATATTGCACGGCGCCGAGCGAACATCTGTATCCGTTATCGGATGATATCGACGATCTGGTTGCGCCCCTGATCCAGGTGCTGACCACCGTCCGCCATGCCTTCACCCTGTCGCGCCTGGTGCCCGGCGAGGCGGTCGCCGTGCTCGGCCTCGGGGTCACCGGATTGATGCAAATCCAGCTGGCCAAGTCGCTTGGCGCCAATCCTGTGATCGGCGTCTCGCGCAACGAATTCAAACGCGGGCTGGCCCTCGAACAAGGCGCCGACGCGGTCGCCAGCCATGGCGAGGAAGCCAAGGAAATGGTGATCTCGGCCACCGACGGGCGCGGCGCCGATCTGGCGGTGGAATCGGTGGGCCACCTGTCGGTGCTGGCGGAAGCCATGGACCTTGCCCGCACCGGCGGGCGCGTGCTGCCCTTTGGCATTTATTCCGGCGACCAGGCGAAGCTTCCCTTCTACGAGCTGTATTTCAAGGAATTGAACGTGATCAGCGCCCGCGCCGCCCGCGCCGAGGATTTCCCCGCCTGTATCGAGCTATTGCGCAATGGCAGTATCGATCTGGCGCCCTTGATTACGCATACCGAGCCCTTTACCGAGCTTGGCCGCGCCATCGGCATGCTCAGCGAAAGCGGCGAGCGCCGGCTGAAAATCATATTGGAGCATTGATCGCAAATTGGCGGCGCGCGATGAAATCAAAGCAAAGGTTCACTTCTTTGCGCTATCGCGATATGATGATGATAATGAATAGCAAGAAATAGTATTTTTGGTTCGGGAAAAAATACATAGCCGCAAACACCCGATCTCATTAAGTGCGTTTCATACCATTAAGGGAAGCATGGTTGCGCATGGCACATTCAATTGCAGTATCAGCAAAAGCGGCGCTTCTAGTTGCGGCGCTGACGCTAATTGCTCCACCGGCCACGGCGGCGACGTTGGTCGGCGAGGTCAAGGTTGACGGCGGCAAGCGCCTGAAAAACCTGGTTGTCTATCTGGAACCGGCGGACGCCAAAACGGCGGCCGCCGTCAAGCACCAGCGGGTCACGCAAAAAGGCCGCAGGTTCAATCCGCGGATATCGGTGATCGTTGCCGGCGGTAACGTCACCTACGTTAATGACGAGGACCAGGAGATCGACCACAACGTCTATTCCCTTTCCAAAACGCGCAAGTTCGATATCGGCCTGGCCAGCAAGGGATCCAAACACACCGTCGAATTTACCAAACCCGGCGTGGTGAAATATTACTGTTCGGTGCACAAGAACATGGACGGCATTGTGGTCGTCGTGCCGAGCCCATACTTCGCCGTCCTCGATAAACCGGGCGAATTCAAACTGGATGGTGTGCCCGCCGGCGCCTGGCGGCTGAGCGCGGCGATCACCCACCGCCGGTATAAGGCCAAGCCGGTCGCGTTGTCGATCACTGGGGAACAGCCCGCCAGCGTCGAGTTGCGGATCAGCCGCAAGCGGCGCAAGAGGTAGGGTCCGGGATGTTGCGTTTAGTTTCCGCCAGCGCGGTTATCGGTGTTCTCCTTGCGGGTTGCCAGTCGGTTGAACTGCCGACGCAAAAAGGCATGGGAAATATCCACGGCCGGGTGGCCGCGCGCCCGCACAAGGACTATGTGGCCAAGGCCAAAGCCAAGTCTGACGCCAAGATCAGAGGAGATTATGACACAACCGATGACGGCTCGCTCGTCTACAACGCCACCATGGTCAATTATGATGAGCTCGACGAGGTTTATGTGGGTGTCATCGGCGCCAACCGGAAGCTGGGTTCGGTCCACGCCGTGAAGGGCGGCGACGATGGCTTTACGCCAAGCTCGGTGGCGCTGGCGGTTGGCGACGTTATTCGCATCAACAACGCCGCGTCGCGCCCGCTGACATTTTTCCTGGCCGGAATTTCCTCGGATACCTTTGACGAATTGCCGGTGCTGGCGCCGGGCGCCAGTGGCGATATCAAGGTTACCTCGCCCGGTAGGTTCGAGCTTGCCGCCGACGAGGACGAGCGCATCTCGGCGGAAGTGATGGCCAGGCCAGGCATGGCCGTGCAACGCCTGTCGAGCGGTGGTCATTACGTATTCCGGAATTTGAAGCCCGGCACATATAAGCTAATTTTCTGGTATTGGCGGCTCGGATCCGTGGAACGGGAAGTCGTTGTTGCCGCCGACCGGTCGGTGGAGGTATCGGCGACGCTGGCGGTTGATACGGTGGTGCGCTAATAATCGCCGAGCATGGGTCTACGGGCGAAAATATTCATCGCGTTTTTAGGTATTCTGGCCGTCCTGGTCGGCTTTACCTTGTATGTGACCAACACCCAGACCACCGCCTTCGAGCGCGCCCGCATCAGCGAAGAATTGCGGGCCGTGCAAGCGCGCTTCGAGGATAAATTCAAGACCGAACGGGCGCACACCCTGAAACTGGTGGCGACCATCACCTCGGATCAGAAATACCGGTCTTTCCTGCAACAGGTGCGTGACAATTTTTTTTCCTTCGCCGAGGAGGTGGCCATCGATACCGGCGCCGATCTGGTATCCATATTCGACGAAGACTTGAAATTGCGCGGCATCAGTCCCGACAAAGAGGGCGCAAGAATCAGCAAGGAACGCCTCGCCTGGATAAAGCGCGCCGCCGCGCTGCCGCATATCACCGATACCTTCGAGGGCGTGTTGGAAGACGGCCATCAACGGGCTCTGGTTCAATCCATGCAGGGCAAATTGCTCAATATGGTCCACGTGCCACTGAAGGAATCTTTGACCGATGACTATGCACTCGGCGTCGTCAGCGTCGGCCACGAAATCGACAATGGCTGGGTAAAGAGTTTGATCAGCGGCGCCGGCGCCGAGGTTCAGGTAATATTTCACATGGACAAAAACCCGGTGGCCAGCAACCTTACCAAGGGCGCCGGAGGAAACATCCTGGCCGCGGCGCTGGGCCAGGCAAGCGAGGTCGGCGGCTTCACCCTCGACGGCGAACGCTTCATCATGCTGCGCGGCGTGTTTGAACAAGCTGGCCGGCCGGCCGGTTATATTTTTGCCGCCAGCCTGGACAAGGCGATGGCGCCATTCGTCGCCATGCAGTGGAACATCGTCTATACCGCCGCCGCCGCCCTCCTCGCGGGTATATTTGTGATCCTGTTCATCACCAACAAAATCGTCTTTCCGATCCGCCTGCTGGTCGACGGCACGCGCCGGGTGATGACCGGCGATTACGATTTCCAGTTGGAGAAACACACCGATGACGAGGTTGGCGAATTGTCGGAAGCATTCAGCCATATGGTCGACGGGCTCAAGGAAAAGGAGCAAATCCGCAGCCTGTTCGGAAAATATGTGCATCCGTCGATCGTCAGCGACATCATGGAAAACCCGGAAAATCTTGAACGCGGCGGTACGCGCAAGGTGCAAACCCTTCTGTTTAGTGACATTGCCGGTTTCACCACCATATCCGAAGGCATGGATGCCGAGGCGCTGGTTTCCTTCCTCAACGAATATATGGGCGCCATGGCCGACCAGATCGCGGCGGCGGAAGGTATCGTCGACAAATATCTGGGCGACGGCATCATGGCTTTCTGGGGGCCGCCCTTTACCAAGGACAACCACGCCCTCAGCGCCTGCCGCGCGGCGCTCGGCATGCAGCGGCGATTGGCGGAACTGCGCGCCCAATGGAAACAGCAGGGCAGGCCGGAAATCGGCATGCGCATCGGCTTGGCGACCGGCGATGTCATCGTCGGCAATATCGGTTCCGAACAGTCCCAGGACTATACCTGCATCGGCGATACCGTGAACCTGTCGTCGCGGCTGGAAGGCGTCAACAAGCTTTACGGTACCGGCGTTATCATCGACCATGCGACCCGCGAGATGGCCGGCGATCTGCTCGTCACCCGAGAATTGGATACGGTCCAGGTCAAGGGCCGCGAGGAGGGAACGCGCATATTCGAACTGGTTGGGTTAAACGGTGAAGTCGCCGACCGGGATTGCGATCAGTTCCGAACCTATGAGAATGGATTGGCGCTTTACCGCGCCGGCGAATTTGCACGCGCGCGCGCCATATTCGAATCTGCCGGCCTAGCTGACGACCCGGCGTCGAAATGCATGCTGGCGCAGTGCCAAGAGTTTGAGGTGAACCCGCCCGCCGAATGGAACGGTGTGCGGGCGCTCGACGTTAAGTAGCCAATCTACTTCTTGCCCCGCCGCGCCGCTTCGACGGCGCCATTGGCCCAGCTTTCCATCTCTTCCCAGCTTTCCAGCGTTTCGGCCGGTGCCGCGTAATAGGGCATTTTGCCGTGGGTTCCGGAGCCGCGCGCGATGAACGCATCCTTGTTCTCATCGTCGGCTTTCAGGTACAGCTCGTCGTTCTTGTTTATCAGCGCGAACATGCTCCCTTCCAGGAACAGGCCGTAACCGCCGAACATGCGTTTTGGCCGGACATCGCCGAGCGGCGTCAAGATGTTCAGCACGTTGGTTACAACCGTGCCTATCCGCTTAACGCCCATACCCACAACATGTAGGATGCTGCCACTCTCCCGAATATAACCCCGCCCTGGTCGGCGCGGTCGT
>NZAK01000022.1 GCA_002687515.1 Rhodospirillaceae bacterium
TGGAAGGGCTTGCAATGGATGCGTCTGCTCAAAGCCGCGGGCGTGCCGATGCTGGGCGGCGTCACCGATTTGCGCGCCGTCGGCGATGGCACCCTGGACGGCGTCGAGTTCGCCACCGGTGAACGGGTGCAACGCCTGGATGCGGGTCTCTTGCTGCTGCATGAGGGCATCGTTCCGAACAATCAGTTGGCCATGTCGGCGGGTTGTGAGATGACCTGGGATGAGGAACAATTCTGTTGGCGAACGGTCACCGATGATTGGGGCGCCACATCAGCGGAAAATATTGCCGTCGCCGGTGACTGCGCCGCCATCGTGGGCGCCCTTCTGGCGGAACATTACGGTCGTCTTGCCGCCCTCGACGCGGCCTACAGGCAGGGTGCTATCGATGGGGCGGCCCGCGGGCGCCTGGCAGGGCCCGAGCGCGCCGAAATAACGCGCCATAAGAAAGTGCGGCGGTTCCTCGATATTTTATACCGGCCGGCGCGGAAGGTACTGGTACCACCCCTCGACGACACGGTGATCTGCCGCTGTGAGGAAATTACGGCCGGCGAACTCCGCCAGGTTGTGGCGCTCGGCTGCCCGGGGCCAAATCAGGCGAAGGCGTTTACCCGCGCCGGGATGGGACGGTGCCAGGGGCGCATGTGCGGGTTGACCGTGGCCGCCGTGATCGCCGACGCGCGAAAGGTTCCGGTCGCAGATGTTGGCCATTATCGCATTCGGCCACCGATCAAACCAATTACCGTCGGCGAACTGGCATCCATGGAGGGGGTGGGGCGCGACGTTCCTGCTCTCGATGGGTCTCCCAACAATGCGGAACGCCGCGGCCCGAGGGACCGCGGCGCAAAAAAAGACTTGAACGATTAGCGTGGTTATCGAAGAAAAACCCTTACTTGCCGGGCATCAGAATTTGCCAACGGTCCAATCCGACATCACGCAGCGTATTGTCGTCGATAGCGCGCAATTTGCGGTACCTGACCTTTTCCACCGGCCCCTCGACCCAATTGGCCAGGGTGGCAATGTATGCGGAGAAAATGTTCCGGTGTGAAGCTGTTACCTGTCCCATCGTTTTAGGCTCCTGTCATTTCGAAAATCGGTTTACCCGACGCCCCTTTACGTTTCTCTATATTGTCCAATATAGGGGGAAAGGAAAAAAATCTCTGTAAGCTAGATCACAATTTCGGCAGATAATTGTGATCTCCGAATTTTTATATTTATATGGCCAAAAGTCCCGTACTTCTGGGCGTGGAACATTGTATTGCGGGCTCGCCAGGCTTGGGAAAAGTGACCAGGGTCACAAACTCTGGAGCTTGACCTATCCTAATTTCGACCAAACGCCAATGTCCGCCACAATCGGGGTCAGGTCTTGCATTGCCACATCAGGTCGCCGATGGAGGGCTTTGTTCGGCCTTCCGCACCGCCCGGCTGACGGTGCTGTAATGGACCCCGAAATGGCCGGCGATGGCGGCCAGGCTTGTAGGCCCCCGAGGCGTAGGCCCGGGCCATGGCCTGGGCGCGGTCGGTCGTCTCCTTGGCGTAGTCGGCCAGCGGGCGGACCAGCGGGCGTCTTTGCGCAAGGGGGATCTCGGCCGACGGCCGGTCCCCTTCGAGGCGCGCCAAGGCCCGGCGGACAAAAGCCTCGCTGCCGAGGAAAACCTGGCCCCGTAAAGAGGCCGCTTCTATCCCATCCGCCTTCATGGTCTTTTTGCGTCAAGCGCGGTCAGGTAGGCCACGATGGCCTCAATTTCCCCGCCCGAAAGGTCGAAATCGGGCATGCGGTTTCCCAAGACAATGGCTCTCGGCTCCCGCAACCACAGCCGTAGAATCACCGCGTTGGTGCGCCACGTGACCCCATCCAGGCTGGGCCCCCCCTGGGTGCCACCTTCGCCACCGATCTGGTGGCAACTCCGGCACTCGTATTTGTTGACCACGGTCGCGCCAGCGCCCACCGGGTCGGTAAGATCCATGGAACTGATGGATTTGACCCACCAGAGCGGCGGTAAGATCCAAAACCAGGCGCCAACAACAACGAGAGTGGCCACCACATGCGGTATCGTGAACTTCATCAGCCCATTGTAGGCTAACCTCTCCAAAACAGGAAAGCAGGGAAGCCAGAAGATAGCTTGTCCAGATATCACTGGCTTTCGCTAAAACTTCGTTCGTCTAACTCAAATACCATAGCGGACGTTTGGCCAACCGTGAGTTGTTGACCAAAATCAACTAAACCGCACTGCCTCGTCGCTGTGGGTAAGCCATCAGGCTTGATCGTGCACTAGATAAACCCTATCGTCGGGGCGGGGGCACACATGGGTATGCGTGGCGGCGAACAGGTGCTGGCTGGGCTCAGGGACGACCGTGAGCTCTGGTGCGAGGGAGCGCGCGTCACAGACGTCACCCGCGACGTCCGCTTCGCCGGCGGCGCCCAGACCCTGGCCGAGCTCTACGACATCCAATGCGACCCAGAGATCGCCGAGAAGATGAGCTACCCCTCTCCCGCCACCGGCGAGGCCGTCGGCCTGTCCTTCATCGAGCCCCGGACGCAAACCGACCTGACGCGCCGCCGCCACATGATCAAGCGCTGGAACGACCACTGCCTGGGCATGTACCCGAGGAGCCCCGATTTCCTCAACGCCACCATGGCGGCCTACGCGTCGGGCGCCGAGGCCTTTGGTGAATTCTCAGGCAATGTGCGCGCCTTCTACGAGGCGGCGCGCGACGGCGATTTGGTGATGACCCATTCCCTCACCGATCCCCAGGTCGACCGTTCGACGGACGTGACGCGCCAGGCCAAGGACATAGCACTCCAGGCTGTCGGCGAGACGGACCGGGGGATCAAGGTCAAGGGTGCCCGCATGCTGGCGACCCTGGCCGCCTTCGCCGACGAGATCCTGGTCATGCCGGCTCCCGCCCTGAGCCTGCCCGAGACCGAGGCGGCCAAGCCCTATGCCATCGGCTTCGTCGTGCCGGCGGCGACCCCGGGCCTCCGCCTGATGGCCCGCCCGCCGCTCTACCACGGCGAGGGCTCTCCGCTCGATCACCCCTTGGCCGCCCGCTTCGACGACAACGATTGCATGGTGGTCTTCGACAATGTGGAGGTGCCGTGGGAGAGGGTCTTCATCCATCGCGACATCCAAACCTTCAACTCCATCTACCCGAAGACCGGCGCCGTCAACCATATGGGTCACCAGTTCTGCATCAAGGACCTGTCCAAGATGGAATTCATGATGGCCCTCGGCTTCGCCCTGGCCGACGCCACCAAGGTGGACGCGCACCAGCACGTCCGGGGCATGCTGGCCGAGCTCATCACGACGGTGGAATTCGTCAAATCCTGCGTCCTTGCCTGCGAGATCCAGGCAACCGAAGGCCCAGAGGGCACCCTGATCCCGGCGACGGGCCCGGTCATGTCGGTGCGCCTCATGTTCCCCGACCTCTACCGGCGGGCCTGCGAGATCATCCAAAACACCGCCGCCGGCGGCCTCTACATGGTTCCCTCCTTCGCCGATGTGGTGGGGCCCATGGCGGAAGACGTGGAGCGCTACGATGAGGCCGTCAACGTCGACGCCCGCATGCGCGTCAAACTTTTCCGCCTCGCCCACGACGCGGCGGTCTCCACCTTCGCCGGCCGCCAGATACTCTATGAGCGCTATTTCGCCCTTGATCCGGTGCGGTCGGCCGAAAGGCTCTATATGCAGTTCGACAAAGCGCCGCAAGTGGAGCGGATCCGGGATCTGCTGGAGGGGATGGAGGCGCGGATGCGGGACGGCGACGAGGGGCCGGCGTTTGGGTGAGGTGATCCCACATTATTGGACAGCTTGGCAGCGAAGTTAAGGTGCGTTCCTGTTCCTGATCATGCTGCTGAGTTCGCCTACAGTAATGTAACGAGCGGAGCTGGAGGCGATTCTAAGGGGAATTTCGTACAGTCCTTTGTGGATGGGTTTTGACTTCCGACATTCGTCCTTAGGTCCGCTTTTCGCCAGGACCGGACATTGGGCGCTTAAGATCATCGGTTTCGGTTTAACTTTGGTCAAAAGATTTGCGCAAAGCCATTTTATCTATTTTTGCTGCCGGTGTTTTGGGCAGCGAGCCGACGATATGCACCGCTGACGGCACTTTGAATTTCGCCAGTTTTTCCTTGCAGTAGTCGAGCAGTTCATCGGTCGTGATTTTTGCTCCTTCTGCCGCCACAACAAAAGCCTGAACCGCTTCTCCGCGATGCATATCGGGCACGCCGATTGCCGCGGCTTCCTGAATGCCCGGATGGGCAAACAGCACTTCATCGATTTCACGCGGGAACACATTGTAGCCACCGACAATGACCATGTCCTTTTTGCGGTCAACGATGGTCAGGCGGCCATCTCCGTCGATGTGGCCAATGTCACCCGTGTAGGTCCAGCCGTCACGAATAAGGTTTGCAGTTTCCTCGGGCCGGTTCCAATACTCGGCAATCATCTGCGGACCCTTGACCCGGAACTCGCCGTTTTCGCCGACCGGCAATATATCAACCCCATTTTCCGGATCCACGACTTCAACATCGGTTTCAGGAACCGGAAAGCCGACGCTGCCAATCTTGTTGGGCATGCCCGTTGGATTGCCCGATATCGGTGCGCCTTCCGACATGCCCCAGGCCTCATGTACGGTAAGTCCGGTCACCGCCTGCCAAGCCTCCACGGTTGCATCCGCAAAGGCCGACCCGCCGCCAAGACAAAGGCGTAAATTACCCAGATCCGCCTCTTTCAAGTTAGGCGCGCCCAGCAACGCGTTATAAATTACCGATGGTCCACCGGCGAATACCGTCGCTTTGTTGCGTACCATCTCGTCGATCACCACGTCTGGTTTAAACTGCGGCACAATGACAATCGTATTGCAGCCATAAACCGGCAACAGCAAGGTCATAAACCAGCCCCAGATATGAGACTGTGGCGCCACGCTTAACAAAATTTCTCCGCCTATTTCAGTGTGCCAAATAGCTTCGATCAAACGCGCACCCATGACCAATTTGTCTTGGGTATGCAAAGCCCCCTTGGGCAAGCCGGTGGTCCCGCCGGTAAAGGCCAACATGGCCAGATCATCCGATTTTGGCATCGGCTCTGGAAATTTAAGGGTTCGATCACCCCGCCATTGGTCAATCGATACACGGTCGTTATCGAAAGTATAAAAATGGGAAATATTGTTGGCTTCCACCAACGGCACCAGCATGTCCTTGTGGGCGGTATCACAGATGACGACCGTTGGCGCGGCATCGGCAATCAACGGACCAAGTTCGTTATCGGTAAATAGCGGATTGAATAAAACCAATTGGCCGCCAACCGCCCAAGTTGCATAGGCGGCAACAGAGGTTTCGACGGAGTTGCCTTTAAGCACAACCACACGTTCGCCCTTGGCGCCCATATCTCCGAGTTCTGCGGCCAACCCGGCGGCACAGGCATAATAGTCGGCATAGGTAATTTCATTTTCACCGCTAATGATCGCCGTATGATCAGGGTGTTGGCGCGCGGCGTGGGCCAGCATATGAACGGTCGTCTCAAATTCAGGCCGCCTAAGCTCTGGCGCCACCTCTGGAAATGGATTAGCCATTACTGTTCCTCCCCCTTATTTCCGATGATGCCTCAATTTTATTTGTTCAATGTCTTATCGCCACCGCCTGCCGACCGCCAATCGGGCCCGTTGCCGGCGCCATAGCCGCGTTTATAATCGAGCCGTAGCGGCAAAGCTCGCAGCGACGTACCGGCCAGCCAAACCCCAATTAAAAATATTTCTGCTTAGGCCAAGTCGGCGTAACCATATTGGGGTGGCAATCCCGGATACATATACCGCAATCGGTGCCCTGAATGACCCGGATTTTGAAACATTTTTCATTGTCGACAGACTATTTTCTGACACCGACGAAATTTGAGGCGTGCACGGGCTATCCCGCGGCGGACCATCCGGAATGGGTCATGTGTGGACGGCTCCCTTTTGGCAAGGGCAAAGTAGTTCATAGCGCGTCTATTGCGTGCTCAAGACTGCGCACCAATTCGGCCATGAAGGCGTAATCGAGTGTGCCCGCCGTATCGTTGGGGCCGTGGTAGTTGGGGTTCCGGAAAAACGCCGTGTCGGTGATCATCAGGGCCGGAAACCCATTGTCCCAGAACGGCGCGTGGTCGCTTAACCGGGTGTCGGGGATCATCCAGCCATTGAGCCAGACGAAAAGGGATTCCACCGGTAAGGCGGGGTTCTTGCGCATGCCTCGAAGGACTCGCTCGCCGAATGGCTTCGACGCGCGGTTGCCGACGATGCCGATGAAATTGCCGGCGTCCGGGTAGCCGGCCCATCGCAGGAACAGCGGATAGTGCTGCTTCGGGGTCGTCAGGCCCACCATCTCGAGGATGATGGCGCCGGCAACCCGTCCGCCGGCCTCCGTAAGCCGCTTAACGAAGACGCGGCTGCCCTGATGGCGGGNGGTGTGGGTGGGCGGCTCCTCCAGGGTGAAGGCGACGAAGCGGAGCGGCACCCCCGGCGGCTTGGCTGTGGTGCGGCGGGCCAGCTCCAACATCACGGCGACGGCGCTGGCGTTGTCGTCGGCGCCGGGCGTGCCGATCACCGAATCATAATGCGCGCCAATGATGTAGGGCGTGGCGTCGATCGCCGCGCCCGGCGGATCGGCAATCAGGTTGGCGACCCGGCGACCATCATACTCGTAGGTCTGCTCGGTGACGGTAAGCCCCGCTGCCTCGAAGGCGCCATGGACATAAGCCTTGGCCCGGTCGAGCCCGTCGCCGCGCACCACCGAGCGCTCGCCGATTTTGGCGCTGAGTTCGCGGACGTGGCTCGAGAGCGCCTCAATCAGACCGCCCGTGGTCTCCGCGTTTGAGGACATGGTCAGTGCCTCCCCCGATATCGCCGTTTGGGTCCACCCGGCATTTGGCCAGCATGATACACCGAGGACGATGGTGGCGGCGAGGACGTGGCCGCGGCGACTTACTCTTCGTTCGAAAGCGTTAACCACCTGAACAAACTTTCGCAATTGGCCGGAAGCAGTCACAAGCGTGCTGCTCGGTTGCGTCCGCTTTACACCCGAAAGCGGACACCAGGTCTTATCAGATACACCACTTTGTCCCATCGCGATGCCTCCGGGTGGGTGCCGTCCACTGCATCAAAAGCCGACATTATCCTTTCGGCGCGAAGGTTTCGAGGCGGGCCGCATCGCCGGCGGGGAAAGAGACGAGACGCCGGGCGGGATCGCCCCTTACTTGAGCATTTCCAGTTTTTCCGGCGGCAACAGGTGCAGCCCGAGGGTTTTGCGGATGCTGTCCGGCATCGGAGCCGAAGTGCGCGTGTCGGTGTCGAAGAACACCTCCACCGTGGTCTGGCGGGCGCACAGCGTACTCAGTTCGGCATCGAACAGGCGTTGTTCGTAGGCCATCGAGCGGTTGCCGATCTTGGTTAGCCCGCCCTTGATCAGAGTCAGCGTACCGGCCTTCATCTCCTTTAAGAAATCGGTCGACCGGTTGGCCACCACCACGCCGACCCCCTGGTCCCAGATGTCCGATTGCTTGATGCCCCAGCGGATCCACATGTGGTAGCCGCCCTCGTCGAAGAAGTGGCCGTAATAGCGCACGTTCATGTGGCCATAGTGATCGCAGTGCTGGGGGAGAACCACCCCCCGGTTGGTTTCCATCCAGTCGCTCATGCTAATCCTTCCGTTTGCCTGGCCGCCGTTCAGCATGAGGTTGGTAACCGAGTTGAGGATGATGCTGAGAACGAATTCAAAGGCCACTAATTCGGCCGCCGTGGCGCTGACCTGCCCCGACGAACGATATCACATTTTAAATTAGAATCGGTTGCGATGGGAAGACCCGGTTGGGCCATTGCCCATAAGCAGTCAATCTCCGCTCTGGTTCAGGAGCGGTCATTCAGCATAAATTGCCGGAAGGTCTGCTTTCGGGGGTAACGCGGATATATAAAATCTTTCGAATTGGTCGATAGCAAAAGCGGCCGGCGGTAAGGATCAATTCTTACCACTCGCAAAGAGTTATAATATCTTGCGGTTGCGGTCCTCGGGCGGAACATCGAGGCCGATGGCGGAAATATTTTCGTCGATATCCTCTTTGTACCTGGCCCGCAAATCTTCGTTGTTCCATTTGCGGATACCGTAGGAAACCGAGAGATTGGCGAATTTGGATCCGGTCTTGCCAAAAGTGTCGAGGGCATGGGGATACCATTTGTCGACCGCCGCCTGGATTTCCGCCCGGCCCGCCTTGGCCAGCTTCTGGTAATCCTCTTTCAGCGATAGATCGCGGGCCCGCCGGGCCCCGAATGAGGCGTGGAATTTTTCCTCGTGGACCATGCTCGTCATCTCCCGGGCGAGCGGCGCGTAAGAGCAGTTCAGCATGGCGTTGAGATGATACCAGGCAACCAAATCCATGCAGAAACAGAAGCCGACGACATCGACCCAGCTTTCGAAGGGAACATTAAAGGCGTCGATGGGATGTTCGCCGATGCGCAGTTCCAGCAACCGGTCGGCCATGGCCACGCCTTCCGGACCGAAGGAGCGCAACAGGCGGCTGTCGATAAATCCCTGATGCGCTTCATCGGCGGCGATCTGCGCCTGGATGAAACGGTCTTCGGCGGTCGGCCCCTGATTGATCCAGGGCTGGTGCTGTTCGACCGAGGCGAATTCCGTGGAGGCCAGGGCGTAGATTATTTTTAACAGGGTTTCACGGTATTCGTCGGGCATCTGCTCGACGGTTTCCACCTTTTGCATACCGCGCATTTCGCCCCATTCAACGCCCCGTGACACTCGCATATTGAAACTCCGTTTTCAGTTGAACTGCCGCAAAAACATAACCATCCGCGAACGATTATCGCCTCGCCGATCCAGGTTACGCCTGCCGGCTCGCAAACCTGTTCCGCCCCGGGCCCATCTCAAGGAACTGGCCCATCTCGAACAACCGGCCTGTCTCAAAGAAAGTGTCGGCCTGCTTCCGGATCGGGGAGATTCAAGCCAAGCCCAAGGATAAAGGGGTCGACCGTTTCTCGATACGCCTGCCGGCTTTCGGCGTTGGACCGCCCCTTGATGCCCCACTCGCGGTATCGGTCGCTGCGATGCGAATCCGACCGGCCAAACATGTCGAGGCTACTGGGATACATCTTGTTCACGGCGGCCTGCGCCTCGGCCATGCCCTCCGGGGTGGCGCAGAGATCACGGAGAATGCGCTCACCGTGGGCAATGTGCATGCGCTCCTCCTCCAGGATACTGGGGACGATGCCGGCCACCGGCAGGTAACTGCAATTGGTGAAATCCTCCAGGTGAAACTGCCCGACGCGGTCGATCAGGCAGCCGAAGGCGCCCATCTCAGCCCAGGTTTCCAGGGGGTTTCGGAAGGTTTCGAGGATGCGCTCGGCGCGTCGGCGTTTGGTGATGTGCCAGGTGTCGACGCCCAATTGCTCCAAGATCCTGGCGAAGCGGCGGTGATGGTCGATCTCCTCATGCGCCGTCTTAACCAAGAGCAGTTGGTCCTTGAGGGTCGGTGCATTGCGCACCCAGCTATCCAGGTAGAGATCCGGCCCGCCCAGTTCGCTGTCCACCTGCACGAGCAGCACGCGGATCAGGAGATCCTTATATTCCTCGGGCATTTTGTCGAAATCATCGCGCTCGATCTTGTCGGTAAACACTTGCATCCTCCAAAACATGCATCTGCCGTCGATCCCCTTGAAAACGGCCCCGGCGATCGCCGCAAAGGACCTCCGAGGGTGGTGATCGATCAGCGAAGGCAGATATCGGCTTCCATGCAACGCACAATTTACATAATATATTTAATAATAATTAGTTGCAATACAAAGCCGTGGCTGGCACATTCGGTTACCGAAACCACCCTGATCGAAACCAAGCTGGCTGCGGTCAGGGACACGCGTGCTTCCCCACGAAATGGCGGCCCTTGTGATGACCGGTTGCGGCGGCGGTTAATTGGAGCAGGTTCGCGGTCGCCAGGTATGCGACGGCAAACAGCCGATCCGGGTGCTCAGGCGCGCAAGGCTGGGCGCGCAACCTGATTCTAATGGCGGCAGCTGGCGGCGTTACACCCGGAACTGGAGAGAGCATGAGTTACGAATTTATTGTTTTGGAGCGCCAGGACGACATCGCCATCCTGCGTCTGAACAGGCCCGATAACCTGAACGCCTGGAACCGGCAAATGCGCCAAGAGCTTCGCGATGCGGTGCGCGAGGCGGTCGAGGATGACAAGCTCAGGGTGCTGATCATCACCGGCACCGGGCGGGGTTTCTCGGCGGGCGAGGACGTGCGCGGTATGGGCGATCTCTCGGCGGTCGGGCCGAAGGGCTTTCGCGCCCACGTGCGCACCATCCACAACGTGTTCGACGAACTGGAACAGATGGAAATCCCGGTGATCGCGGCGATCAACGGCGTCGCCGCCGGCGGCGGCCTGGAACTCGCCCTGTCCTGCGATTTCCGCATTGCCGCGGACAGCGCCAAAATGGGCCTGCCGGAAGGCAATGTGGGCCTGATCCCCGGCTCCGGCGGCATCTCGCGCCTGGTCAAGCTGGTCGGCCCCGCCGTCGCCAAGCGCCTGGTCATGACCGGCGAGATCGTCCCCGCCGCCAAGGCACTGGATTACGGCCTGATCGAGGAAATCGTCGCCGCCGAAGATTTGATCGACCACTGCCTGGCCTTCGCCCGCACCCTGGCCGCCCGCGCCCCGCTGGCCTTGGGCAGCGCNAAGCTGGTCATCAACCAGTGTGTCAACGTCGACACCGAAACCGGCCGCAACTTTGAACGAATCGCCCAAAGCGTCCTGAAAATGACCTCGGACCACAAGGAAGGCGCGCAAAGCTTCATCGAAAAACGGAAGCCAAAATTTACCGGGCGGTGAACCGGCAGTTGGGTGTGAGGTAATAAGGTAAACACCTCTTTTTTGAACCAAAGCCAATGCCCGCTTTTGGCGGCAAAGCGGACCTCAAAACCATACCCCTCGAACGTCCGCTTCTAGCCAAAAGCGGACGTTAGTTCTCCGGCAGACCCGCTTTCTTGAGATTTTCCATGAAAATGTTTCCAAGCCGGGGATAGACACGGCGTATTTGAGCCAAGGATAATTCGGGAAAATTCTCCAGCAACTCCGTCCGCTCGCGATCAGACTCCGCATCACGTCCCAGATGGGCAAGTGCGGCGATGTGTGTAGCGCCATATAGAGCGAAAACCGCCTGCCCCGTGAGCTTGCCCTTGGCCGCCCATTCGACAGCCGCGGAATAATTTTCCACGGCAAAATAGCAAGCGCCAATATTCATGTACCAAACCCCAATTAATGGATCGCGTGGGCTCAATATTATCGTCTCGTCCAAGATCGGTATGGCCCGTTCCGATTGACCGGACAGCAGATACGCACGGCCAAGGCCGTAATAGGCAAAGGTCGAATTAGGGTTTAATGTAATCGCCTGTTCGAATGCGACAATCCCCTCATCAAGGTCGCTAGACTCATAGGCAAATCCCAAGGCGATATAGGATTCAGCATCTTCGTGATCCAGAGAAACTGCCTTCCTGGAATAACCAATGGCCTTTTCATAATCTTGCTCGAATTCTTTGTGCAAACTGAAGGCGGCGCGGCGACTATAGGTTCTGGACAAATACGCATGCGCTGGGCTGAAATCTGGGCGCTTTTCGGATACTCCCTCGAACAGTTGGCGCGCAATATCAAGATCGGCTTCGTTCGCCCGGTAAAAATGATATTTTCCCTTCTGGAATTGTCCCCAGGCGTCCAGGTCATCGGGCTGTTTTGATTGGGCGCGCGCAAACTCAGCCTTGGTAATTTCAGGCTCGATTGCCGAAGACACTACCTGCGTTATTTCATCCTGGACTTCGAAAATATCCTCTAGGTTCCGATCATATTTTTCCGCCCACAAATGGTTTCCAGTTTCACCGTCGATCAACTGCGCCGTGATGCGCACACGCTCGCCGGATTTGCGCACGCTGCCTTCCAGAACATAACGGACACCCAATTCCCGTGCGACGGCGCCAACATCCACGGCTTGGTCTTTGTAGGTGAAAGTGGTATTTCGGGCGATAACGAGGAATTGCCGGATGCGGCTGAGGGCCGTGATTATGTCCTCGGTAATGCCGTCCGAGAAATATTCCTGCTCCGGGTCACCTGAGAGGTTATCGAACGGTAAAATCGCAATAGACGGTTTCTCGATGTGAGATGCTTCATTCCTTCGAGAATCAGTTCCAAACTCTAATTTCAAGGCATAGGCCTGCACCGGTGCAGAGACGTTTTTGACTTCTTGCGGCCCCATATCTTCGTATTCGGCGTCAATGCGGTTGCGCACCTGATTATGGACATCGCCCGAAATAACAATACCGCCCGGCTCAGCCAAGCCTTCTAGTCTTGCTGCTATATTCACCCCTTCGCCGTGAATATCTTCGCCATCATCAATGATGTCACCGAGATTGACGCCCATGCGGAAATCGAGGCTGCTGGATGTCAAGCCGCCTTGCATGGCGATAGCGCAATTGACCGCGTCCTGGACGGTCGGAAACTCGACCAGGAAGCCGTCGCCGGTGAGCTTGACGATCTTGCCCGAATGACTTGCGACCTCGGTCTTGATGACGGTTTCGCGCGCATCCTGCCAGGCGGCGACTGTACCTTCGGAATCTTCTTCCATGAGGCGCGTGTAGCCAGCTACATCGGCAGCAAGAATAGCCGCCAGCCTGCGTTGGATTGACTGATCCGCCATGTTCCCCCCCGGGGGGCGATATACTTTGCACTTATTCTAAGGCAAGTTGATCTGATAACAAAGCGATGTTGAACAAAAGGGCTAATGTCCGGTTGAGGCGGTAGCCAAAAGCGGACGTTAAAGAGTTAGAATGCGCCGTGCTTTATCGGCAACCTGGGAGACATTCTGATGCAGCTGCAAGACCGTATTCTGAAACTCTTCGGGCATCTCGGGATTGAACGGGCGCATTTTGCCGGCGGCGGTTTCGCCAAAGGTCTTGTCGAATCCTGCCTCGCGGATTCCGGACCAGTTGCTTCGCTCACCCTCGTCTGCCCGGTTTCGATTCCACCCGCCCTGATTAGCGACCTGGCCAGGCCGTTGGCATTGATTTCCGGAGACCGGGGAAATAGCGCGGGCACCATCAAACGGATCACGGCAGATGCGCCTGGTGTTTACCATCTGTCACTCAAGGATTACGAACCCTTCCTATGGTCGGATGTGGCGGCGGATCGAACGGCGGAGGTGCGGAACGGCCTCATCGATTTTGTCGGAACCGTCGAAGCCGAAAATCCGTTGCCATCGGTTCGCCATTCCGGCAACGAGGGGAATGTCGCGGGGATTGATTACCGCCTCGAAGGTGAGGGCCCGCCCCTCGCCTTGTTTCCTCTGGGGCTTTCGGCAAAGCAGTGGGAGCCGCTGCTCGGCGTACTTGCCGAAAAATATTGCCTCATCCAGATCGGCGGCGCCTATGTGGAACCCATTTCCAACCTGGAAAGCCGCGCCCAACAACCCGGGCACCGGGGTGTCGTCGGTAGCCTCCTCGATCACTTAGACATCCGAGCTTCATCTCCGGTCTTGGAAGTGGGATGCGGTAGCGGCGCAATCACACGCTGGATCGCCGAACGGATGGACGGGGCCGGTCCGGTCACCGCGGTGGACATCAATCGGTTTCTCTTGCGCGAAGCCGGCCGGCTCGCCGAAGCGGCCGGCCTTTCCGGCGCAATTACATTTCAAGAAGCCAATGCCGAAGCGCTGCCCTTCGATAACGATAACTTCGATGCCGTTGCCGCGGTCACCGTTTTAGAGGAAGTCGATGCCGGCAAAGCCATCGCTGAAATGGCGCGGGTCACCCGGCCTGGCGGACGCGTCGGCGTCATGCTGCGGTCCATCGATATCACGCCAATTGTCAATGTCGATCTGCCCGATGATATAATGAAAAAAGTATATGCGGGTCTCGGCTCGACCGGTGCGGCGGCTAAGGGATGTGCCGATGCGTCCATTTACCGGCGTTTCTCAGGTGTCGGCCTGACCGACCTGCAGATTCTGCCACAATTTAGCGCCAACCCGGATCCAAATGCCCTACACGCCGGCCATGCCGTATCCAGGCTGGACCCGGAAGAACGAGCGGCCTGGGATGCCGCCGTCGCGGAGGCGGGTGCCAATTATTTCATCGCCATGCCGTATCATGTTGCGGTTGGCACCAAATCCTAGAATGCCGAACCTGCGGTCATTCAGCGACTATCCCGGGCATGTCTGCTTTCAGGGGTAAAGCGGACTCTAATTGTATGGAGCCGGAAGGTCCGCTTTTAGCTGCCGCCTCAAGCGGTCGATGCAACACAAGCGTTAAATCTCTCTGCCGGGGTTTCAAA
>NZAK01000023.1 GCA_002687515.1 Rhodospirillaceae bacterium
ACCTGGAAAATCCTTTTGCGCGCGGCGGCGTTTGAGCGACCTGAGAGATAGGTAACAGTTTGTACCGGACACATGGGTAACACTTCCAGCATTTAATCTGGAGGTGTTGATGCCGTGGAAAGAGAGTTCGGTTATGGAAGAGCGTCTACGATTTGTTGCCCGTTTGCTGGATGGCGAGGGCATGAGTGTGGTGTGCCGGTCTTTCGGGATATCCCGAAAGACCGGCTACAAAATCTTCAACCGCTATAAGGAATACGGCCTTGAGGCGCTCAGCGATCGCTCCCGGCGCCCGGTGCGTTATGCCAACCAACTGCCCGAGCCGATTGAACAGATGATTGTGCGCCTCAAGAAGGAGAAGCCCCATTGGGGCGCCAGGAAGATCCGGGAGCTGTTGGTCAGGCGGCTGGCCGGTGATGTACGCATTCCGGCCAAGAGCACGGTGCATGCCGTTCTTGACCGCCACGGCCTAGTCAAACGGGGACGCCAAAGACGGCGCAATAAGGCTGAAGGTACTCCCCTGTCGCAAGCCCTGGCGCCCAATCAGCTGTGGTGTGCTGATTTCAAGGGCGAGTTCAAGCTTGGCAACCGGCAATATTGTTACCCCCTGACGGTCACGGACCAGGTTTCCCGCTTTCTCCTGATGTGCGAAGCGCTTGAGTCCACAAAGGAGATAACCGCCTTCACGGCCTTCCAGCGCCTGTTTGAAGAACGCGGCCTGCCCGATGCCATGCGCACCGATAACGGCCTGCCCTTCGCCAGCCCCAACGGTCTCTACAATCTCTCAAAGCTGTCCGTGTGGTGGCTGCGATTAGGCATCAATATCGAGCGCATCAAACCCGGCCACCCGCAGCAGAACGGCCGTCATGAGCGTATGCATTTGACCCTCAAGAAAGAAACAACAAGGCCCGCACAAATGAACAGCCTTCAGCAGCAGGCGCGCTTCGATGATTTTATCAGTGAATTCAATACCGAAAGACCCCACGAGGCGCTCAATATGAAGTGCCCGCAAGAGGTCTACTCATCTTCAAAACGACCCTACAATGGATTGCCCGAAGTGGAATACCCCTTCCATGACAAGGACATCCTGGTCACCGCCTGCGGGCGCATTTGCATGCACAAAAAGAAGATAAACATATCAACCGTCATGGCCGGACAAAGGCTCGGAATAAAGGAGATGGACGACGGTATCTGGCTGGTCAGCTTTATGCACCACGATCTCGGTTATATCGACTTGGAACAGAAAACATTGCAGACTATCGACAACCCGTTCGGCACGAGGGTGTCACCCATGTCTTAGGTACATTCTGTTACCTATGTCTCCGGGCCGGACAAGTTAGAATATGGTGCCGGCGCACGGATTCGAACCGCGGACCTGAGGTTTACAAAACCCCTGCTCTGCCAACTGAGCTACGCCGGCTTGGTTAGGTGACTGATATACGCCCGATGCCGCTTCGCCCGCAAGCGGGTTGCGCAGCGGGATGGCGAAATTCTTATATGTTTTGGCGCAGGCGGTCGATCAGCAGTTGCACGATGCCCTGCATGATCGGGTTCATTTCGTCGAACAGGGCGTGGAATTCGTCTTGGCTCATGGTGCTCAGCTCGGTTTCCTCGAGCGCCACGATGGAGGCGGCATGCGGTTGGCCGTCGAGCAGCGACATTTCGCCGAAGATGCCGCCGGGCCCGAGCTTGGCGAGGGTTTTCCGTTTGTCGCTGTTCAAATTTTTGACCACCGCAACCTGGCCGCTGACGATCAGATAGAGGGCGTCGCCCAAATTACCTTCGAGGACGATCCTGTCGCCCCGCCTATATTTCGCTCTGGTAAACGAAGATTTTTCCGCCATGCCCGATGGTTCCTCCCCTTGGCGCACGTCCATGAATTGCATTCATGGTTGAGGTTAGATTTACAGGATAATCACCCTGCGTGGAAAATCAATTGATTCGATGGCTTAAGCCGGGCGGCTTGCGGAACTGCTAAATCAGCAATTACACTTCACCACCGTACGCCAAGCAGATGGAAGAGGGAGGTAAGAGTATGCCGATGGATATCCGCCGGGTGGTTACCGGCCATGACGACAGCGGAAAGGCGGTGGTGGTCCTGGACGGCGCGCCGCCGCGCCTGACCAGCAGCCCGACCGGTTCCGAACTGGCCCTGTTCTGGGTCGAGGGCCGGACCCCCGCCGATAATTCCGGCGCTGACGACCGGGGCGATGTCGATGTCGGCATCCCGCCGCCGGCCGGCGGCTCGGTGTTCCGGGTGGTGGAATTCCAGCCCGAGGGCGGCGATGCAGAGGAACACACCGAATCCGAGGGCTTGACCGGCATGGGCGCCGCAACCCCGGAGGGCGCGCGCCATCCCGGCATGCACCGCACCGACACCATCGATTACGCGGTCGTCATGACCGGCGAGATCGACATGCTGCTGGACGATTCCGAAGTGCATGTGAAAGCCGGTGATGTAGTGGTGCAGCGCGGTACCTATCACGCCTGGGCCAACCGCGGAACCGAGCCCTGCCGGGTCGCCTTCATCCTGATCGACGCCGACCCGCCGCGCTAGTTTTTTTCGCTCACGGTAGCGGGCCAAAGGCCCGCACCCGCGCGGGCGCGCCGGACGGCCGGCGGGCCCCGTTGCGGCCAGTTATGAGCCCCGGCGCAATTCATAAAGCGCGATGGCGGCGGCGGCGGAGAGGTTCAGGCTGCCGGCTTCGGGGCGGATCGGAATGGCGGCCAGCAAATCGCATTTTTCCGCGGTCAGGCGGCGCAGCCCCTGTCCTTCGCTGCCGATGATCAGGGCAATGCGTCCGCTCATGGCGCCCGAGGCTAGCGGCGTTTCGGCGCCGCCGTCCAAGCCGATGCACCAGAAGCCGGCAGCCTTCAGTTGCCCGATGGCGCGCGCAATGTTGGTGACCCGGACCAGCGGCAGGCGGTCGAGGGCGCCCGAGGCCGCCTTCGCCAGCACCCCGGTCGCCTCCGGGGCGTGGCGATCGGGAAGCACCACGGCGGTAGCGCCGAAGGCCGCCGCCGAACGCATGACGGCGCCGATGTTCCTGGGATCGCTGGCCTGATCGAGAAGGATGATCAACGCGTCTTCGCCGGCCTCGGCGGCAACGGCGCCGAGATCGGCATTTTCCAGCGGTGCCACCTGGAGCGCCATACCCTGGTGCACGGCACCGTCCGGGAGCGCCGCTTCAAGCTCGTGGCGGCTGACCGTTTCGGCGATGCCGGCGCCGTCTTCATGCAATTGAATCTTTGCTTCGCCGGCAATCAGCAGACGGAATTTGCGGCGCGCCGGGTTTTGCAAGGCGGCTTCGATGGCGTGCCGGCCGTAAAGCCAGGTTTTGCCTGTTTGCTCTTGGCGTTTAGCCGGATGCACAAGCGACGATCGGGGCTGTTCACGCCGCTGAGCGCTTCGCTTACTGGATGGCCGGTGGGAAGACTTGCGTTTCGGCATGATTTTAATTACATTATATAATGTGAATCGCCCGCAACAGGGCTTAATTCCGATGTGCTTGAATAAAGGATAATCGGACGCGCTTTGTTGCGCGCTTTTGTATTGACAAGTCATTGATAATTTTCGATAGAACGGCATTCCGGTTCAAATGCAAAAAATACAGTGCGTAGGCGCTAGTTAGGAGGAGTGCCCGTTAGGAGGAGTGCCCGAGTGGCTAAAGGGGACGGGCTGTAAACCCGTTGGCGTACGCCTACGTTGGTTCGAATCCAACCTCCTCCACCATTAGAACCGATGGGGCGTTGGCGGTTTCGAGATTGGTCAGAGGTTCACGTGGAAAGACCGAGGCGGGTGTAGCTCAATGGTAGAGCAGAAGCCTTCCAAGCTTACGACGAGGGTTCGATTCCCTTCACCCGCTCCAATTTCGATTGGATGTGGTACACGGAAATGAATGGCTGGAATGATGTAGCGGGCCGCCAATACGGTCAAACCGAACTAATTAAGAGATGCCGCGTCAGATGCGGCGATAGGTTAAGAAACATTCAGGCTTAGCGGAAAGACAGATAAAATGGCAAAAGAGAAATTCGAACGCACCAAGCCGCACTGCAATGTTGGCACGATCGGCCATGTTGATCACGGCAAGACGACGTTGACGGCTGCGATCACCAAGGTTTTGGCGGAGACCGGCGGCGCCGAGTTCACCGAGTTTGACCAGATCGACAAGGCCCCCGAAGAGCGCGAGCGCGGTATTACGATTTCGACGGCGCATGTCGAGTATGAGACCGAGAACCGCCATTACGCGCATGTCGATTGCCCGGGCCACGCCGATTATGTGAAGAACATGATCACCGGCGCGGCGCAGATGGACGGGGCGATTTTGGTTGTTTCGGCGGCCGACGGCCCGATGCCGCAGACCCGCGAGCATATCTTGCTGGCCCGCCAGGTCGGGGTTCCGGCGATTGTTGTTTATTTGAACAAGATCGACCAGGTCGATGACGAGGAGCTTTTGGAGCTTGTCGAGCTGGAAGTTCGCGAGCTTCTGTCGAGCTATGAATTCCCTGGCGACGATATTCCGATTGTCATGGGCTCGGCGCTGGCGGCGCTCGAGGACGGCGACGTGGCGACCGGCAAGGATTCGGTTGCCGCGCTGATGGCGGCGGTCGACAGCTATATCCCGCAGCCGGAGCGCGCCAAGGACCAGCCGTTCCTGATGCCGATCGAGGATGTTTTTTCGATTTCGGGGCGGGGCACGGTTGTCACCGGGCGGGTTGAGCGCGGCATCTTGAACACCGGCGACAATGTCGAGATCGTCGGCATCCGCGAGACGCAGACGACGGTTTGCACCGGCGTCGAGATGTTCCGCAAGATTTTGGATCAGGGCGAGGCCGGCGACAATATCGGCTGCCTGTTGCGCGGCACCAAGCGCGAGGAGGTCGAGCGCGGCCAGGTTGTTGCGGCGCCGGGCTCGATCACGCCGCACCGCAAGTTCAGTTGCGAGGCCTATATCCTGACCAAGGAAGAGGGCGGCCGGCACACGCCGTTTTTCGGCAACTACCGTCCGCAGTTTTATTTCCGGACCACCGACGTGACCGGCACCGTGGAACTGCCGTCGGGGACCGAGATGGTGATGCCGGGCGACAATATTTCGATGAACGTCGAATTGATCACGCCGATCGCCATGGACCAGGGGCTGCGCTTCGCCATCCGCGAAGGCGGCCGCACCGTCGGCGCCGGCGTCGTCGCCGATATATTAGAGTAGCGAAACCAATTTGGCGCCCGGGTCTCCCTCGGCGCCAAATGCATGATGGACTATTGATATGGTGGACAGTCAAAATATTCGCATCCGTTTGAAGGCGTACGATCATCGCGTGTTGGATCAGTCGACGCTGGAAATCGTAAACACCGCGAAACGGACGGGCGCGCAGGTGCGGGGCCCGATCCCGCTGCCCACCAGGATCGAAAAATACACGGTTCTGCGTTCACCGCATATCGACAAGAAATCGCGCGAGCAGTTCGAAATCCGGACCCATAAGCGGGTTCTCGATATTTTGGACCCGACGCCGGAAACCGTTGACGCCTTGATGAAGCTTGATCTTGCTTCCGGCGTTGATGTGGAAATCAAGCTTTAAGGCGGGGGCGATCATGCGAACAGGACTGATAGCCCAGAAAGTCGGAATGAGCGCCGTGTTCGGCGATGACGGCACGCATATTCCGGTGACCGTTCTTAAAGTCGACAATTGCCAGGTTGTCGCCCAGCGCACCCAGGAACGGGATGGCTACACGGCCCTGCAATTGGGGGTCGGCGCTCCGAAGGTGAAGAACGTGTCCAAGCCGATGCGCGGCCATTTTGCCCAGGCCAAGGTCGAGCCAAAGCGCAAGGTGGCTGAATTCCGTGTCTCCGATGACGCGCTGATCGATGTCGGCGCCGAATTGACGACCGATCATTTCATCGCCGGCCAATATGTCGATGTTGTCGGCACCGGCAAGGGCAAGGGCTTTGCNGGCGGTATGAAGCGGCATGGATTTTCCGGACTGCGCGCTTCGCACGGCGTTTCCATTAATCACCGCAGCGGCGGTTCCACCGGCCAGGCGCAAGACCCCGGCAAGGTTTTCAAGGGCAAGAAAATGGCCGGGCAAATGGGTGACGTCCAGGTCACCAAGCAGAACCTGGAAATCGTTTCGACGGATTCCGATCGCGGGCTGATTTTGGTTAAGGGTGCGGTTCCCGGTTCCAAGGGCGGCTTCGTTCTGATCAGCGACGCGATCAAGAAGTCGCTTCCCGATGGCGTGCCGATGCCGGGCGCCCTGCGCGGCGGACCCGCGGACGCGGCCGAGGATCAGGTCGAGGATCAGGCCGAGGATCAGGCCGAGGAAGCAGCCGCCGAAGAGGTTCCCGCCGAAGATGCGGAACCGGCGGACGCGCCCGCCAAGGACGATGCCGGCGCGGACGAAACCGACAAGAAGGAAGACTAGGCCATGAAATGCCCTGTCATCAGTCTCGACAATAAAAAGGTCGGGGACATCGATCTGGATGATGCGGTATTCGCCGCGCCATCCCGGCCCGACATCCTGGCCCGCGCCGTCAATTGGCAATTGGCGAAACGCCGGGCCGGCACCCGCAAGACCAAACAGCGCGCGGAAATTACCGGCTCCACCGCCAAACCGTTCCGCCAAAAGGGCACCGGCCGGGCGCGCCAGGGCGATCGCAAGGCGCCCCAATTGCGGGGCGGCGGCGTCGCCTTCGGCCCTGTTGTCCGCAGCCACGCGTACAGCCTGCCGAAAAAAGTCCGGCGCCTGGCATTGCGCACGGCGCTGTCGGCGAAACAAGCCGACGGAAAGCTGATTATTCTCGATAAGGCCGAGGCCAAATCAGCTAAGACCGGCGAACTCGCGAAACAGGTCGGCAAATTGGGATGGCATTCGGCCTTGATTATCGGCGGCTCCGAATTGGACGGTAATTTCACGCGCGCCGCCCGCAATATCCGGGGCATGGAAGTGCTGCCGCAAATCGGCGCCAACGTCTACGACATTCTTCGGCTGGATACCCTGGTGCTGACCAGGGATGCCGTCGATCAGCTACAGGAGCGTCTGAAATGAACAGGCGAGTCGGACCAGTGAGCGTGAGCAAGGGCCGGATGTACGAAATAATCCGGGCGCCCGTAATCACCGAAAAATCGACCATCATTTCCGAGCATAACCAAGTCAGCTTCAAGGTGCCCTTGGATGCCAGCAAACCGGAAATCAAGGCCGCCATCGAGGGTCTGTTCAAGGTTAAGGTGATGGCGGTAAACACGCTGCGCCAAAAAGGCAAGGTCAAACGCTTCCGCGGCCACTTGGGCAAGCAGTCCGATTACAAGAAAGCCATCATCACGCTCGCCGATGGCGATTCAATTGATATTACGTCGGGGGTCTGAGGATGGCGTTGCGAAGCTATAATCCAACATCGCCGGGCCGCCGGGGGCTGGTGCTTGTCGATAAGTCCGAGCTTTGGAAGGGCAAGCCGGAACGAAGCCTGACCGAAGGCCTGCACGGCAAGGGCGGGCGCAACAACAAGGGCCGGATTACCGCGCGCCGGCGCGGCGGCGGCCACAAGCGGCGCTATCGCCAAATCGATTTCAAGCGCTTGAAATTCGATGTGCCGGCACGCGTGGAACGGATCGAATACGATCCCAACCGTTCGGCGTTTATCGCCCTGATCAAATACCAAGATGGCGAATTGTCCTACATCATAGCGCCGCAACGTCTGGCGCCGGGCGATACCGTAATTTCCGGCGAGCGGGTCGATATCCGTCCCGGCAATGCCCTGCCGATGGCCAATATCCCGGTCGGCACGATCATTCACAATGTCGAGCTTAAAGTCGGCGGCGGCGGCCAAATCGCCCGTTCGGCGGGCACCTATGTGCAGTTGATCGGCAAGGACCAGGGCTACGCCCAATTGCGCCTGACATCGGGTGAAATTAGGATGATCCGGGCCGAATGCATGGCCACCATTGGCGCCGTCTCCAACCCCGATCAAGGCAACATCAAGCTTGGCAAGGCCGGACGCAAACGCTGGCTGGGCAAGCGTCCGTCGGTCCGTGGCGTGGCCATGAACCCGGTCGATCACCCGCATGGCGGCGGCGAGGGCAAGGCCTCGGGCGGGCGCCATCCGGTTACGCCGTGGGGCAAGCCAACCAAGGGTAAACGTACACGCAGCAACAAAAAGACCGACCGGCTGATTATGCGCCGGCGGCGACGCTAGGAGGAAGACAAGTGTCTCGTTCTGTTTGGAAAGGTCCGTTCGTTGACGGATATCTCCTGAAAAAATCCGAGGCCGCGCGCGAAGCGGGCCGCAATGACGTGATCAAGACCTGGTCGCGGCGCTCGACTATCCTGCCGCAATTCGTCGGGCTCACCTATGGCGTCTATAACGGCAACAAGTTCATTCCGGNCCTGGTAACCGAGAACATGGTCGGTCACAAATTCGGTGAATTTTCACCGACCCGACAATTTTTCGGCCACACCGGCGACCGCAGGGGCAAGAGGGAATAGCCATGGGCAAGAAATCCAAACCCCGGCGCCTGGCCGATAACGAAGCCAGCGCGTTTGCAAAGATGATCAGGATCAGCCCGCAAAAGCTCAACCTTGTGGCGCGGACGATCCGCGGCAAACGCTGCGAGGAAGCGCTGCATGAACTGGCGTTCTCCAAGCGCCGCGTTGCACGCGATGTGAAACGGGTGCTGGAATCGGCGATCGCCAATGCCGAAAATAACCAGCAGTTGGATGTGGATAAACTCATCGTCGCCGAGGCCACGGCCGGGCGGCAATTCGTCATGAAACGCTGGAGGCCCCGGGCACGTGGCCGCATGGGCCGGATTTTCAAGCCGTTCAGCAATTTGACCATCGTCGTTCGCGAACGCGAGGAGGCAGCTTAATGGGGCAAAAAGTCAACCCGATCGGTTTCCGGCTGGGGATCAACCGGACCTGGGATTCGAGATGGTATGCCGGCAAGTCGGCTTACGCCGATCTTCTGCATGAAGACCTGGAATTGCGGCGGATGCTGCACGACCGGTTGCGCCAGGCCGGTTTGAGCCGGGTCGTCATCGAACGGCCCGCTAAAAGGGCGCGCATCACCATCCATACTGCGCGCCCGGGCGTCGTGATCGGCAAAAAGGGCGCCGATATCGAAACCCTGCGCGGTGAATTGTCGGCCAAGACCGGCAGCGATGTCTCGTTGAACATCGTCGAAATTCGCAAGCCCGAATTGGATGCCATGCTGATCGCCGAGAACATCGCGCAGCAATTGACGCGCCGCATCGCCTTCCGCCGCGCCATGAAGCGGGCCGTTCAATCGGCAATGCGGCTCGGCGCCGAGGGCATTCGCATCAACTGTGCCGGACGCTTGGGCGGCGCCGAAATCGCGCGCACCGAATGGTACCGCGAAGGTCAGGTGCCTCTGCACACCTTGCGCGCCGATATCGATTACGGCACCGCCACCGCGCAGACCACCTATGGCGCATGTGGCGTCAAGGTCTGGGTCTACCGGGGCGAAATTCTTGCCCACGATCCGATGGCCGTCGACAAACGCGCCATGGAACAGCAGCCGCAGCGCTGATTATTATTTTGGGATTCTAGTTCGATGCTACAGCCAAAACGCACAAAGTTCCGCAAGGCCCACAAGGGCCGCATCCACGGCGCCGCCAAGGGCGGGACGACGCTTAATTTCGGCTCATATGGCCTGAAGGCGGTGAGCCCGGCGCGCGTCACCGCGCGTCAGATCGAAGCCGCGCGGCGGGCCATGACCCGCCACATGCGGCGGACCGGCCGCGTCTGGATCAGAATTTTTCCCGATGTGCCGGTCTCCCAGAAACCAGCCGAGGTCAGGCAGGGCAAGGGCAAGGGCAATCCCGAATTCTGGGTATGCCGGGTCAAGCCGGGCCGGGTCATGTTCGAAGTGGATGGCGTTTCATCCGATGTCGCCGAGCGGGCGTTTGAACTTGCGGCGGCGAAACTGCCGATCAAAACCAGGTTCGTAACGCGCGTCGGCGCCGGGGGATAGATCGTGAAAGCCGAAGATGTCAGGGCCAAATCGGCCGATCAGTTGAAGGATGAGCTTACCGATCTCAGAAAAGAGTCGTTCAACCTCCGTTTTCAGAAGGTGACCGGCCAGCTTGAGAATACCGTGCGGGTGCGCGAGGTGCGCCGTGATATTGCGCGCGTCAAAACGATTTTGGGCGAGAAATTGCGCCAAACGGAAGATCAGACAGAGGAATAAGGCCGCCGGCTGGAGCCGCGGAGTAAGGAGTTCGGAATATGCCAAGGCGTGTGATGCAGGGTGTCGTTGTCAGCGACGGGATGGACAAGACCATCGTCGTCAATGTCGAGCGCAAGTTTAAACATCCGCTCTACAAAAAGTACATTCGGCGCAGCAAGAAATATCATGCTCACGACGAGGATAATGCCTGCAAAACAGGTGATCTGGTCACCATTCGCGAGTGCCGGCCGTTGTCCAAGTTGAAAAGATGGGAAGTCATAGACGCCGCCGAATAGCGGTGAACGGCGTTCCCGGAAAGGAATAAGAAATGATTCAGATGCAAACCAACCTCGACGTGGCCGACAATTCCGGCGCCCGGCGGGTGCAGTGCATCAAGGTGCTGGGCGGATCAAAGCGGAAATTCGCTTCCGTCGGCGACGTGATCGTCGTTTCGGTAAAGGAAGCGATACCGCGCGGCCGCGTCAAGAAGGGTGAAATGCACCGTGCCGTGGTGGTCCGCACGGCAAAGGAAATCCGGCGCAGCGACGGCAGCGCCATCCGCTTCGATTCGAACGCGGCGGTATTGATCAGCCCGCAGAACGAGCCCATCGGTACCCGCATATTCGGTCCGGTGACACGCGAACTGCGCGCCAAGAACTACATGAAGATCATTTCGCTCGCACCGGAGGTTCTTTAAATGGCCGCAAGGGTGAAAAAGGGCGACAAGGTTATGGTTTTGGCCGGCAGGGACAAGGGCAAATCCGGCGAAGTGTTGAAGATGCTGCGCTCCGAAAACCGGGCGATTGTTCAAGGCGTCAACATGGCCAAGCGGCATGTGCGCGCATCGCAAACCGGCCCCGGCGGCATCACCGAAAAGGAATTGCCGATCAACTTGTCCAATCTGGCCCATATCGATCCCAAGGATGATAAGCCAACCCGCGTTGGAATTCGCACGCTGGACGACGGCCGCAAGGTCCGGTATGCGAAAAGATCCGGCGAAGTTATTGATATATAAGGACTATTGAGATGTCTCGCTTGCGCGAATTTTTTGATTCAGATGTCCATGCGGCAATGATGTCGCAATTCGGGTACCAGAATCCGATGCAGGTGCCGAAGCTCGAGAAGATCGTTCTCAATATGGGCGTCGGCGAAGCCTCGCAGGATCGCAAGAAAATCGAACCTGCACTCGAGGAAATGACCCAGATCTCCGGCCAGAAGCCGGTCATCACGCTGGCCCGCAAATCTATCGCCGCTTACAAGCTCAGGGACGGCATGATCGTCGGCTGCAAGGTGACTTTGCGCGGCGAACGCATGTACGAATTCCTCGATAGGTTGATCAATATCGCCTTGCCCCGGGTCCGGGATTTCAGGGGTATTTCGCCGAGAAGCTTTGACGGGCGTGGCAATTTCGCCCTCGGCATCAAGGAACAGATCGTATTTCCCGAGATCAATTATGACCGGGTCGACGTTATTCGCGGCATGGACGTGGTGATTTGCACCACGGCGGATTCCGATGACGAAGCGAAGGCGCTTCTCACCGAATTCAACATGCCATTCAGCAGTTAGTCAGCCAACGGAGTTTATAAGGATGGCCAAAAAGAGCGTCATCGAGCGAAATAAAAAACGAAGCCGCCTGGTGAAAAAATATTCCGCCAAGCGCGCGCGCCTGCGGGAACTGGCGAGGGATTTATCCCTTTCGCCGGAAGACCGCTTCAACGCGCAGCTTAAACTCGCCGAATTGCCGCGCAACGCTTCCCCGGTCCGGGTGCGTTTGCGCTGCGAGATGTCGGGCCGCAGCCGGGGGAATTACAGGAAGTTCCGCTTGTCGCGGATCGCCCTGCGCGATTTGGCATCGACCGGGCAGATCCCGGGCATGGTCAAGTCGAGCTGGTAACGGAGGAGCGAACAGATGTCCATGAGCGATCCCCTCGCCGATCTATTAACGCGCATCCGTAACGGCCAGCTGGCCGGCAAGGAAAATATCGTGGCGCCGGCCTCCAACTTTCGCGTCAATATGCTCGATGTTCTGAAACGCGAAGGCTATATCCGCGATTACGAACGCTACAATGTGCGCGCCGGTGTCGACGAGGTACGTATCGAGTTGAAATATTATGACGGCGAGCCGGTGATCAAGGAGATCAACCGCGTATCCCGCCCCGGTCAGCGCGTCTATTCGCGCATCAAGGATCTGCCGCGTGTCTATAACGGGCTTGGAATTTCGATTCTGTCGACGCCGCGCGGCGTCATGTCGGATACCGAAGCGCGCGAGGCCAATGTCGGCGGCGAGGTTCTGTGCCGCGTGTTCTAAGTTGTTGCGGAACGCCTGGTTCCGAAGAGGAGTATGAAAAATGTCGCGCGTAGGTCTTACCCCGGTTGAAGTGCCCGACGGCGTGACCGTCGAACTGTCCGGCCGCACGATGACCGCCAAGGGAAAGCAAGGCGAATTGCGCCTCGATTTCGTCGACGAAGTCGAACCCTCGATGGACGAAGGCAAGCTGTGGGTCAAGCCGGTTGACGATTCGCTGAACGCCCGCAAGCTTTGGGGTACTTTTAGAAGCCTCGCCGGTAATGCCGTTCAAGGCGTCCACGAGGGTTTCAGCAAGCAGTTGGAAATCAACGGTGTCGGCTATCGCGCCCAACTGCAGGGCAAAAACCTGGTGCTGCAATTGGGCTACAGCCACGAGATCAATTTCCCGGTTCCCGACGGCATCAAGATCGATTGTCCGTCGCAGACGGAAATTACGGTGTTTGGCGCCGACAAGCAGTTGGTCGGCAGCGTTGCCGCGAAAATAAGGTCCTTCCGCCCGCCCGAGCCCTATAAGGGGAAGGGCGTCAAATACAAGGAAGAGCAGATCGTGCGCAAGGAAGGGAAGAAGAAGTAGTCATGAAATCGACCAAACAATTATTCGCCCGCCGCCGCAATCGCACGCGTGGCAATGTGCGCCGGTTTAATACCGGCCGCGCCCGCCTGACGGTGTTCCGCTCGGGCAAGCATATTTATGCCCAGGTTATCGACGATACCAAGGGTGAAACCCTGGCCGCGGCGTCGAGCCTGGACAAAATCCTCTCGGACAAGCTCAAGACCGGCGCCTCCAAGGAAGCCGCCGGCGAGGTTGGCAAGTTGATTGCCGAGCGGGCGAAAAGCGCTGGCGTCGAAGAGGTGGTCTTCGACCGGGGCGGATATCTGTTTCACGGCCGGGTCAAGGCCCTGGCCGACGCCGCCCGCGAAAGCGGCTTGTCATTTTAGGAGTTTGAAGCATGGCATATGGACCATCACAGCGCGGACAAGGACAGCGCGGCGAGCAGGACCTGTTCGATAAGCTGGTCAGCATCAACCGGGTGGCCAAGGTGGTGAAGGGTGGACGCAGATTTGGCTTCGCCGCGCTGGTCGTCGTCGGTGACGGCAAGGGCCGCGTCGGATATGGCAGCGGCAAGGCGCGCGAGGTGCCGGAAGCCATCCGCAAGGCGACCGAAGCGGCCAAAACCAAGCTTATCCGCGTACCTTTGCGCGAGGGCCGTACCCTGCACCATGATGTCAATGGCCGCTACGGCGCCGGCAAGGTGCTTGTCCGCGCGGCGCCGGCCGGTACCGGTATCATCGCCGGCGGCCCGATGCGCGCCGTGTTCGAATCCCTGGGGGTTCAGGATGTGGTGGCGAAATCGAACGGCAGCCCCAACCCGCATAATATGGTCAAGGCGACCTTCGATGCCTTGCAAAATCTTGCGTCGCCGCGTTCCGTTGCCGCCAAGCGCGGCAAAAAGGTGGGCGACATTGTCGGCCGGCGTGATGCCGGCGCCGATACCGAGTAGGGCGGAGATCTGATCGATGGCCGATGCCAAGAAAAATACCGTTACGGTAACTCAGACCGGGAGCCCGATTGGCCGCCGGCATGATCAGCGCGCGACACTGATCGGCCTTGGGCTCAACAAGCTTAACCGCACGCGCACGCTTGAGGATACATCAGCGGTGCGCGGCATGATCGCCAAGGTTCAGCACCTCGTCAGGGTTGAGGACAGCGCCTGATTGCCGGCCGGCATCGGGCGAGGAAAGGTAGTGAAATGAAGTTGAATGAAATTCGCGACAATGCGGGCGCCCGTAAGGCGCGGACCCGCGTCGGCCGCGGCCGCGGTTCGGGCAAGGGTACAACAGCCGGGCGCGGCGACAAGGGTCAGAAATCGCGCAGCGGCGTTTCGCTTCTCGGTTTCGAAGGCGGCCAGATGCCGCTTTACCGGCGCATGCCGAAGCGCGGCTTCAAAAATATTTTTGCCAAGAAATATGAAATCGTCAATATCGGGCGGCTGCAAAAAGCCATCGATGACAAGAAACTGGATGGCAAGGGCACCATCGACGCCGCCGCGATGGCAGCGGCGGGATTGGTCAAGAACAAGTCCGACGGCGTGCGCCTGCTCGGCAATGGTGAAATCTCGGCGGCGTTGACCATCGAAGTCATGGGCGCCAGCAAGTCCGCCATCGCCGCCGTCGAAAAGGCCGGAGGCAAGGTGGTGACACTGGCCCCGCCAAGGGTTGCGCGCAATCGAAAAACAACCAAATCAAGTGCCAAGCCCGATGACGGCGGCCAGCCCGACGCAAAGCCCGACGCAAAGCCCGATACAAAGCCAGACGATAAGGGCAAGGCCACCGAGGCGGATGCCGAAACCGAGGCCGATAAGGACGATACGGAATAGTCCGCCCGGATAGTTCAACTGGCGCGCCAGCTTGGCGCGCCGCATGAAAATGACAGCGAAAGTCGAGAGACCAAATGGTATCTGCCGCTGAACAATTAGCCGCTAATCTGAACTTCGGTGCGTTTGCCAAGGCGACGGAACTGAAAAAGCGCCTGTGGTTCACCCTTGGCGCGCTGATCGTCTATCGCTTGGGCACCTACATCCCGCTGCCGGGCATCGATCCGGTTGTATTGCAGGATATTTTCCGCCAGCAAGCGGGCGGCATCCTGGGCATGTTCAACATGTTCGCGGGCGGCGCCCTCGGGCGCATGACCATCTTTGCGCTCAATATCATGCCCTATATATCGGCCGCCATCATCATGCAGNTGATGACGTCTTTATCGCCAAGCATGGCCCAGCTCAAGAAAGAGGGCGAGCAGGGGCGCAAGAAAATTAATCAATACACCCGCTACGGCACGGTCCTGATCGCCTTGTTCCAATCCTACGGCATCGCCGTCGGGATGGAGGGGATGACCAGCAGCGCAGGCGCGGCGGTGATGAATCCCGGTGCTTTTTTCCGTTTCACCACGGTCGTCACCCTGGTCGGCGGGACGATTTTCCTGATGTGGCTGGGTGAACAAATCACGGCGCGCGGTGTCGGCAATGGAATTTCTCTGATCATTTTCTCCGGCATCGTGGCGGGGCTTCCGACGGCTCTTGCCTCGACCCTCGAACTGGGCCGTACCGGCGCTTTGTCCACGATATTTATCGCCGCTCTCTTAATCGGCGCGGTGCTGGTGATCTATGGGATCGTGTTTGTGGAACGGGCGCAACGCAAGCTGATCGTTCAATATCCGAAACGCCAGGTCGGCAACAAAATGTTCGGCGGCGAAAGCTCGCACTTGCCGTTGAAAATCAACACATCGGGCGTGATACCGCTTATCTTCGCCAGCTCAATTCTTTTGATGCCGATGACCCTGATCAATTTTACCGCCAATCAGGGCCCCGGATTCCTGACCACCATCGCCGCCTTCATGGGGCGCGGGCAGCCGACTTATCTGCTGCTTTACGCGGGACTGATAACTTTTTTCGCATTCTTCTATACCGCTGTTGTGTTCAATCCCGCTGAAACCGCCGATAATCTGAAAAAATATGGCGGCTTTGTTCCGGGTATCCGCCCCGGCAAGAATACCGCCGATCACTTGGATTATGTTTTGACCCGCCTGACCGTGGTTGGTGCGGCCTATCTGGTTCTGGTCGCCATCTTGCCGGAGCTTTTGATATCGCGGTTTTCGGTGCCGTTTTTCTTTGGCGGCACCAGTTTGTTGATCGTGGTTTCCGTAACCCTCGATACCGTGGCGCAGGTGCAGTCACATCTTCTCGCCCATCAATATGAAGGGTTGATCAAGAAGTCGAGGCTGAGAGGGCGACGTTAATGAATCTGATCCTTCTTGGCCCTCCGGGTGCCGGGAAAGGAACACAGTCTGAACGGCTGGTGGAGCTATATGGTTTGGTGCAGTTATCGACGGGCGAAATGCTCCGTGAAGAAGTGAAATTGAAAAGCGAATTGGGAAATAGAGCCAAGGAGATTATGGATGCGGGCCAACTGGTGCCCGATGAGTTGATCATATCCATGATTTCCGGACGCATCGACCAAGCCAGGGGCAACGGTGTAATCCTTGATGGTTTTCCGCGCACGCCAGCGCAGGCCAAGGCACTGGACCTGATGCTGGTCGAAAAGGGAATGAATTTGGACCGTGTGATACAAATCGAAATCGATGAAGACCAAGTGGTCGGACGATTGACCGGACGCTATTCCTGCGCCAATTGCGGCAGCGGCTATCACGATGTCTTCAATACACCAGAAGTTGAAGGAATTTGTGATAAATGCGGCTCGAAAGAGTTTTTGAGACGCAGTGACGACAATGTGGAAACCGTCCGCTCGCGTTTAGTGGCCTATCGGGAACAAACGGCGCCCATTCTGCCCTATTACGCCGAAGCGGGAAGGCTCAGCACCGTCGATGGAATGGGCGGTCCGGAGCAAGTTTTCGTGCAGATCAAGGAGATAGTTGAGCGGGTTTAGCGAGTTGACTTAAGGCTGTCGAAGCCTATAATCGCCGACTTTGCGCCCCCGCATAACTTGTTGTTTTAATTTAGAGTTAAGGAGATCCAGCTTTGGCTCGAATCGCTGGCGTCAATATACCAACGCAAAAAAGAGTTGAAATAGCGCTGACCTATATTTTCGGTATCGGCCGCACCAGCGCCAAGAGTATCTGCCAAAAGGTGGAAATTCCGTTCGAACGCCGGGTGCACGAATTGACCGATGACGAGGTTGCGCGTATCCGTGACGCGATCGATCAGGGTTTTCAGGTCGAGGGCGATCTTAGGCGCGAAACTTCGATGAACATCAAGCGCTTGATGGATCTCGGCAGCTACCGCGGTCTGCGCCATCGGCGCGGTCTTCCGGTTCGTGGGCAGCGTACGCATACGAATGCCCGGACGCGAAAAGGCCCCGCAAAGGCCATTGCCGGGAAGAAAAAGGTATTGGTGAAATAGGTTTCGATCGTATTCAGGGTACGTTCTTGAATTTTTTGAAGGTGTGACATGGCTAAACCCGCATCAGCGCGTACGCGCCGCCGCGAACGCAAGAATATTACATCGGGTGTCGCGCACGTTAGTGCGACATTCAACAATACGATGATCACCATAACCGACGCCCAGGGCAATGCGATATCCTGGTCGTCGGCGGGAAGCCAGGGATTTAAGGGGTCGCGGAAATCGACCCCCTATGCCGCCCAGGTTGCGGCCGAAGATGCCGGCCGCAAGGCGATGGAACACGGCATGAAAACCCTGGAAGTTGAAGTCAAGGGCCCCGGTTCGGGACGCGAATCGGCGCTTCGCGCGCTTCAAACCACCGGCTTTACGATTACCTCTATCCGCGATGTAACGCCGATACCCCACAACGGTTGCCGCCCGCGTAAAAGACGCAGGGTTTAACAGCCATTGTAATTCCACCCGGCCGGATGGCTTTGGTCAACCGGCCGATTGAGCACATTTTAGTTTAGCTTCCGAGAGTGAGGCCCACTCGTGATTCAGAAAAATTGGCAAGACCTAATTAAACCGACCAAGCTTCAAATCGTTCAGGGCGCCGTTCCCGAACGGCGCGCCACCATCGTTGCCGAACCCTTGGAGCGAGGCTTCGGCTTGACGCTCGGCAACGCGCTCAGGCGTGTATTGCTGTCGTCCCTGCAAGGGGCGGCGGTATCGGCCATTCATATTGACGGCGTGCTGCACGAGTTTTCCTCGATACCGGGGGTGCACGAAGACGTCACCGATATCGTTTTGAACATCAAGTCGATGGGGCTTCGCATGCATAGCGAAGGGCCCAAGCGGATCATGCTGGAAGCGAAAGGTCCGGGCGAAGTGACCGCCGGCAAGATCGAAACCGGCCATGATATCGAAATTATGGATCCGGACCTGGTGCTTTGCACCCTCGACGACAATGCGTCGCTGCGCATGGAATTGACGGTCGATCAGGGCAAGGGCTACGTGCCCGCCGGCGCCAACCGGCCGGAAGAAACGCAAATCGGCCTGATCCCGATCGATTCCGTTTTCTCGCCGGTGCGTAAAGTGGCCTACAAGGTCGATAATGCCCGCGTCGGCCAGGTCACCGATTATGACAAGCTGTCGCTGGACGTAACCACGGACGGGACCATCACGCCCGAGGACGCGGTCGCCTTGGCGGCGCGTATTCTTCAGGACCAGCTGCAGTTGTTCATCAATTTCGATGAGCCGCAAAAAGCCATCCAGGAAGATTTGCGCGACGATCTTCCGTTTAACCGCAACCTCTTGAGGAAAGTCGACGAATTGGAACTGTCGGTTCGCTCGGCCAATTGCCTCAAGAACGACAATATAATCTATATTGGCGATCTGGTTCTGAAGAGCGAAGCGGAAATGCTGCGCACGCCCAATTTCGGCCGCAAATCCTTGAATGAAATCAAAGAGGTTCTGTCGCAAATGGGGCTGCATCTGGGCATGGACATCGCCGACTGGCCGCCGGAAAACATAGAGGATCTTGCCAAGCGCCTCGAGGAACCGTTTTAATCTTGGCGGTATAAGCAGTTAAGGGAAAAGAGCCATGCGCCATCGAATGAGTGGCCGTAAACTGAATATGAAATCGGCACACCGCGAATCCATGTTCGCGAATATGACCGTTTCGTTGCTCCGGCACGAGCAAATCAAGACCACCAAGCCAAAGGCAAAGGACTTGAGGCGGTTTGCCGAAAAGATGGTGACTCTTGGCAAGCGCGGAACCCTGCATGCCCGCCGCCAGGCTTTCGCATTCCTGCGCGATGATGAAGTGGTCGCCAAGCTCTTCGACGGGCTCGCCGAACGATACAAGGACCGGCAAGGCGGTTATACGCGGGTTCTGGCCGCCGGCCACCGCTACGGCGATAATGCGCCGATGGCGGTGATCGAACTCGTCGATCGCGACCCGGAAGCCAAGGGCGCCGAAGACCGCGCCAGGCACCAAGCCGAAATGGAAGCCATGGAAGACGAAGGCGAGGCGCTTCCTGTATAACCCGGGACAATGCTCTAGATATCGATTAAGAAAAAGGGGGCGCCTGGCAAGGCTGCCCTCTTTGTATATGCGGTGATAAGATAGGGAAATGGGTGATATTAGAATGAATTTTCGCGCGGCGGCAGTGGTTTTCGCCATCATGGTGCTTTGCTTGCTGCCGGATGCCGGCGCGGCACAAGATCTGAAGCGGGTTCCGGCGACGCGCGCCGAAATCAAGATGAGTTTCGCGCCGCTGGTGAAACAATCGGCACCGGCGGTGGTCAATATCTTCACCCGCAAGGTGGTCGCCACGCGGCAATTCTCGCCTTTGTTCAATGATCCTTTTTTCCGGCGCTTTTTCGGCGAAGGCTTCAGCGCCGGGCCGCGCGCCCGCCGCCGGGTTCAAAACTCGCTGGGTTCGGGCGTGATCGTGCGTGAAAACGGCACCATCGTCACCAACCACCATGTCATCGAGGGCGCCGACGAGATTAGGGTGGTTTTGACCGACCGGCGGGAATTCGAAGCCAAGCTGCTGGGCAGCGACCCGCGCACCGATCTCGCCATCCTCAAAATAAATCCGGGGCGCGAACGACTGCCGTTTTTGGAGTTCCGGGATTCCGATGATCTTGAGGTCGGCGATCTGGTGCTGGCCATCGGCAACCCGTTCGGGGTCGGACAAACCGTAACCAGCGGCATCGTGTCGGCATTGGCGCGGACCCAGGTCGGCATCAACGATCTGAATTTCTTTATTCAAACCGATGCGGCGATCAATCCGGGAAATTCCGGCGGCGCGCTGATATCGCTGGATGGCAGGCTGATCGGCATCAATTCCGCCATTTATTCCAAAAACGGCGGTTCGGTCGGCATCGGTTTCGCCATCCCATCCAACATGGTGCGTTCTGTCCTGGCGGGTTTAACCACCGGCGGGCGCGTGCGCCGGCCCTGGTTCGGCGCCGAAGGCCAGACGGTAACCCCGGACATTGCCGCCACCATGAACCTCAAGCGCCCAGCCGGCATCCTGATCAGTGAAATTTACCCAACCGGGCCGGCGGCGCGCGCCGGTATTCGGGTCGGCGATGTGGTGACCCATATCGATGGTCACGAGGTTAATGATCCCGAAGCGCTACGATTCCGGATCGCAACCCGTGTCATCGGCGCTTCGGTGCGCATGAAAATCCTGCGCAAGGGCCGCCTGCATAAATCCAAACTGTCAATCGAGTCACCGCCCGCAATTCCGGCGCCGGCGACGACCGAGCTTAGCGGCGCGCATCCCTTTGCGGGCGCGACGGTGGCCAACCTTTCGCCGGCGCTGGCCGATGAAATGGGCACCGATATCATGGCCGTAGGCGTCGTCGTTCGTGAAATCCGGCGCGGCTCGACGGCGCAACGGTTCCGCTTCGAGCCGGGCGATATCATCAAGGAAGTGAATGGCGCCGAGGTAAAGACCGTTGCGCGCCTGCAGCAAGTGCTGGCGCGGCCGGTCAAACGTTGGCGGCTGGCGGTCCTCCGTAAGAGCAGAATGATGAGGCTATCGATCAATTGATGGCGACTTTGTTTGAATCCCAGGCGCCCCGTCCCCTGGCCGACCGGCTGCGGCCGCAAAGCCTGGACGATGTCTTGGGTCAGGCCCATCTGCTCGGTCCCGGCTGTGCGTTGCAGCGCCTGCTGGCCGGCGGGCGGATGACGTCGATCATCCTGTGGGGGGCGCCCGGCACCGGCAAGACGACCATCGCGCGCCTGCTGGCCGAGCATACGGATCTGCATTTCGAACTTTTATCCGCCGTGTTTTCCGGGGTCGCCGATCTGCGCAAGGTTTTCGAAGCCGCCCGCAGCCGCCGCGAAGCGGGCCGCGGAACCCTGCTGTTCATCGACGAGATTCACCGTTTCAACCGGGCGCAACAGGATAGTTTCCTGCCCTATGTCGAAGACGGCACCGTCACCCTGGTCGGGGCGACCACCGAAAACCCATCGTTCGAGCTGAACGGCGCGCTCCTGTCCCGCTGCCAGGTGCTGGTCCTCAACCGGCTCGATGATGACGCCTTGGAGAAGTTGCTGTTGCGCGCCGAGCAGGCGGAAGACAAAAAATTGCCGCTGGGTGCGGATGCGCGCGCGGCATTGCGCGCCATGGCCGACGGCGACGGCCGTTTTATTTTGAACATGGCCGAGGAGCTGTTCACATTACCGGCCAAGCCGGAACTGGATATTAACGCGCTGTCAGCGGCCATCGCCAGGCGGGTGCCGCTCTACGATAAATCCCAGGAAGGCCATTACAATCTGATCAGCGCCCTGCATAAAAGCCTGCGCGGCTCGGACGTGGATGCCGGGCTATATTGGCTGGCGCGCATGCTGGCGGGCGGCGAAGATCCCCGCTATATCGCGCGCCGTCTGGTCCGTTTCGCGGTCGAGGATATCGGGCTCGCCGATCCCGATGCCCTGCGCCACGCGATCGCCGCCTGGGAAGCCTATGAACGGCTGGGCTCGCCCGAGGGCGAACTCGCCATCGCCCAATGCGTCATCTATCTCGGCGCCGCGCCCAAATCCAACGCCGCCTACAAGGCGCTCAGCGCCGCCATGAAGAGCGTCCGGGCGGATGGCTCGCTGACGCCGCCGAAGCATATCTTGAACGCGCCGACCGATTTGATGAGGGATTTGGGCTACGGCGCCGGCTATCAATATGACCATAACGCCGAGGATGGCTTTTCCGGGCAGGATTACTTTCCCGACGAAATGAACCGGCAGGAATTTTACCGGCCGGTGGAGCGCGGATTTGAGCGGGAAATCATCAAGCGTCTCGAATACTGGAACAAATTGCGCCGCGATAAAGGTGCGGGCCGATGAACCTGTTACTTTCGATCGCCGCCGGCGGGGCGCTGGGCGCGTTGGCGCGTTACGCGGTGATGGCGCGGGCCGGCCATTTTCTCGGCCACGGCTTCCCTTTCGGGACCTTGATCGTCAACATCGCCGGTTCATTCCTCCTTGGCGTCCTGATCGAAATCGTCGCCCTGAAATGGTCGCCGAGCCAGGAAATGCGGGCTTTCATGGTGGTCGGAATTTTGGGATCGTTCACCACTTTTTCCACTTTTTCGTTGGATGTGGTGGCGATGATCGAGCGCGGCACCTACTGGCCGGCGGCATTATACATGGCCGTCTCGGTAGTTGCCGCCATCGCCGCTCTTTTCGCCGGCATGATCCTATTCAGGCATGTTCTGGCATGAGCGGCGTGCAATCGGTAGCGGTCTTGGAAGATGAAACTGGCCTCAGGTTGGACCGTTGGTTCAAGCGGCATTTTCCGGACCTCGGCCACGGCCGGCTGGAAAAACTTTTGCGTACCGGGCAGGTGCGCCTCGACGGCAAGCGGGTGCGCGCCGGCGCGCGCATCAGCGCCGGCCAGGTCATCCGCGTGCCGCCGGTAGCGGCGGCAGCGGTAAACAAAAAAACCAAGCCCGATACCACCAGGATCAGCGACATCGACGCGGACGCCATCCGGAGCTCGGTGTTGTATATGGACAACAACCTGATCGCGCTCAACAAGGCGCCCGGGCTCGCCGTTCAAGGCGGTTCCGGAACATCGCGCCATGTCGATGCCATGCTCGACGCCCTGAGTTACGGCGCAAACCATCGCCCGCGCCTGGTGCACCGGTTGGACAAGGATNCCTCGGGCGTGCTGCTGATTGCGCGCAGCCCGGCGGCGGCGTCGCATTTTGCCGAAGCCTTCCGCTCGAAGCGCGCGCTAAAGGTTTATTGGGCGCTGGTCGCGGGAATTCCGGAACTTGAAATGGGGGTCATCGAAGCGGCCCTCAGGAAGGGCGGCGGAACCGGAAAAGAACGTATGTATACGGCGTCCCGGGGCAAAAGCGCGGCAACCAATTACATGCTGATCGAGGCCGCCGGCGATCGGCTCGCCTGGCTTCTTTTGCAGCCCGAAACCGGCCGCACGCACCAGCTTCGCGTTCATTGCGCGGCAATGGGCACGCCCATATTGGGCGACGGCAAATATGGCGGCCGCGGCGCCTTTTTAGACGGCGCCGACGGCATTGCGCGGAAACTGCATCTGCATGCCCGTTGGATCCGGGTCTTCGGCATGACCGGCGAGGTGATCGAGGTTACCGCCCCATTGCCGGAACACATGAAAGATGCATGGAAGTATTTCGGTTTCGAGGAAGGCACGGCGCCCTTGACCATGCCGGAGGTTTCGATGTCGTGAGCGCCCAGGATTTGAAACTGCTGGTGCTCGATTGCGATGGCACGCTGGTCGATTCGCAAACCGCCATCGTCGATACCATGCACGCCGCATTCGGTGAAAACGGCGTTGCCCGCCCGGACGCGGACGCGGTGCGTCATGTTGTCGGGCTCGAACTCTTGGAGGCCATCGCCCGGCTGGCGCCAACGCTGGGTCCGGCGACCCATGATAAAATTTGCACATCTTACCGCAATTATGCCAAGGCCAAGCGCGCCGACAATAGCTGGCGGGATCCCTTATATCCGGGCGCGCGCGAAGCCATTGACGCGCTCAACGGCGACGGCTGGCTGATCGGCGTCGCCACCGGGAAGTCCAGGGCCGGCCTGGACCAGGTGCTGGATGAACACGGAATGCAGGGCCATTTCGCCACTTTGCAAACCTCGGACCGGGCGGCCGGCAAGCCCAATCCGGAGATGCTGTTTCGCGCCCTCGAGGAAACCGGGGCCGATGCCGGGCGCGCCGTGATGGTCGGCGACACCAGCTACGATATGGAAATGGCGGTCAATGCAAATATCCCTGCCATCGGCGTCAGTTGGGGTTATCATCAATCCGCCGCGCTGAAATCGGCGGGCGCGGTGACCGTGATCGACCGCTTCGATCAATTGCCGGATGCCGCCGCCGGCCTGATCGCCGCCAATATTGGGTGAGCTAAGGGATGCGCCGGATAAAAATCGTAATTCGCCTTGCCGTTGTTCTGTTCCTGGTTGTCGTCGCGGTCGGTGCCGCCGGCATCGCCATTCTGGTCGCCGTCGACCGGGACGAAATCCGCGAATTTCTTGCCGCCCAGGTGCGCGATGCCACCGGCCGCGAGCTTGTCATCAAGGGCGATCTCGATCTCGCCATATCCTTGAGCCCCGCCGTGGTCGCGGGCGACGTTACCTTCGCCAATGCCGAGTGGGGTTCCGGCCCGCACATGGTCTCGTTGAAACGGCTCGAAGTCGGGTTGGAACTTATTCCGCTGCTTAAAAGTGAAATCAAGTTCACCAAGATATTGCTGATCGAACCGAACATCCTTCTTGAACGGGATGCCCAAGGCCGGGCCAATTGGGAATTCGCCGCCAAGCCCTCGGAAGACAAGCCGGGAGCAGTTTCCGGCGACAGCGCGGCACCCGTCATCCCGCAATTGCAACTGGTGGAATTCCAGAACGCCAGCTTCACCTTCAAGGACCAGGCGGCCGGCCGGAAATTCGATATCCGCGTCAAGCGGATGTCACTCGACGGCAATGACCCGTCGGGGAAACTGAAAATAAGGCTCGATGGCGCCTATGCCGGCACCGCGTTTGCCATCGACGGCGCGCTCGGCGCGCTGGCCGAGCTGGCCGCCAATCCAGCAAGCTATCCGGTCGATTTGAAGATCAGCGCCCTTGGCGCTGCGTTCAATATCAAGGGCAATATCGGGCGGCCGCTCGGCGCACCCAACTTCGATATGGGCTTTGCGGCAAAGGGCGATGATCTAACCGCCACCGTCAATTCGGCGAAAACGCTGGTGCCTGGGGCCGGGCTGCCGCCAATACCAAAGATCGGCGGTTTCGAGGCTTCCGGCCGGATCCTGGGCGCGCCCGCCGATCCCAGCATCAAGGAGCTGAAATTTTCGGTTGGAACCGCAGGCTATTTCAATATCACCGGCGGCGGCGAGATTGCCGGCATCACCGCTTCGCCCAAAATCAATCTCAGCGTGGCGCTCAAGGGCAGCGATCTGCGTCCGTTCTCCAAACTGGCCGGCGCCCGGCTGCCCAAGGCGCCGGACTATTCCATCGGCGCGGCGCTCGAAATTCGACAGGACGGGATCGAAGCCAAGAACATTGCCATCACCCTCGGCGGCACCGATTTGAAGGGCGATGCAAGCGTCTCGTTGAACCGCCGGATTCCGGGCATTCGCGCCAATCTGGCGTCGGACAGGCTGGACTTGAACGATATCCTTGCCGCTTTACCCGAGGCGAAAGCCGGCAAGGCGCCGAAGCCCGATAGCCGGCGCCTGTTTCCCGATGATCCGCTGCCCCTGGATGCCCTGAAATCGGTCAATGCCCAATTGAAATTCAAGGGTAAGCAAATCCTTGCCGGGCCGGCGCCGATCGATGACCTGGATCTAACTATCAAGCTTAATAACGGAAATCTTTCGGTGGCACCGGCCACGGCACGAATTTCCGGCGGCCAATTGGGCGCCAGGGTATCGCTGAACGGGGCCGTGAAATCGCCGAGGCTTGAGGTTTCGCTCGACGTGAAGGGCCTGGACCTCGGCGGCCTTTTAAAGCAAATGCAACTCACCGATATCCTGTCCGGCAAGTTGGATGCCAAGGTGAAGCTCAATGGCGCCGGCACATCGGTGCGCAAAATCATGGCCGCATTGAACGGCAACACCGAACTGGTGATGAACCAGGGCCGTATCGAGAGCAAATATGTGGATTTGCTCGCTGCCGATCTGATCAGCAATATCATGCCCTGGGCCGATCAGGCCAAGGATACCAAGATCAATTGCCTGGTCAGCCGCTTCCATATTAAGCGCGGCATCGCCAAAAGCACCGGCCTGCTGTTCGACACCGAAAAGATGACCATTTCGGGCGGTGGCCAGATCGATTTGCGCGATGAAAAGCTGGATATGCGGATCAAGCCCGAGGCCAAGGATGCCAGCCTGGTTAGCCTGTCGGTTCCCATCGATATCGGCGGCACCCTGAAATCGCCTGCCGTCGCGCCCAGCACCGCCGCCGTGGTCAAGGGCGTCGCCGGCTTGGCGCTGACCGCCATCAATCCGGTGGCTTTGCTGGCCCTGACTGTCAGCGGCGGCGCCGGCGACAAAAACCCGTGCGTCGCCGCGTTGGAAAAAGCCAAATCGGGCGCGGCCAAACCCCAGGCGGCGGAAAAGCCGAAATCCGACAATCCCATCGAATCTATCACCAAGGGCGTCGGCGGCGCCTTGAAGTCTCTGTTCGGTGGCAACTAGATGACAAGGATCGATGGCGCCAAGAAATTTTACGAGCGGGCCGAGTTGGTCGGGCATTCCGGTGGATTTTCGGTGGCCCTGGATGGGCGCGGCATCAAAACGCCGGCCGGATCGGATTTCGTGCTGCCGACAGAGCGGCTCGCCGAAATCGTCGCGGACGAATGGAACGCGCAATCAGAATGCATTGACGCGGCCACCATGCCGATGTTTCGAATTGCGGCGACGGTGATCGACAGGGTCCGCCCCAACCGCGCCGAAGTCGTCGAGATCACTCTCAAATTCGGCGAAACCGATCTCTTGTGCTATCGCGCCGAGGCGCCGCCGGACCTGGCGCGGCGCCAAGCCGAGGCGTGGCAGCCCTGGCTCGAATGGGCGGCGCGTGACCTCGGCGCCGAATTGGCGGTGACCACCGGTATCCAGCCGGTCAAGCAACCCGCCGCCGCCCTCGAAGCCCTCGGCGCCGCCGTCGGGGCCCTGGACGATTACCAATTGATGGGCGTTTCCGCCGCCGCCGCCGCCACCGGATCGTTGATCCTGGCCCTGGCCCTCGGCCAAGGCGCGATGGCGCACGAAAGCTGCGCCGAAGCGGCCTTGCTCGACGATCATTATCAGATCGAACGCTGGGGCGATGATGACGAAGCCGGGGAACATCGCCGCCGCGTGCAAGGCGAAATCGAGGAAGCGGCGCGCTTCATCGAACTCTGCCGGTAAGCAATTCTTATTCTTTTCCGGCTAAGCCCGGGTCAATTCAATGTAGCGCCGGGGCCGCGTCTTGGTTAATACTTTCCGGGCAACCGAAGCTAAGGACAAAAGCCATGTACGAAATTATCCGTCAACTCGAAGAGCAGCGGGCGCGGGCGCGCGCCGGCGGCGGCAAGAAGCGGGTCGATTCCCAGCATGAGCGCGGCAAGCTGACGGCGCGCGAACGCATCGATCTGCTGCTCGATCCGGAATCCTTCGAAGAATGGGACATGTTCGTCGAACACCGCTCGACCGATTTCGGCATGGAAAAGAAATCGGTGCCCGGCGATGGCGTGGTCACCGGCCACGGCACCATCAATGGCCGCACGGTGTTCGTGTTCAGCCAGGATTTCACCGTCTTCGGCGGCTCGCTGTCCGAAACCCACGCCGAAAAAATATGTAAAATCATGGATCAGGCGATGCGCGTCGGCGCGCCGGTGATCGGCATCAACGATTCCGGCGGCGCCCGCATCCAAGAAGGGGTTTCGTCATTGGCCGGCTACGCCGAGGTGTTCCAGCGCAATGTCATGGCATCGGGCGTGGTGCCGCAAATCTCGATGGTCATGGGGCCGTGCGCCGGCGGCGCCGTCTATTCGCCGGCGACTACCGATTTCATTTTCATGGTCAAGGATACTTCCTACATGTTCGTGACCGGCCCCGACGTGGTGCGCACCGTCACCCATGAAGAGGTGACGCAAGAACAGCTGGGCGGCGCCAATACGCACACCACCAAATCCGGGGTCGCCGACAATTCCTTCGAAAACGATGTCGACGCCATCGAACAGGTGCGCCGCTTCATGGATTTCCTGCCGTCGAGCAACCGGGAAATGAGCCCCTTGATGCCGACCGACGATCCGGCCGGGCGCGAGGAGCCGTCCCTGGATACATTGATTCCTGAAAATCCGAACGAGCCCTATGACGCCAAGGAAATCATCCGCAAAATCGTCGATGAAGGGGATTTCTTCGAACTTCAGGAAGGCTTCGCGCGCAACATGGTCGTCGGCTATGGCCGCATGGAAGGCGCCACCGTTGGCATCGTCGCCAACAATCCCAATGTCCTGGCCGGCTGCCTGGATATAGACTCATCGGTCAAGGCGGCGCGCTTCATCCGCTTTTGCGACTGCTTCAACATTCCCGTCATCATGCTGGTCGATGTGCCCGGCTTTTTGCCCGGCACCAGCCAAGAATATGGCGGCCTGATCCGGCATGGGGCCAAGCTCCTTTACGCCTTTGCCGAGGCGACCGTGCCGAAAGTGACGATCATCACCCGCAAGGCCTATGGCGGCGCCTATATCGTGATGGGATCGAAACACCTTCGCGGCGATGTCAATTACGCCTGGCCGAGCGCCGAGATCGCGGTGATGGGCTCGAAGGGCGCCGTCGAGATCATCTTCCGCGAGGATATCGACGACGAGGAACGCATCCAGGAACGGGAACGGGAATACAAGGAACAGTTCGCCAATCCGTTCCGGGTCGGATCGCGCGGCTATATCGACGATGTCATCATGCCCCACAACACCCGCTTCCGGATCTGCCGCGCGCTGCGCATGCTACGGGGCAAACAGCAGGAAAATCCATGGAAGAAGCACGGCAATATTCCGCTTTGATCTAAGGGGAGGGGTGTTAGCTGGACAGCCTTTTCCGCATGGTCAGCTTCGCCCAGGATAGAAGTCCCGCCGATAGAACGACGATGTAGCCGGCGTCCCAGAGCGCCAGCCAGCCGACTTCGCCGGAAAACGCGCTGCGCGCCAGGCGGACCGGATGCAGGAGCGGCAGGATTTCGGCGACTTGCAGCCAGACACCGGACAGGCGTTCGCTGATCGGGAAGAAGACGTCGGAAAACAGGAACAAGGGCGTCAGGAACAAGGTGAAGTAGAAGCTGAACAGCTCGATGGTCGGCATGCGCAGGGTCACCGCGATGCCGATGGCGGCGAACATCAGGCCGGTCAGGGGAATAACGAATATCGCCAACAGGGCCGAAAGGCCGGGCATCAAGCCAAACAGGGCGGCGACGATGAAAAAGCCGCCGCCGTAAATGCACGACCGGGTCAGCGCCCACAGCACTTCGCCCACCAGTATGTCATCGGGCGTCACCGGCGTGGTGACCATGCCGCTGTAGGTTTTCTCGTAGACCAGCCGGACATAGACGTTGTAGGTCACTTCGAAGCTGGCGCCGTGCATGGCCGAGACGCAGATCAGCCCGGGCACCAGGAATTCCACATAAGTCACACCCCCCATTTCGGTGATATAGGCGCCGACGCCGATACCGATGGCGGTCAGATAGAACACCGGCTCGAAAAAGTTGGGCAGCAGGTTAACTTTCCAGGTGCGTCTATAGAGGCTGGCATTGCGCCGCCAGACGGAAACCGCATGGGGCAGGGAGACGCTCACTGGCCATCCCCTAGCTGGGTGCCGGTGACCGACAAAAAGACATCTTCCAGGTTGGCCGGACGCACGATCACCGGCCGCCGGTCGCCGCCGTCCAATTGATGCACGGCGTCGAGCACCGGGGTGGCGTCCTCGGCGAAGACCATCAGCCGGTTTCCCGAGCGCAATTTTACGCAGTCGCCGGCGACGAGCTTGAACAGGCGTTGCTCCTCGGCCGGCGCGCAATCGAATTCGATCGCTTCGGGATGCAGTTCGCTTGCGATCAGGTCCCGGGGCGCGCCCTGGCGGATGGATTTGCCGTTGGCGATGATCATGACCCGGTCGCAGAGGCGTTCGGCCTCGTCCATGTAATGGGTGGTCAGCAAGATCGATTTGCCGCCGCTCTTGAGCTCGCGAATTTTGGACCACAAGGCGTGGCGCACCGCCGGGTCAAGCCCGGTGGTCGGCTCATCCAGGATCAACAGTTCGGGATCGTTCAGCAATGACATGGCGACGGCGAGCCGGCGCTTGAAGCCGCCAGACAGTTTCAAAACCTGCATATCCGCGTGGCTGCCGAGTTCCAGGAATTGCAGCAGTTCGTCAACCCGCCTGGAAAGCAGCGCCTCCGGAATCAAATGGTGGCGCCCGAAAATCGTTAGGTTGTCGCGGGGGCTCAGGCTTTCGATCATCACATTGTCCTGCAGGGTCACGCCCAGGCGCGCCCGCACCGCCCGTGTTTCCCGGGCCACGTCCATTCCGAACACGCGGATGAGTCCCCGTGTCGGCTGGGTGACGCCGTACAGCATGCGCAATGTCGTCGTCTTGCCGGCTCCGTTGGGGCCGAGCAGGCCGTAGCAGAGACCGGCGGGGACGCTGAGGTCGAGATCGCTGACCGCCTCCTTGCCGGCGAAGGCCTTGCTTGCGCCGACGGTTTCAATGATCGGCGCATTTTCGTTTAGGCTCGCTTGCATATACCGATTATGGCCGAATTTGATCGATGTTGAACGCAGTTTCGTTGGATTATTTGATGCCGCGAGAAACGCCTTTTAGGCTGATTTCCGGAGNTGCACGGAATTGCCGCCGGCGCTGACGCTGATTTGGCTGAAGCCTCTGCGCTCGGCCAGCTCGCCGATCAGCTTGAACATGCCTGCCCGCCCGGTCCGGTAGGTTTTGGCGGGGCCGGCGTCGTGCATCGCCTGGATCTCGCTGAGCGGCGAGATATAGCGGAGGATCATCTCGGCATCCGAAAGTTCCGGCCCGCCCAGGCGCTGGCGGATTTCCGAAACCGGGGTTTGCGGCGGGCTCCAATTCCTGAAATGCTCGGCCCGCGGCGTGCCGAGGACCCGGTCCTTGATCTCCGCATCGATGTCCGCCGCGGCTTCCTTGCCCCAATGTCCCAAGACAAGCTGGATCACTTCGTCGGGAACCTGTTTGTAGCGTTCGCCGGTGATCACGTTGAGCGCCGCCTGGGTGCAGACAAACTGGGAAAACGGGGTCACCATGATCGGGTATCCCAATTCGGCGCGGACCAGGCCGACCTCGTCCAATACCTCGTCCAAACGGTCGGCCGCCCCCAATTGGCCCAGTTGATGGCGGAGGTGGGAAATAACGCCGCCCGGAACGTGATGCACGTACTGTGCGACGTCGTATTGCAACGGCACCCCGACCGGCAGATTATCCTGGCGCGCGATTTCGGTGAAATGACGCGATATCGGCTCGATCCCGTCCAAGTCGATGGCCGGCTCCAATCCAAGGTGCCGGGCGTTGCTTGCCACATTGAACACCGATGGCTGTGCTGATCCGTTGGCCAGCGGCGGGATCGAGGTATGCACCGTTTCTATCCCCAGCTTCATCGCCTCCACATAGACGGCGGGCGCCAGGCCGGTGGTGCAATGGCTGTGGAATTCCACCGGCACCCCGCCGGCGGCCCGCAAGATGGCGGGCACCAGGGTGCGCGTCCGGTCGATCGTCAGCAGCCCGGCCGGGTCTTTTATATAGAGCGCGTCGATGTCCAGCGCCGCCCCCTGCGCCGCCTTTTCCGCATAGTAATCGTCGCTGTGCCTTGGCGAGATCGAATAGACCATCGCCAGGGTGATCTTAAGGCCGAGTTCCTTGATGATGGTGACCAGCTCGGGGATGCGATTTTCGAAATCATTGGCCGCTTCCATCAAATGGAAACCGCCCAGCCCGTGCGCCGCCAGCTGCTCGATATAGATCTTCATGAACGGCATCGGCGTGATGTCGAAGACCGTCACGCTTGGCGCCAACATAAATATGAGCGGCGTATTCGGCACCAGGGCGGCCATCGATTTCAGCCGTTGCCATGGGTCTTCCCTCAGCTCGTGGACACATTTCTTGAACATCGCGCCGCCGAAAATCTCCATCGCCTTGAAGCCGATCTCATCGAATTGGGGCGCGATGGGCAGCATCATGCCGGTGCGCATGCCCTGCGCCCACAAGCTGTGGTGGCCGTCGCGAAAGGTCGTATCGACAAAGTTTAATTTGGTCATCGGCGCTCCGAGCTGATGCTGTCTTTCCGTTAACCGCTCCGGCTTATTTCACAGCACACCGAGTATGTTGTCCAGGGCCTCTGATCACCGGCTCCGCGGGCGGCGCGCATGTCACGGATTTCTACTGGAAATAATCCAGGTTTAGGGGAACAATCCCTTGGACCTGCATGGGAGGCCGGAAATGACCATCGAGCTTTATCATCACGGCTCGTCCGTCTGCGCCGCCAAGGTGCGTCTCTGCCTGGCGGAAAAGGGGCGCGACTGGCACGGACACTATATCGACATCCTCAAGGGCGACCAGTTCGATCCTGGCTACCTCAAGTTGAACCCCAAGGCGCTGGTGCCGACCTTGGTCCATGACGGCCGTGTGCTAACCGAATCGACGGTCATCTGCGAATATCTGGACGAGGTGTTTCCCGACCCGCCGCTCAAGCCGGCAGGCCCGTACGAGCGCGCAGTTATGCGCATCTGGACCAAGGCCGTCGACGAGGATTTGCATTCCGGCCCGGTCGGCGCCCTCACTTTCTGCGCCTCGCACCGCTACGTGCTTCGCCGCCTGCCGGAAAAGGCCCTCGAGGCGTTCCTGGGGGGCAACCCGGACCCGGTGAAACGCGCCCGCAAGCGCCGCTGGGTGGAGCAAGGTTTCGATGGGCCGGATGCGCTGGGGGCGGTCCTCGCCTACGACAAGTTCGTCGGCGCCATGGAAACCCGGCTGGCCCAGGTTCCCTGGCTCGCCGGCCAGACATTCACCCTCGCCGATGTCGGCGCGGTTCCCTACATCGTGCGGCTGGATATGCTCGCCATGCAGGGCTTCTGGCGGGATCGGCCGCATGTGGCCGAATGGTTCAATCGCATCAACGAGCGCCCCAGCTTCCAGCCCGCCTTCTACCAATGGATTCCTGACGACCTGCTGGACGACCTGGCCAGCAACGGCGCCAATGCCTGGCCCGAGGTCGAGGCGATCCTCGCCAAGGGTTAGAGCACCATTAATCCTGCCCTATGGATCAGGCCCGTATCGGCCGCTGGTAGATGAGGGCGCGGACCGCCAGATAAACGACGGTGCCGTTGAGGAGATGCCAGAGAAAATGGGTGCCGATCGGCAGCGCCGCGCAGACCGCGTTGTCCACCGAACGAAACGCCAATGAGAAGACAAGCAGAGCCGCGGCGGCCAGCAATTCAAATCGTGCCTCTGTCGCCGCCCGGACCTGGTAAATGCCGAGCCCGAGGATAACCGCCAGGGCCGGGGCATAGATCAGGGAGCCGTTCAAGATTGCCGGGAATTGGCGGCCGATGAGGGCGGCGGCAAGGAATAGGGCCAACAGGCCGGCCGCAACAAATGGTCCCCAACCGATCACCCGGCGCCCATAGAGCCACAAATACAAAAGCTGAAATAAAAGGATCGGCAGAACGTCGAGCCATCGCGCCCAATTTGTCGCCAATGTGTGAAATGTGAAGCTGCCGAAGCCGATCGCCGCGACCAGGACGATCAGCCCCCAGATGCCGGGCGCGAGCGCCGACAATCGGCGCGCCAGCCGCCAGGCGCCCCAGGCGGCGGCCAGGAACGCGGCATTAGTCAGGGCATTGACCGGTTCGGCCCAGAACTCGGGCCCGATCCGCTCGCAATACAAATCGACGCTGGTCATCTATCGAGCTTATTTTAAAAGTAAACTGTCACCGTTTTAACTATTTCAGGACCAATTCGTTTTGGTCGGTGTGCTCAAATACTTCACCGTAAATGTCGACGATGGTCGTTTCCGAATATGACAGCCTTCCATTGCCGACAACGACTTGTTGCCTGAATTCCTTGGTGCGAGCTCGGTCCAGCATGAAGGGCGATTGGATTATTTTCCAGCTTCGGTCATCGATGCCCGCCGCAACGTTGATGACGGCGCGTCCATCCGCATCTTTTTCTCCGCTGTATTTGCCGCCGGCGAGCACACATACGGCCCGGGGAATCGCCAGGGAATGCATGACCGTTTCGGCTTCTGAATCCCACATCCAATAGCCGGTTTCATTATGAAACACTTCACCATCTGATTTGCGGCGGACAATTTGATGATAGTGGACGGCGGACAAATTCTGAGTTTCGGCGTTGGTTACATTTCCGACCGCTGAATAGGTTATGGTTTCATAATAGGGATTGGTCTCCGCGCCATCCGGTTCCGGCGCCACATCGACACCGTCGCTTCCCTCCCAAACACCGATCAAATCCCTTAGCGGGCCATAATCGATATCGTTTTCATTGCTCATCTCTCATCCCCAGCGGTTATTTAGAATTATTTCCAGACTCTATGGACTCTGATGTATTTGCCCATGACATTGGTCAACTAGCAATTCGGTGACAGTTTACTTTTAGAGCGCCGGACGTGCCGGGCGCCTAATCTAAGAAACCAAACTCCGGCGCAGGACCTTGCCGACCGGACTTTTCGGCAAGGCGTCGATGAATTCGACGACATGGGGCACCTTGTAGGGCGCGATCCTTTTGCGGACATCGAGACGAATATCCTCCGCCGTCGCGTCGCCCGCCGGCGTGCCGTCCTTGAGGACGCAGACGGCGCGGATGCGGTTTCCGATTTCCGCATCGGCGAGGGGAACGATGCAGGCTTCGGCGATCGCCGGATGCTGGCGCAGCACGTTCTCAATTTCGTAAGGCGAGATAAAGATGCCGCGGCTCTTGAAGCAATCGTCGCTGCGCCCGGCGATCCAGAAAAAACCGTCCTCGTCCCGCCATGCCAGGTCGCCAGTGTGGTACCAGCCGTCATGGACGACCTCGGCGGTTTTGCCGGGGTCCTTGTGGTAGCCCAGGAAAAACCCGGGATTGTCGGAGCGGATCAGGAAATGCCCGATCTCGCCGTCCGGCAGTTGGTTGTAATCGTCATCGAGGACGGCCACCTCGGTTCCCGGGACCGGCAGGCCGATGGAGCCCGGCCGCACCGGTTGCAACGGCCCCTGTCCCAGCACCATCTGCATTTCGGAAACACCGTAATGTTCCCAAATCTCGCAGCCGATGCGGTCCTTGAATTCCTGCCAGGTGGCGGCTTCAAGGGCTTCGCCGGTGGCGTTGCAGCCGCGCAGCGAGGTCAAATCGTAGCGGCTTTCGACATCCTCCATGGCGAGTATCCGCCGATAGACTGTGGCCACCGAATACATCACCGTGACACGATGTTTCTGCACGGTTTGCAGGACATTTTCCGGGCTGGCGCGGCCCTCCAGGATGACCCCGGTGACGCCATTGCGAAGCGGGAACATGACGTTATGGCCGAGGGCGCTGATAAAGCTCCATTCGCCGGTTGCATAGGCGCGGTCAACGGGCAATGTGGGTATCCGGTAGCGGTTCGCATCGCCGAGTGCGATCAGCCAGCGATGGGCGTGCACAATTCCCTTGGGACGCCCGGTGGTGCCGGATGTGTAGACAAAAAAGGCCGGATCGTCGGCCGCCGTATCGGCGCTCGGGAATGCCCCGCCGGGGGCCTCGTCAATCAGTCTCTCGAGCGGTTTGCATCCCGCTGGCGCGCCCCTTGCGGAAAAAATACCGGCCGGCAATTTGCCTTGAAGATTGAGCAGCGGTTCGGCAAGGGACGCCAGGGTGACGGCCGCCCGCGCGCCGGAATGTTCGAGCACGTATTCGACCTCTTCTTCGCCGAGCAGCGAGTTTTGCAGCACCGGCAGGGCGCCGATCTTGATCAGCGCCAGCAGCGTTTCGGCGAACTCGTGGCAATTCGACATGCGGACCAGCACCGGCATGCCCGGTTCGATGCCGCTGGCGGCAAAGCCGTGGGCCAGGCGGTTTATCCGCCCCGCCACCTGATCGAAGCTCATTTCGCCGCCGTCCCAGACAAAGGCGAGACGGCCGCCGAAGTTCCGCTCTTCAATCCTGTCGATCAGTTCGCCGGCGATATTCAGGCGCTCCGGGATTTCCCGGTATCCCGGCGGCGGCGGGGGCAACGCCCCGGTCATTTAGCCTTGCCGCCCCGGTAGGGAGGGTTGTCGTAATAGGGGCCGCGATATTCCGCCGGGCGTTTGTCGAGAAAGGCGCGGATGCCCTCGACGCAGTCGCCGGTGCGGGTGATTTCCTGAATGGCGGCGAACTCGCGCGCCCAGCCCGCGTCGGACCGGTTGTGGTTCCAGTACATCTTCACCAGGTCCTTGGCGTAGCGCACCGACAGGTAGGGGTTGGAGGCGATCTCGGCGGCGTAGGCGAAGGTTTCGTCGATGAGGTCGTCGTGGGGGAAAACCTTCTCGACCAGGCCGATGGTAAGGGCCTCGTCGGCGCCGATAATCTTGCCGGTCAGGATCATGTCGAGGGCCTTGCCGATGCCGACCAGCTTGGGCAAATTTCTGGCGCCGCCGGATTCGGGCAGGAAGCCGGCGGGCACCGCGACCTCGCCCAGTTTTGCCTTGTCGGAAGCGAAGCGCAGATCGCAGAGCGTGCAAATCTCGAGGCCGATGCCGACCGCCGGGCCGTTGATCGCGGCGATGACGATGCAGGGCAGGTCCTCGAACTTCTTGAAGGCGCGCTGCAATACCTGGTGGCGCAGATCGTTGAAGAAGTAGCTGGCGATTTCCTTGTAGTCGCCGAAATTGCCGAAATCGAAATCCTTGTCGCCGGCGCCGAGCGGACCGGCCTCCGATTTCAAATCGCCGCCGGCGGAAAAGCCCCGGCCCTCGCCGGTGATGATCATCACCTTGATGTTGCTGTTATGGCCGATCTCGTCGCACAGGATATCCAGTTCGACCCGCATCCGGACATCGACGGCGTTGAGAAAATCGGGACGGTTCAGGGTCAGCAAACCGATCGACATTTCGCCCGGCCGCTCCGGATTTTCCCGGATCTCCCATTTCAGTGTCTTGTATTCCATCTTCTCCCTCCCCTGGACTTCAAGTGCCGGCTTTCGCCTTGCCGTCTGCAATTTTTCCTGGCGGCCTGGAACAGGTTGGTATTACCGCCAAAGCGCGCGCGCATCAAACCTTTCAAGATGGATTGCGGGTTACCGGTTTGGGGGGAGGCGTGTCGGCTTCCGCCGGAACGATCATTGTCTCAAGGCTATCAATTGGTTGCGTTCGGCGTTAAGGTTAAAAATCACAATAAAAATGTGGATTCTAATAGGGGGGAAACAATGGCAGAAGCAGTAGTTGGCGCCAAACGCCAAGCGCATCAGACTTGGTCGAACTGGCCGACATTTATCATGGCGGTTGCCGGATCCGCGGTCGGGCTCGGCAACATTTGGAAATTTCCCTATATCACCGGAGAGAATGGAGGCGGTGCCTTTGTCATCGTCTACCTGATCTGCATTGCCGCTATCGGATTGCCGGTGATGATGACCGAGATCATGCTCGGCCGGCGCGGCCGGCTTAGCCCCGTCAATTCAATGATCGAACTGGCCAAGGAATCGAACCGGACACAGCGGTGGGGCCTGCTTGGCGTGATGATGATGTTCGCCGCGTTTCTGATCCTGTCCTTTTACAGCGTAATCGCCGGTTGGGCGATTCCCTATATCGGCCATTCGATAACCGGCACGTTCAACGGCGCAAGCCCGGATCAGGTCGGTGGTATATTCGGCGGCCTGCTTGCCTCGCCCGGCAAGTTGCTGTTGTGGCACACGGTCTTCATGGTGCTGACGGTCGGCGTTTCGGCAAGCGGCGTCAAGGCCGGCATCGAGCGTGCCGTGACCATCCTGATGCCGGCACTGTTCGTCCTGCTTGCCGGATTGATCGTTTATAACCTGGTGGTTGATACCGCCAGCTTCGGCAAGGCGCTCGGCTTCCTGTTCAATCCCGACTTCTCCAAACTCACCGCCGAGGCCATCCTAACCGCCATCGGGCATGCCTTTTTCACCCTGAGTATCGCCGGCGGCGCGGTGTTCGCCTACGGATCGTACCTCGACAGCGGCTCGTCGATCGCCACCACGTCATTTGCCGTCGCCATCGTCGACACGCTGGTCGCCCTGATGGCGGGAATGGCGATTTTCCCGATCGTCTTCGCCAACGGCCTGGAGCCGGGCGCCGGGCCGGGCCTGGTATTCGTAACCCTGCCGATCGCCTTCGGGAAAATGCCGGGNGGCCAGATCGTCGGCCTGTTGTTCTTCGTGATGCTGGTCATCGCCGCCTGGACCTCGAGCATTTCGATGTTGGAGGCAATCGTCGAGTGGCTGCAGGAACGCGGCATGGGCCGCGCCAAGGCTTCGGCGAGTGTCGCCGGCGGCGCCTGGCTGCTCGGCCTGACGACGGTGCTGTCGCTCAACGAATGGAAGGGCTTTCACCCGCTTGGCTTCATCGGGCGTTTCGAGGGCAAGACGCTGTTCGACCTCTACGACTTCCTCACCGCCAACATCATGCTGCCGCTGGGGGCGCTGCTGATGGCGGTTTTCGCCGGCTGGATCATGACCCAGAACGACACCGAGGACGAGCTCGCGATGACCTCGGGCTATGGCCTCTGGCGCCTTTTAATCCGCTACGTGGCGCCGATCGGCATCGGCGTTATTTTCGTGGCCAACTTGGGGTAGAGGTTGGAATTGGGCGACAGTTTACTTTGGGCGGAACCTTCCGTCTAAAAGTAAACTGTCACCCTAATTTGTTTCCCGTTAAAAAGTCCTTCGCTGTTAAGGTTCTGAAACTTAAGAGACGTTCTTCAGGTCCAGTTCCAGGATACCCTCGGCCCCGGCGGTGCGCAGCTTGGGGATGAGGTTGCGGACTTCGCGGCGCTCGACCACTGTTTCAATGGCAACCCAGGCCTGATCGGTCAGGTGGTTGACGGTCGGCGCATGCAGGCTCGGCAACAGCTTGGTCACCGCCTCCAAAGCCTGGTTCGGCGCGTTCATCTTTAGCAGCACCTTGTGTCGCGCGGCCAAGGCGCTTTGCAGCATCAAGGCGATCTGGTCGATCTTGGCCTTCTTCCAAGGATCGGCGAGCGCTTCCTTGTTGGCGACCAGCACCGTATGGGTATGAAGCAGGTCGCAGACGATGCGTAAGCCATGGGCCTTGATGGTGGTTCCGGTTTCGGTGATCTCGACCGCGGCGTCGGCCAAGCCCTCGATCACCTTGGCTTCGGTGGCACCCCAGGAGAACTCGACGGTGGCGTTAACGCCGCGCTCTTCCAGGTAGCGCTTGGTATAGTCCACCAGTTCGGTGGAAACGACCTTGCCTTCCAGATCCTCGACCTTCTGTACCGGGCTGTCCTGCTCGACCACCAGCACCCAGCGGGCGGCCTGGTCGGACGCCTTGGAATAGATCAGGTCGCAGACGACTTCGACGTCCGCCTGGGTCTCCTTGATCCAGTCAATGCCGCAAAGTCCCACGTCCATGGTCCGGCTTGCCACATAGCGTCCCATCTCCTGGGAGCGCACCAACGAGCAGGTGATCTCATCGTCGTCGATAGACGGGAAATAGTTGCGCGACCGGGACCGGATGGTCCATCCGGCCTGGGCGAACAGGTCTAGGGTGGCGGATTCGAGACTTCCCTTGGGGATGCCGAGCTTAAGCTGGTTCATAATGTTTCCTAGTGGATAGAATCTCAAAATACGGTGACAGTTTACTTTTATGGATCTCGGTGCGGAAGGCACATTCGCGGGCCTGACGAATTTCCGCCGCGACCCTGACCCGGCGTCCACCGGTCAGCCAGGTGCCAGGTGCGGCGATCCGCGCCCACGCTTCCTGGTGTGCGTCTTTCAGGTCGCCACGGATTTCATAAGAGCAGTTTTCAAATGAGTTGGTAGACATTGTTACCTTCTATCTGTGCTGATTTGGGATGGGACATGGCATAACCGATAGTTTCGGATCTGTATGGGGGCGATTACTTCCAGGCAAACCGGGGTTGATCGTAGTGGGCGACCCGAGTGTTGTTTCCCCTTAGGGCCACTTCGCGGAACTGATAGAGTATGGCCGCCGTCGGGGCGTAGACAGAATCACCCAAAGTCGGCAGGTGCGGGAAATAAAGCACCGGGTGATCACCATCGACTTGTTGCGTGAACTGGGGAATGTCTGGACTGTCCAGCTCTTCAACGGGAATCCGGAAGACCTGCGCAACCTCGTTAGGGTCGGGTTTAGCCTGCAAGGCGCCACCGCCCCAAAAGACGACCGGCGTGATATTGAAACCGGAGCGGGTCGCATAGTCGTCGAGGGTGCCCAGCAGGGCGCCTGGGGCGAGTTCCACGCCCAGTTCTTCCTTCAACTCACGAAGCGCCGCCTCGTTCACCGTTTCGTCTTTGTTCAGTCGGCCCCCGGGAAGAGCAAATTGTCCCTTGTGCCGGTTGATATGTTGGGAGCGCCGTGTGAGCAGTACGGTCGCGCGTTCGTCCTCTAAATGTTTATCGATAACGATGGCCACCGCTGCATGGTTCAATTGATCATTTGAAATCTCGGCCCGGCTGAAAGTGGAAAAATTTGCGCCGATCCGCCGTCGCAAAACTTCGGTAAAGGAAAAAGTTGCCAATTGTTGACCTGCTCGATCTTGCCGTATTCGAATATCAGCTGCTGCTTGAAAGAAATTTAATCTGCCATACCAGTAGCCTGTATCATCTAATTTGCACCCCTACGATCGTTTTTCCCGTTTCCCCGATAGGAGGAAGGGTGCCGGCGATGCGGCGCCCATCGGGATTACAGTGACAGTTTACTTTTATGGAATACGGTGGGAATACGGTAATAATTATTCGAATATGGCCATGCAATACCGGCACGCTGCCGGTTAAATGGCGCTCACGCCCCGCAAGAGCAGGATTATCGCGGTGATCAGCAGCAATCCGACGATCAGGCGGTCAAAATTCTGTTTGTTGAAATGGCGGGCGGCCCTGATTCCGAGGGGCAGGGCAATGGCCATCGGAACGACGGCCAGCAGTCCCTCGGCGATACGGGTCGGCGACAGCAGATCGAAGCCGGTAAAACTGATGAATTGGACGAACGCAAAAACCATCAGCAGAGCCGCCGCGTTAAAGGCAAAGCGATCACGCCCGAATTTCCTGGCCTGCAGGTAAGGCCCGAAAACCGGAAACGAGAGGCCGGTGGCGCTTTGGAATATGCCGGCGACGAAACCGATAACCGGCGCCAGTTTTCGGCCGGCCGGATCGGAAATGACCGTTTCCGAACGCACCGTACGGATGAACAGATAGGTGCCGACCCAGATGGCCATAACCAGGAACATAACCTCCTTGTCGACGGTTGACAGTATCCAGGCGCCGAGCACGGTGCCGCCGGCGCCCAACAATATAAACGCCGCCAATTCGCCATTCGCCGAGGCTTCGCGCCTGAGCATCCAAACCATCGATATGTTCGCCGTAAAGGAAGGTATGATCATCACCGCGACGGCATGCTCGACACCCAATACAACCGCCATCACCGGGACCGAAACGATCGGCAATCCGACCCCGGTTACGCCCTTTACGAACGCCCCGATCGCCACCGCCAAGAAAACGACGACGATGAAATAGCTCACATCTATTTGCTGAAGTATCTGAATTGGACGGGCACCCGGCTGAAACGGTGAAAACGGCGACAGTTTACTAAAACGGCGACAGTTTACTTTTATGCGATGGCCGCTGGCGCGGCACGCGGGGGTATATCAATAACATGATTGTACTCCGCAACACCCGCTTCCGGGGCTGCCGCGCGCCACGCATGCGGCGCAAACGGTCGCAGGAGAGCCCGTGGAATACGAATAAGGTGCGGATAAGGTGACAGTTTACTTTTAGCATAGAAAATTGAAGGGATAACAGGCGCTCTGTCCAAATCGTAAACTGTCACCGTAATCGTCACCGTAATCCTAAACTGTCACCGTAATCCGAAGGCCAGATGAACGACCACAAGGGCGCCAAGCTGATGTTCGACGACCTACCCAGCGCATCCNTGCTAATCGGTGACAAAGGCTATGACAGTGACGAGTTCAGAAATGCCCTGGCCTCCAAGGACAACCGCATGTGGGTCGGCTCGAGCATCGATCTCAGGCTCGATCATTTGAAGCGCCTGGCCGAGGAACGCCGCGCCAAGGCGGCGCAAGAGGCGGCCTAACGAAGCAGGGTGCGCCGGGATGGCCCCGGGTTGGCGGCGCGCACGTCCCTCTTGCTCCGGCTTATTCGCCCCACGGTTTTTTCGGCGCGCCGTTTCCGGCGATTGGCCCGACCGTATTCGGGAAAATGGATTTGGCGTGGCGGCGCTCGTCGCTTTCGAGCGCCTCCGTGTCGGCCGGCTTGAAGCGGCCGACACCGTCGAACAAAGGCACGCCGCGGCGTTTGAACAAGACGATCAGCACCATGCCGGTGCCGAAGCCGCCGATATGCGCCCACCAGGCGGTGTTGCTTTCGGCGCCCGAATTGAGGCTCATGAATTGCAGCGCGATCCAGCCCACCAGGACGATCACGGCGGGCAGGCGCATCGGGATGATGTTCATAAACAGGACCAGCAGGCGGGCCTTCGGATGCAGCACCAGATAGGCGCCGAGGACCGCCGAAATGGCGCCCGAGGCGCCGATCAGGGGCGACGCGGAGCCGGCTTCGAAGATGGCGTGGGCGAAGCTGGCGATGGCGCCCGAGACCAGGAAGAAGATCAGGAACCGGAGATGGCCCATCGAATCCTCGACATTGTCGCCGAACACCCAGAGGAACAGCATGTTGAAGATCAGGTGCATCCAGCCGCCATGCAGGAAGACGCTGGTAAACAGGGTCAGCACCGGGTGAATGGCGTAAAGTTCGGGCGCCAGGTTGCGGCTGCCGAACAAGACCGCCGGAATGGTGCCGTATTGCAGGGCGGCGCGGCCCTGTTGATCGCCGAGGGACAGCTGCCACAGGAAGACGGCGACGCAGGCGGCGATCAGGCCGACGGTCACATATTGAAAGCTGATGCGTTTCAGATCGTTGTAATCCTTGATCGGAAGCAAGGCCATGTTCGTTCCTATTCGGCCTATTCGGGCCTATTCGGGCCTATTCAGGCCTATTCAGGATAGCAGCCGGCGAGGCGGGCGCGCAATGTGACCAGGGCGAGGACCGCATCGATGGTCGGCGTCGGGGTTTCGGTAAGGCGCCCCATCTCGGAAACGGCGCCGACCAGGGCGTCGATTTCCATCGGCCGGCGGCGCTCCAGATCCTGCAGCATCGAGGTCTTGTGGGCGCCGACCGCCATGCCGCCATCGATGCGCTTATCGACATCGACGGCGAATTTGACGCCGATTTTTTCAGCCATGACTTGCGCCTCGAGCATCATCCGGCGGATCAGCGCGCGGCTGTCCGGGGCGCTGCACATTTGCTCCAGGGTGGCGCCGGTCAGGGCGCTGATCGGATTGAAGCTGAGATTGCCCCAGAGCTTGACCCAGATTTCGTCGCGGATGCGGGGGCGGATCGGGGCGCGCAGGCCGGCCCCGATAAGGATCGCCGCAAGCTCTTGAATACGCTCGGTTTTTTCGCCGCCGGGCTCGCCGAGGCTGAACCGGTCGCCCTCGGCGTGGCGGACCACACCGGGCTCGACAACTTCGGCGGCCGGATAGACCACCGATGCGATGATCCGTTCCGGGCCGATGCCGGACCATTGCACGCCGCCGGGATCGACGCTTTCGAGGCGGAGATCGCGATAGGCGCCGCCGAGGCCGTGGAAATACCACCAGGGGACGCCGTTCACCGCCCAGACGACGGCCGTTTTTGGGCCCAGCAAGGGCTGCATGGCAGCGACGATGGCAGGCACCGAATGCGCCTTCAAGGTGACGATGACATAGTCCTGGACGCCGGCGTCGGCGGGGTTTTCGAAGCATTTGGGATGGGCGGTGCGGGTCTCGCCATCCCGGATCAGCTGCAGCCCATTGGCCTGCATCGCCGCCAGATGGGGGCCGCGCGCAATGAGGCTGACATCGGCGCCGGCAAGGGCCAGCTCGGCGCCGAGAAAGCCGCCGATCGCACCGGCGCCGTAGATGCAGATGTTCATCGCCGAAGCCTAGGCGAGACCCAGTTTTTCGGCAAGCCCGATGCGTTGCAGCTTGCCGGTGGCGCCCTTTGGAATTTCGTCGACGAACAGGATTTTCCTGGGCACCTTGAAATCGGCGAGGCGGGTGCCCGCGAATTTCCTGATTTCGTCTTCGCTGGCGTCCTCACCCTCGCCGAGGACGACGGCGGCGGCGACATCCTCGCCCAGTTTGGCGTGCGGCATGGCGAAGGTGACCACTTGGCTCACCGCCGGGTGGTCCATCAGAATCTCATCGACCTCGCGCGGCGAAATTTTCTCGCCGCCCCGGTTGATGATCTCTTTCAGGCGGCCGGTCAGGGACAGATAACCGTCGCCGTCGATAACGCCCTGGTCGCCGGTGCGGAACCAGCCATCGGAAAATGCCTCGGCATTGGCGGCGGGATTGGCTTCGTAGCCGGAAAACACGTTGCGCCCGCGGATGACAATCTCGCCGATCTCGCCGGCTTCGAGAATCTTGCCGCCGGCATCCATGATGGCGACTTCCGGGCCGGCGGCGGGACCGACGCTTCCCGGCTTGCGCGGCGCATCGGGAAGCGGATTGCTGGCCATCTGGTGGGCCGCCTCGGTCATGCCGTAGGCTTCGATCACCGGGCAGGCGAAGTTATCTTCCAGTTCCGCCATCACCCGCGGCGGCAGCGAGGCCGAAGACGAACGGACGAAACGCAAGTTTCCGGCATCGATAATTTCCCGGTTGCGCGGCGCGCGGGTCAGGATGGTTTGGTGCATGGTCGGCACGGCGGTGTACCAGGTGGGTTCCGCTTCCGCCATCCAGGAGAAGAAACGAAGCGCGTTGAAACCCGGCGAACAGAAGATGGAAGCGCCGGCGCTGACCGATGAAAGGACGGCGGCAATCAAGCCATGAATATGGAAAAGAGGCATAATATTCAGGCATTTATCAATATTTGTTAATGCCAGGGTTGAGCTAATATTGCGCGCCGACGCGGTCACGTTTTGCTGCGACAAGGGCACCATCTTGGGCCGCGAGGTGGTGCCCGAGGTGTGCAGAATAAGGGCGCAATCCTGGGCCCGCGCGGCGCCGGAACTTATCGCCGGAACGCCGCCGGCGTCTCCGGTAAATTCGAATTCGCCGGCCGGCGCAGCGCCCGGAACGTCTGTCGGGATTTCGATTTCGAGCACCGCGACACCGAGTTTTTCGGCAACCGCCAGCGCCGGCGAATTGCCGCCGGCCTCGAGAACCAATGCCTTGGCATCGAGATCCGAGAGGTAGAATTCGAATTCTTCTTCCCGGTAGGCCGGGTTGAGCGGCGCCGTGGTGGCGCCCGATCCGATGGCCAGGAAGGCGGCGGCCATTTCCGGCCCGTTCGGCAGGACGATGGCGACGCGGTCATTGCGGCCGATGCCGCGCGCGTTGATGGCGGTAACGGTTTTATCGGCAAGCGCGGCCAGTTCCGCGAAACTCATATAGGGCCGCCCGGGCGCGCCGAGCACCGGTGCGCCACCGGCGCCGTTATCGATTAATTGCCGAATGGTTTCGGTCATTGATGCTTCCTTGCCGCGCCGGTTGCCGTTGCCATCAAGCTACATGGGAAAAATCGGTGGAGCAATAGACCGTATTTTCAAAAAACCGTTGAATCTCAGAGGCTTCATCAAACAGAACGCTTGCCAGATAGGGTAAAATGCTTAAGCTTTGGGGCAAACAGGTCGGCCGATACGGATGATCCAATTTATGTCTCTCACGCGGCAAAGGGTGGTTATCCTTGCCGCTATATATTTAGTTGTGGCAACGGCTTTTCCGCTGTTCGGGGGGCAAGCGTGGGCGGGTAATCGCCTTTATGACATGCGCACGCTTCTGACCGCGCCGCATCCGTTTTTAACCCGCGATGACGCACCGCCGCCGGCAATTGGGAATGTGCGCGCGCGGCGAGCCGGCGGTAAGCCGGCCCAAGAAATCAAGAAGGATGACGAAGAAGAACTCGATCTGGATAATCTTCCAAATGCCAAAAATGGCGACCGGGAGGAGTTGGACATCAACGATCCGTTGGAGCCCATGAACCGCGTGATATTCGCCGTCAACGAGGTGTTTAATTTCTTTATTTTGGAGCCGGTGGCGAAATCCTATAATTTTATTTTTNCTCAGTTCCTGCGCGACGGGATCAGCAATTTTCTGACCAATCTTAACAATCCCGTTATCCTGATTAATGATCTTTTGCAGGGCGAGTTCGAGCGCGGCTTGGACACCGGTGCGCGCCTGGTTATAAATTCGACCATCGGCGGCGCCGGATTGTTCGATGTTGCCGATAGCTTGGGATTCAAGAAACACAACGAAGATTTTGGCCAAACCATGGCTGTTTGGGGCGTCGGAGAGGGTTTCTATCTGGTTCTTCCGCTGCTCGGCCCATCGAATCCCAGGGATGCCTTGGGTAAATTCGTCGTCGACAGCTATTTCGATCCCTTGGGCTACTACCTGGATAATACCGGACGGGACGATGCCGCCCTTTCAATCACCACGGTTCGCGGTGTCGTGACCTATGCCAATATCGTCGAAGAGCTGGATAATCTGCGGGAAACCTCGATCGACTTTTATGGGGCGTTGCGTAGCCTTTACCGGCAACGCCGCATGGCCGAGATAAGCAATTCCGACGATGGCGTGGTTCCCACCATCGATTCTTACAGCAAGTAATTCCGTCGTTCGGCAAACACGCATTTCTGCGTGATTGGATGGAACGCCAGGGGTATGATCGAAGCTGCTTTTCGATCATACCGAAGGCGGTCAGCACATGAATTTACGATATCCATGGCGCCGTATCCGCGAGCAGGCGGACGCAGGGGCCAAACAAATGCCTTGCCGGCTGCTTGTCCTGGCGCTTGCCTTGGCGGCTCTCACCAGCCTGCCGGCCGGGCCGGTAGGGGCCATGACACCCGTCGATTTGGAGCTGGTGCTGGCGGTCGACGTGTCGGGCAGCGTCGATTTCGAAGAAGCCTCGTTGCAACGGGATGGATACGTCCGCGCCATCGGCAGCCCCGAGTTCGCCAAGGCGGTGGCTTCCGGTGTTCTTGGGCGCATTGCGGTCACCTACGTGGAATGGGCCGGGGACGGCGTGCAACATACGGTGCTCGACTGGCGGGTCATCAAGGGGGCGGGCAGCGCCGCCGCGTTCGCCAAGTCGTTGCGGGAGGCGCCGATATCCACAGGGCCATGGACCTCGATCAGCGATGCCATCATTTTTTCCGTGCCGCTTTTGGAAAACAACCAATTTCAGGGTACGCGCAGGGTTATCGATATTTCCGGGGATGGCCCCAACAACACCGGTATTCTGGTAACCGAGGCGCGCATGGATGCCACTGCCAAGGGAATCACGATCAACGGTCTGCCCATAATCAATGACCGTTTGCAGCCATCGGGCAGGCCGCAATTGGAAAACCTTGATCGCTATTACGCGGCTTGCGTGATTGGCGGACCCGGCGCTTTCCTGGTGGTGGCCAAGAATTTTACGGATTTCGGCCGCGCCATCCGGCGTAAGCTATTGTTCGAAATCGCCGGCCGCGTCCCGGAAAGGCGGGAGCGGACTGGGCAAGGTGGCAAGGCCATGCGGCGTGTCGCGCTGACCTATCCGTTTGGCTGCGATGTGGGAGAACGTAGGTTACGCCGACGCCGTTTTCTTTTTGATAACGATTTTTAAATATTGCGCACAAAATGTGCGCAATAAGCATTATTGTCAATTTTTTGTATATGAAATCGATAATCGTGGATCAAAAGATTCTTGCCGATCCAATCAATGTTATGGAAAATATAGATAATAGGCATAAAAGTCATTTGTTGTTTCTCGTCAATTGGGTGTCGAGAAAAAATTATCTTATTTATCAGTGGTTTATTAAGATGCGTAAAATATCGAACGAGGCCTTTGATTTTTGCCATCATTTTATTGACAGATTCGCTCGATTGTTCGAAGACTACGGAATCGAGTCTACTTTGAGCAAATTTTGAATTTATGTTTAATTCTATCCTTATTGCCAACCGAGGTGAAATTGCGTGCCGGATAATTCGCACCGCGCGGGTCATGGGTATTCGCACCATTGCCGTTTTTTCCGAAGCCGATCGCGGTGCCTTGCATGTTGACATGGCCAGCGATGCAATCGAAATCGGGCCGGCGCCAAGCGCCGGAAGCTATTTGAATCAGGAAGCCATCTTGGAGGCGGTCGAGGAAACCGGCGCCGAGGCGGTTCATCCCGGCTACGGTTTCCTGTCTGAAAACGCCGAATTCGCGGAGAAGCTGGAAGAATCGGGTGTAAAATTTATCGGCCCGCCGATCAGCGCCATAAATTTGATGGGCGACAAAATTCGTTCAAAAAAGATGGCCGTGGAGGCGGGCGTGCCGGTTGTCCCGGGGTTCGCGGACCCGGTGGAAAGCGGCGCCGGGGCTGAGCGAATTGCCGCCGAAATCGGATACCCGGTCATTTTGAAGGCGTCGGCCGGCGGCGGCGGCAAGGGCATGCGTCTTGTGGATTCCGCATCCCAGATCAACGAGGCGCTTGTCTCCTGCATTTCCGAAGCCGAGGCGAGCTTTGGCGACGGGCGCGTTTTTATCGAAAAATTCATCTCCGATCCGCGCCATATCGAAATCCAGGTTCTGGCCGATACGCACGGCAACACCATCCATCTCGGCGAGCGCGAATGCTCCATCCAGCGGCGTCATCAAAAGGTCGTCGAGGAAGCGCCTAGCCCTTTCGTGGATCAGGAGTTGCGGGGCGAAATGGGTGCCCGCGCGGTGGCCTTGGCCGCCGCCGTGGACTACGTGTCGGCGGGCACCGTCGAGTTTATCGTCGACCAAAACCATAATTTCTATTTCCTGGAAATGAACACGCGCCTGCAGGTGGAGCATCCGGTAACCGAGTTTGTCACCGGTTTGGACCTGGTTGAACAGATGATCCGTATCGCCGCCGGGGAAAGGCTGGAAATCGAACAAAGTGATGTTGAGGTCAACGGCTGGGCGATGGAATCCCGTGTTTACGCGGAAGATCCGATCCGCGGGTTCCTGCCGGCGATCGGCCGCTTGACCCGCTATAAGGAACCCATGAGCGGTGTCTTCGGAACCGATAAATCGGTTCGCATCGATAGCGGCGCCAGCGAAGGCGACACCATTTCGCGGTATTACGATCCGATGATCGCCAAATTGATTACCCATGGCAAAACCCGGGACGCGGCGATCTCCCAAATGCGGCGCGCGCTTGATGAATTCATCGTCATCGGAGTTACGCATAATTTGGATTTTCTGGCCGCGCTCATGGGGCATCCCAAGTTTCGGGCCGGCGAGCTGACGACCAACTTTATCAGCGAAGAATTTGGCGACCGGTTCATTCCGGCGGATACTTCTCATCCCGATCCCAAAATTCTCGCCGCCGTCGCCGGAGTGTTGCACGGTGTGCTTGAAGGCCGGCGCGCCCAAATCTCGCCGCGCCATCGCGATGGCCTGGCGGCGACGCGCGAAGACATGCCGCTCGACGATCATTGGGTGGTGATCCTAAACCGCACCCATTATCCCGTCCGTTTGGCAGAGACCAATGGCGAGCAGGTGGTGCTGGTCGATGGTGACCGGTTCAGCGTTTCCGGCGGCTGGTCACCGGAACAGGAGCTTTTTACCGGCGCCGTCAACGGCGAGGAGATCTGTATCCAAGTGGATCGCAATGAGGCGGGCTTTCGCTTTCGTCACTACGGATTTCTGGCCGATATTCGTATCTTGCGCCCGGTTGCCGCCGAAATGCTGACCCGTATGCCGGAAAAAAGGGACACCGATACCTCGAACCTGGTGATGTCGCCGATGCCGGGACTGGTGGTTAGCATCGATGTCGATGAAGGGCAGGAAGTTCGGCTGGGTGACAAGGTCGCGGTCATCGAAGCCATGAAAATGGAAAACCAGCTTTTCGCCGAGTGCGATGGCGTGGTGGCGAAAATTCATTGCCAGCCGGGTGACAGCGTGGACGTCGATCAGGTCATCATGGAATTTGAATGAGCGTGAATGAAGTCTGTTGCACTGCCCGTATTTCCGGAACCGTGCAAATGGTTTGGTACCGGGCGTGGACGGTCGAAGAGGCCGAAAAGCGTGGTCTCAGCGGCTGGGTGCGCAACCGCAAGGATGGCACCGTCGAAGCGCTGTTTTGGGGGCGCGCAAAAGCCGTCGAAGAGATGCTGGCCGCGTGCCGGGACGGGCCGCCGAATGCCGAAGTCACAGATATCGTCACTTCACCGGCGGAGCCGCCCGGGAAGCGTGGTTTTTTTCAACTGCCAACCGAGTAATTTGTCGTCCGTGAATAAAAGTCCCTCGCCCCAATTTGATTTGGGCTCGGTGTACTTTTATTCAAGTTTTACAAGGAGAAAATAAGGCTTGGGGCGGCCCTGCGCCTTCTTTTCGCATGGCGATAATTGCAAGCTTTTGGGCGATATTGCCCAAATGCTTGCAA